>JBEBXD010000024.1:0-47021 GCA_040391845.1 Tsukamurella paurometabola | reverse complement strand
TCAACCTCGTCATCAACGAACACGACCTCCCCACCGACATCACCCACGCCGCCGCGGACGCCCACAACGCATCCGAGACCACCACCGGCGCACAGGAAGCCGCCCAAGCCAGCACCGTTGATTTCTCCGCGGAGCCTGCCGCTGCAGAGCCCGCCGATGTGAATGCCGGTGGTTCGCAGGGGTTCGCGTACCTGGAGGGCTACGGACTCGTCTCCCTCGAGTACGCCCGCGAGCTCGCCGCCCGCGAGGACGCGAAGCTGCGGCCCTTCGGGCAGCGGATCACCGAACACGAACCCGCGCCCGCACCGCAGCAGAGCAACACCGAAACTCCCAGCCCCACAGCGGCAGAACCCATCTCTCCGCGCCCTGCAGTGGACTTCGCGTTCCCGCTCCGCGGGGTGGTCGCGCACATCGCATGGCATGACGGCCCCGGCCCGGACTCCGGCAGCGCCGGCCCCGCACCTACAGACCCCGACCCCGACATCGGGCCCGACGGAAACAGCCCCGGCGGAACATCACCCTGCGGGGGCGGACCCAGCCCTGATCCCGGGCCACCCGGCGGGAGGTCCGGCGGCAGGTCCGGCGGCTCGGACGACCGCGACCACACCTCGGACGGCAATGCATTCCAGGGCAGTGCGGTGGCGTACGCGCGCGGCAGCAGCGGATACCGGCCGTCAGCAGACCTACGCCGCTACCTACGACTCGTCTTCCCCCGCTGCGTGTTCCCGTTCTGCAACCGACCCGCCTCCACCGCACAGATCGACCACCGCCGCGAATACGACCACCGCAACCCCCACCTCGGCGGCGCCACCACCGCCGAGCAGATCCAACCCCTCTGCATCGCCCACCACCACCTCAAAACCGCCGGCGACTGGATCGACGCACGCCTGCCCGACGGCCGCATCCTCTGGACCGCACCCGACCAGCGTCGCTACATCGTCGACCCCCACGGCATCGTCCTACGCCTGCTCCCCGACCTCAACCGCATCCACTGGACCACCCCGGAGCGAACGCCAACCAGCACAGGACGCGAACACCCCACGCCGCCGCCCGGCGGACGCACCCGACTCCAACGCGAACACGCCCGCCGAGAACACCTCCGCCGGCGCAACATCGAAACCCTCGCCACAGAACAGAAACGCAACGAAGAACCCGTCAGCGAATTCGAAACCCTGCTCGCCACAGCCCTCACCGGCGCACCGCCGCCCAGGCACGCACCGTCGTTCGACGGACCCCCGCCCTTCTAGCGCACCGTCATCGGGCGGTTCCGATGCGACCTCGGAGGAACTCGAACCGCGGCGGGAGGCACCAGCTCGGCGAAGGTGCTCACCCGGCGTGCGGGACGATCTCCGGGACCAGCACGATCCACGACGGTCTGGGCACGACGGACAGGACCGACGCCCGCGCTATCCGCTCCGCATCGCGCGGCCCCGGCGTCCATACGTGGTGCGGCGCACCGTCGATCTGCATGAAGAACCCCACTGTCCGCCGTCGGCACCGGTCTTGCACCCGCCCCGACTACCATCGCCCTATGACCGAGTTCAGGACCGCCGGCGGCTGGCTCCTCCTGACGGACCGCGCCGTGGAGATCCACCGCGGCGGCGCGACGGTGGTGGTGCCCCTCGACCAGCTCGACGATATCGACGTGACCACCGAGTTCGTCCACGTCCGGCGCGCAGGCGCGCCCACCGCGACCGCGGCGGACCTCCCCCGCGACCCCACGATGATCTCCCTCGCACCCGAGCAGGCCCCAGCTGCCGCCGTCTTCCGCGACACGGCGCTCGCCGCCCGCCCCACCCCTGCCAACCCGCAGCCGGCACCCGTCGACGACACCCTCTCGCTGCCGGCGGCGCCGCGCCCCGTCTACGGCCCTCCGAGCCGGGAACGGCCGGACATCAAGGCGGCGATGTACTGGTTCCGGCAGCTCGTGGACCTGCCCACCGCGGACCGCTGGCTGATCGAGACAGTGGGCCAGGACGAGCTCGTCCTCGGGGCGTTCGACGTGTTCCGGACCAAGGCCGAGGGCTGGCGGCCGCTCCTGGTCACCGACCGCCGGCTGATCTACGCGACCGACGCCCCCGAGCCGCACGTCTTCGAGCTCCCCCTCGCGGCGCTCATCCGCGTGGAGCAGAGCGAGACCAACGATTCGGGGCACGTCCGGATCCGCCTGCTGGACCGCACCGGAAGCTACTACCTGTGGGTGAGCAGGATGAACACCTACCACCGGTTCTACCTCACCGTGAACAACGCCCGAACGTTCGGCGTCTACGCGAAACCCGCCGATCCCGAACCGAATCGGGGCGACGAGGTCGCCAAGCAGTACACCGAGTACACGCAGCTGCGCGCGCAGATGGACGCCGGGACGGTGCCCGAGGAGCAGGTCGGCGAGCGGGTCGCCGCGATCTTCGGGGTCCAACCCCAGTAGCCCGCTACGGCCGCAAGCCGACCCGCCGCCACGGGCTCGCCGGGGACTCGAGCAGGTAGTGCAGTTCGGCGGCGACACGCTTGTCCTCCGCCTCCACCTCGGTCACGTCGTCCATCGCGAGCCAGAACGCACGACCGACGAGGATCCCGTCGGCGAACGTCCCCCAGGCGCAGTACTCGGCCTGGGCGCGGCGCAGCGCGGCCTCCACGAGCTGCCACGCCTCGTCCTCGTCGATGTATCCGGCGGTGAACCCCATCCGCACCACCACGGGCACCCGCGCCAGGTCCCAGGCCCGCACGTGCGGGGGTAGCGCGACCTCGTTCGTGCGGTTGATCATCCGCATCGCCACCAGCCGGTAGATCGCCTCGTGCGCCGCGATCACGGACGCCGGATCCTTCTGCAGCACGGTGGCGCGCGTCGTCAAGAACCGGCGATGATCCTCCAGCGTCAGGGGCGACTGCATCGCCTTGCCGTCGCGCTTGGCCACCCCCAGGGGCTCCGCGAGCGGGAACACCTCCTCGTACAACGTCGAGTGCATGCCGTCCAGCAGTCGCCCGACGGTGCGTCGCAGTTCCGTCGCGTCCTGCACGCCCCACGACTTCCGCAGATCCCCGGCGGCCCGTTCGGGCACGGTGCCCTCCTCGGGGTGCCGGGTGCACTCGCGCCACAGGGTGTCGACGGCGTGGCTGCACGCCCGCCCCACGTACGCCCCGAGCGAGAGTGCGCGCAGCCGGTTCTCGCTGATCTCCGCACCGGTCCAGTGGAAGTCCGATTTGCGGCTGCTGTCGGGAAACAGCGTCACCTCGGGTCGAGTCATACCCTCACCGTAGCCACGACGCCGCCCGCGGCGTCACCCGATCGGCAGGAGGATGTCCTTCACCCGCGGATCGGTGCGGAGGAACTCCTGCACGGCGGGGTCCTTGAACGCGGCGACGAGGTTCTTGATGTTCTCGGTGTCCTTCCATCGCGTCCCGATGGTCAGCTGGCCGGCGAACTCGTCGGGGGCGGGCGGGGCGAAGATCTCCTTCTCGATGCTCACCCCGGCCGCGAGGTAGTACTCGGTGTAGCCGACCGCCGCGTCCAGGTCGGGCAGCGCGCGGGTCTGCGCCGCGAAGTCGAGCAGCGTGAACTGCAGGTTCTTCGGGTTGGTCGCGATGTCCTTCACGGTCGCCTGCCACTTGTTGACGCCCGGCGCCAGCGTGATCAGTCCGGCCCGCTCGAGGAACCACAGGCCCTGCGCCTCGTTGGCGGGATCCGAGTACAGAGAGACCTTCGCGTTCTGCGGCAGTTGCTGCGGATCGGTGTACTTGTCGGAGAACAGCCCGAATCCCCAGCGGAACACGGGCGTCGCGGCCTCCTCGCGGAAGTCCGGGTTCGCCTGCAGCACCTGGCCGAGCCACAGCTTGTGCTGGTAGACGGTGGCCGCCACCTCGCCCTCGCTCACCGCGCGATTGATCGTGGTGGAGTCCGCGAGTCCCTTGAAGGCCACCGTGATGCCGTGTTTGGGAGCCACTTCCTTCGCGACGAACTCGATCAGCGCCTGCTCGGCGGCGTTCCCCTCGGTGGTCGCGACCAGGAGGGTGGCCCCTGCGGTCTCGTTCGCGGTCGTGGTCTCCGACCCCCCGAAGGCGCGCCAGCCGATGAAGCCGGCGACGACGAGTACGACCAGGACCGCCGCGCCGATGATCAGGGGCCTTCGCGAACCGCGGGTCGTGAAGCCGTGATCGTCGTCGGTGGGCGGGGTGGCGGGGGCGGGATCACGGGTTTCGGTGTCGCTCATGCGAGGGCCTTTCGGAGGACGGTCTGTTCGGGGGTGAGGTACCGCACCAGCGCATCGCCGGCGAGTTGAATGGCGGTGACCACCACGATGAGCACCACGATCGTGGCGATCATGACGCCGTGGTCGAAGCGCTGGTAGCCGTAGGTGACGGCGACGTAGCCGAGGCCTCCGGCGCCGATCGTGCCGGCGATCGTGGAGTACTCGATCATGGCGATGGTGTTGATGGTGAGGCCGCCGACGATGCCCGGCAGCGCTTCGGGGACTTGTGCGCCCCAAATGATCTGGGCGTTGGATCCGCCGGACGCCTTCGCCACGGTGACCACGTCGGGCGGCAGCGCGCGCAGGCTGTTCTCGACGATGCGGGCGAAGAACGCGATCCCGGCGATCGACATCGGCACCACGGCGGCGGCGATGCCGATGTTGGTCCCCGTGAGGAACCGGGTGAACGGGATGATCGCCGTCATCAGGACGAGGAACGGCAGCGACCGTCCCACGCTGATCACCCAGGTGAGCGGGCGGTGCAGGGCGGGCCGCGCGATCAGCCCGCCGGGCGCGAGGTTGTGCACGAGCGCGCCGAGGGGCACGCCCACGACGAGCACGATCACCATGACGAGGCCGACCATGATCACCGTGTCCCGCAGCGCGGGCAGCACGAGATCGGGAATATCACTGAGTGGCACCGTGATCCCGGAGGCGAGGTAGCTCATGCGGGCACCGCCTCGCGGGCGTCCGCGCCGGAGCGCAGCCCGAGCGCGTGCGCCGCGCCGAGCACGCGGGCGAGGTCACCCTCGCCGACGCCGACCGTCACGGTCCCGATGGTGACGCCGCCCACCGCCTGCACCGACGCCGAGAGCAGCGCGATCGCGACCCCGGTCTCCAGCGATACCCGGCTCAGCCAGTCCGCGGGGACGCCCGCGTCGTAGGTCAGGCGCGCGGTCGCCTGGCCCGACGGTGCAGCAGCCGGCGGTCCCGAGGCACGGAGGGACTCCCCCAGGACCGATCCCGGGTCGGTGAGCAGGTCCACCAGGGCGCCCTGTTCGGCGAGGACGCCGTGGTCGAGCCGAGCCGCGCTGTCGGCGACGCGGACGATCGTGTCCATCTCATGGGTGATCAGCACGACGGCCAGGTTCAGCTCGTCGCGCACGTCCCGGAGCAGCTCGAGGTACTGGGCCGTGGCCTCGGGATCCAGCCCCGAGGTCGCCTCGTCGGAGAGCAGTACCGTGGGTCGCAGGGCGAGTGCCCGGGCGATCCCCACGCGCTGCCGCTGCCCGCCGGAGAGCTGATGCGGGTAGTGGCCGGCCTTGTCCGCCAGTCCTACCCGCTCGAGCAGCTCCGCAACCCGCGCCCGCGTCTGAGCCCCGGTGACGCCCAGGTACTCGAGTGGCAGCGCAACGTTCTCGGCGGCGGTACGGCGCCGCAGCAGGCTCGATGACTGGAAGACGGTGCCGATCCTCCTGCGGGCCGCGCGCAACTCCCGCTCCGGCACGGCGGTGAGGTCCTGGCCGCCGATGGCGATGGTGCCGCTGGTCGGGCGTTCCAACAGCCCCAGGCACTGGGCGAGCGTGGACTTCCCCGCGCCGCTCGGCCCGACGACGGCCAGGATCTCTCCGGCGGCAACGGTGAAGTTCACGTCCCGCAGCACCGGCGTCGCCGCCGCGCCCGTCCCGTACGTCTTGGTGAGGCCCTGCACCTCGATCATCTGTCCTCCTCGCGATGTGAGGAACACAGTGCGGCACGGAGGGCCGCAGCAGAACGGTTGCGGTCAGGCTGATCCGAGCTACCCGTCGCCGCGGCTACTACACCGCCGCCGTTTCATCTCGCTACGATTCTCGCAGACCCACCCGGTGGTACAGGCGCCGCAAGGGCGCCGGCGCCCACCAGTTCCACACGCCGGCCACCCGCATGAACGCCGGCACGAGGAGCATCCGGATCACGGTGGCGTCCAGCAGGACCGCGATCATCATGCCCACGCCGAACATCTTCATGAAGGAGACCCCGGCGAACCCGATGGCGGCGAAGACGATCGCCATGAGCAGCGCGGCGGCGGTGACCACCCGCCCGGTGCGGGCGATGCCGAGCGCAACGGCCTCGTCGTTCGCGGCGTGATCCTTCGCCTCGGAGTGGTCCCAGAACTCCTTGATCCGGGCGAGCAGGAACACCTCGTAGTCCATCGAGAGACCGAACGCGATGCAGAACATCAGCACCGGCATGTTCGCGATGATCGCGCCGGTCACCGTGGTGCCGAGCCCGCCGAGCCACCCCCACTGGAAGATCGCTACCAGCGCCCCGAACACCGCGGACAGCGAGATCACGTTCATCACCAGCGCTTTCAACGGCAGCACCACGCTGCCCGTCAGCAGGAACAGCAGGATGAAGGTGGTCACCGCGATCACCAGGAGCACCGTGGGCAGGGTGTCGAGGATGGACTCCACCGAGTCGCGGTTGAGCTGTGCGGATCCGCCGAAGCTCGCGGGGGCCGGCGCCGGCACGGCGTGCAGGCGGTCCAGCTGCTCGGCCGCCTCCGCGGAGAGGGGATCGAGACTGGACGAGACCAGCAGCAGCGCAGAGCCGTTCGCGGCCCGGGCGGTCGGGTCGCCCTCGGCCACCCGCCGCCCGTGGAGGTACGTTCCGGTGGGCGCGACGACGGTGCCCGCGTCCTCCACCGTCGAGAGCCGGCCTGCGTAGTCGGCCACGGCACCGTCGTCGGCGGGTTCGGTGAGGACCACGCTGACCCGCGCCGAGGCGTCCTCGGCGAAGTCCGACCGGAGGGTGTCGCCCACCTGGTGCGAGCTGGACGAGGCCGGCAGCACCCGATCGTCGGGGAAGCCGAAATGGATGCTCAGGAAAGGGGTTCCGAGGATCAGCAGGAGCGCGATGAGGGCGATCCCGATCGGCACGGCCCGGCGGAGGACGGCGCGGGTGATCCGGTAGAACAGGGTGTCGTGCGGCGCGGGGTCCTCGCGGCGCCGGCCGATCTTCAGCGCGTCCACGCGGTCGCCCAGCACGGTGAGGATCGCGGGCGTCAGGATCAGCGTCGCGAGTGCGGCGAACGCGACCACGGCGACGCCGGCGTAGGCGAACGAGCGCAGGAAGTACATCGGGAAGATCGCCATCGCCGCCAGCGAGAGGCCCACGATGACCGCGGAGAACAGGACGGTGCGGCCGGCGGTGTTCATGGTGCGGCGCAGCGCCTCCGGGCGGTCACCTCCCGCCGCCACCTCCTCGCGGTAGCGGGAGATCACCAGCAGGGTGTAGTCGATGGCGAGCGCCAGGCCCATCGCGGTGGTGAGGTTGAGCGCGAAGATCGACACGTCGGTGAAGGTGGTGAAGGCGCGCAGGATCCCGGTCGTCGCGATGATCGCGGCGATGCCGATGAGCACCGGGATCGCTGCGGCGACGAGGCCGCCGAACACCCACACCAGCACCAGGAACGTGATCGGGATGGCCACCGCCTCCGCGATCATGAGGTCGTGCGAGGACTGGTCGTTGATCTGCACGTAGCTGTAGGCCTGGCCGCCGGCGGCCACGCTGATCGGCGACGGGGGCGCGGGCAACCCCTCCACGATGGCCTTCGCGTTGAGCGGCGCCCGCGATTCGCCGCCCTCGACCGCGGCGACCACGAGGGCGGTGCGCTCGTCCTCGCTGAGCAGCATCGGCGACGGCGCGGCGAACCCGTCGACGACGCTCTCGACGCGGCCGTCCGCCCGGAGCCGCTCGGCGAGGTCGCGGCCGTACTGCGCCGCCTGCGCCTCGTGCCCCTCGGGGATGGAGACGGTGAGCACCAGCGGCAGGCCGCCGCGGTCGAAGTCGTTCGTCATCCGGTCGTAGGTCCGCATCGCCTCGGCCTGCGGATCGACGTAGCCGCCGGCCTGCAGCTCATCGGCGACGCCCAGGCCGGCGATGCCCAGCCCCGCCAGCAGGAGCACCGCGAAAAGCAGCACGGCCCTGGCGCGGCGCGCGACGAAACGGGTGAGTGCGTCGATCATCGAGCGGCCCCTTCCAGGTGTGTCAACGGCGTTGAGATAACCGCGTTGACACACCGGGGGTCAACCGCCCGGGGTAGGAGATCCGGGCCGGCCGCTACACGCCGCCGAGGCGGTTCTCGCCGAGGGAGTGCACGAACCGCGGGCCCAGCAGCGCCAGTTCCCGGGCGTACTCCTGCGACCATGCCCCGAACGAGACGTGGGCGAGGTACTCGTTGCGGAACCGCTCGTCCTCGGAGACCTCGGTGACGCAGAAGTCGGGGATCGCGAGGTCCACCACGGGCCCGCCGCGCTCCACCTCCGCCAGCACGAGGGGCGCGTTCGCGCCGAGGAACTCGTCGACCACCCAGCCGTCCTCGCCCAGCCACATCGAGTACCGCACCTTGGCCACCACGTGCTGCGCGCGCCGCACGATCTGCCCGGCGACGAGGGCGTCCAGCTCGCGTTCGGCCTCGTAGCGGGTGCCGCTCACCGCGGGCCCCTTAGCGGTCATCGTGCCGGTGGCCGTGTCGCCCAGGGCGTCCACGAGCGCCGCAGGGCCGCCGCCGCGCTCCGCGGGGGCGGTGCCCTGCAGCCGCACCCGCACGGCGTAGCCGTCCTCGGCGAACAGGTACGCCTGCACGATCAGCGTGGGCGCGGGGTCGAGCGCCGCGGCCTCGGGGAGCCCGCCGACGAAGAACGTGCGCTCGAATTCGAAGTCGCCCTGCTCAGACATGCATCAACCGTAACTCAGACCAGCGTGTAGCCGGCCTCCTTGACCGCGGCCTCGACGGCGTCGCGGGCCAGCTCGGCCTCGCTGGCGACCTTCACGGCGCCGGTCTCGACGTTCACGTCCACCGCGGTGACGCCGCCGATCTCCGAGATCTCCTCGCGGACCGATGCGGCGCAGTGCCCGCAGGTCATGCCGGTCACGGTGTAGGTGTTCTCCACTGCCATCTCTCGCTCCTTCAGCCACTGGCGCGGGCGTCGATCGCCGCGCACCGTCGACTATACCCCCAAGGGGTATAGTGGCCGCATGCCCATCCCCGAGTACGTGCGCACCATCCGCGAGAAGATCGGCACCGACCTGCTGTGGCTGCCCGGCGTGGCCGCGGTGGTGGTCGACGACGCCGGCCAGATCCTTCTGGGCAGGCGCGCGGACACCGGCGAGTGGGCGTCGATCGCGGGCATCCTGGAACCCGGAGAGCAGCCTGCCGAGGCGATCGTCCGGGAGATCCGCGAGGAGGCGGGCGTCGAGGCGGAGGTGCTCGACCTGCTCGCGCTGCGCACCGATGATCCCGTTCGGTACCCGAACGGCGATGCGGCGCAGTACCTGACGATCCTGTTCCTGTGCCGGTACGTCTCCGGCGAGGCGCACGTGGCGGACGACGAGTCGCTGGAGATCGCCTGGTTCCCCCCGGACGCGCTGCCGCCCCTGTCCGTCCGGCAGACCGAGCGGATCCGCCGCGGCCTCGCAGCCCTGCGCGGCGACGTCCGCCCCGCCTGGCGGGAGTAGCCGCTATCCGATGACCCGATCGCCGCGGCGGATCTCGACGATCGGCAGCCGCAGGGCGCCCGGCGCGTCCGCGGGAACGACGGGGCGGCGCGGCGCGATCGGGTCGATGCGGCGGTACGGCTCGCCCTGCGGGGCGCGCCGGTCCTCCTCCCCCTTGTTCGGCCACAGCGCCGCCGCCCGCTCGGCCTGCGCGGTGATCGTGAGCGACGGGTTCACGCCCAGGTTCGCGGAGACCGCGGAGCCGTCGACCACGCTGAGCGTCGGGTAGCCGTACACCCGGTGGTACGGGTCGATCACGCCGCGCGAGGCGTCCGCGCCGATCGCGCAGCCGCCCAGGAAGTGCGCCGTCATCGGGATGTTGAACACCTCGCCCCAGGTGCCCGCGGGGACGCCGCCGATCTCGTCCGCGATCCGCCGGGTGGCCTCGTTGCCCAGCGGGATCCAGGTGGGGTTCGGCTCGCCGTGCCCCTGCCGGCTGGACATCTTCCGCCCGAACAGGCCGCGCTTGGTGAACGTGGTGATCGAGTTGTCCAGGTTCTGCATGACCAGCGCGATGACGGTGCGCTCGCTCCACCCCCGCACCACGAGCACCCGCAGGAACGCGAGCGGGTGCCGCACGACGGTGCCGAGGAAGCGCAGCCACCGCGGCGTGCGCCCGCCGCCGTCGGTCATCAGTGTCTGCAGCATGCCCATCGCGTTGGAGCCCTTGCCGTAGCGCACGGGCTCGACGTGGGTATCGCCACTCGGGTGGAAGGAACTGGTGATGGCGACCCCGCGGGTGAGGTCGAGCTCCTTGTCGACGGTCATCCGCACCGCGGAGAGGATCGATTCGGAGTTGGTGCGGGTGAGCACGCCCACCCGATCGGAGAGCTCCGGCAGGGAGCCGGTGTCGCGGAGCCGGTGCAGCAGCTGCTGCGTGCCCCAGGTGCCGGCGGCGAACACCACGTGCTGCGCCGTGTACGTGCGCCGGCGCCTGCGGAGCTTCGCACCCGAGCGCACCGTCGACACCTCCCACACGCCGTCCGCGCGCTGCGCGAGACCGGTCACGGTGGTGAGCGGATGCACCTGCGCCCCGGCGCGTTCCGCGAGACCGAGGTAGTTCTTCACGAGCGTGTTCTTGGCGCCGTGCCGGCAGCCGGTCATGCACTCGCCGCACTCGATGCACCCGGTGCGGTCCGGGCCCGCGCCGCCGAAGAAGGGATCGGGGACGGTGCGGCCCGGCTCGCCGAAGTACACGCCGACCGGGGTCTGAATGAAGGTGTCGCCGGCGCCCATGTCCTCGGCGACGCGCCGGACGATCTCGTCCGCGGGGGTCATGTGCGGGTTCTGCACCACGCCGAGCATGCGGCGGCCCTGGTCGTAGTAGGGCGAGAGCTCGTCGAACCAGTCGGTGATGCCCGCCCACTGCTCGTCCGCGAAGAACGAGGCGGGCGGCTTGTACAGGGTGTTCGCGTAGTTCAGCGAGCCGCCGCCCACGCCGGCGCCCGCCAGGATCAGGCAGTCGCGCAGCAGGTGGATGCGCTGGATCCCGTACAGGCCCAGCGACGGCATCCACACGAACTTGCGCAGGTCCCAACTGGTCTTCGCGAAGTCCCGGTCGGCGAACCGCCTGCCCGCCTCGAGGACGCCCACCCGGTACCCCTTCTCGGTGAGTCGCAGGGCCGTCACCGACCCGCCGAATCCGGAGCCGATCACGAGCACGTCGTAATCGGTGACATCGGGGCCGGCATCGGGGCGGGCTGAGCGGGGCATGCGGGTCTCCTCGGGTCGGACGACGGGGCTGTCCCCGGCGGGGCTGTCGCCGAGTGACATCTATCACGTTGTTGTTCCATTTGATTACACTTATGCCCTATATGTCAACCATGAGCACAGTAGGGCCGCGAATGTAAGCTGGGGCGATGAGCGCGCCCACGAGCCTCCCGACACCCCCGAGCTTCCAGACCGAGGTCAAGCAGCTGCTGCGCGACCGCGCGCTGGACGCGGCCCGCGCGCTGGTGGTGGACCGGGGGTGGGACGCGGTGAACATGTCGCTGATCGCCAAGCAGGTCGGCGTCTCCCGCACCGCGCTGTACAAGGAACTCGGCGCCAAACAGGACCTGGCCACGGCGCTGATCCAGCGGGACGCCGACCGCTACCTGGACGTGGTGGCCGCCGCCATCGCCGCCGCGGACAGCACCGTCGCCGGCCTCGGCGCGGGAGCCCGCGCCGCGCTCGTGCACGGCGCCGAGAACACCCTGCTCAAGTCCATCCTCGCGGGGGTCCCCGGCGCGGGGGACGACCTGCTCCCGCTGCTCACGACCGACCCCGAGACGGTGCTCGGGCGCGCCATCGCCGCGGTGCGGGCCGCGCTGGACGGGCGGGCCGACGGTGCCGGCCCCGACGCTGCCGCTGACGATGCCGTTGTCGAGGTGTTCGTGCGGCTCACCGTGAGCCACCTGCTCGCGCCCCGCGGCACCGTCGACGAGGCCGCCGCACAGATCGAGCGGACCGCCGCGGCGCTCCTCAGCCGGCCCG
The DNA here is from genome assembly GCA_040391845.1 of Tsukamurella paurometabola. Taxonomy (GTDB): domain Bacteria; phylum Actinomycetota; class Actinomycetes; order Mycobacteriales; family Mycobacteriaceae; genus Tsukamurella; species Tsukamurella paurometabola_B. The sequence continues at coordinate 34,824 of JBEBXD010000024.1, read as the reverse complement.
CGTGAGCAGCGGCTCGAGCGCGGCGCGCAGGGCGTAGTCGTTGCGGGCCCAGGCCTGCACCGTCGACCCGTCCGCGAGCTGCAGGCCCACGCCGTAGCGGCGGCGCGGCACCGCGGGCAGCCGCCCCATCGCCCGCGCGGACGACCAGGCCGGGAAGTCCTCGGGCGCGGCCTTGCGCGGGTGGTCCGGCGCCTTGCCGGGCAGGATCCGGGCGATGTCGGCCACCGGGATGCTCTCCTCGCCGCATCGCAGGTCCTGCGCGGTCAGCTCCACCGAGACGTGGGTGCGGCCCGCGGTCACCTGCATCCAGACGAATCCCTGGGTGGCGAGGCCCAGCAGCAGCCAGATCCACCAGTCCGAGGTGCGTCCGGCGAGCAGCCACTGGGTCAGGATCATCGCCACCGTGGCGACCGGGACCAGCAGCAGCCAGATCCGGGACAGGCCCCGCTCGGCGTACAGGGGCTCGGTGGTGGTCGTGGTCACCGGCGCACCGCCGCACCGGGGTTGAAGAACTCCATCGCCTCCTTGGTGTTGGCGGCGATCATCGCCCCCACCACCGCGATCGCGGCCAGGATCGCCGGCACCGCGATCGACGCCTGATCGGAGAGGAACGCCAGGACGCCCTGCACCAGCACGAACGCCGCCACGAACTGCAGCACCAGCCGCGCCCACCCGTGGCCGCGCCACAGGAAGTACACCAGCACGCCCACCACGACCACGCCGCCCACCACGACCACGATGGCGAAAAGGAACATGCTGAGGTCGTACTGCTCGAAGGTCTTGAACCGCTCTCGCGTGGACTGCTCGATCAGGCCGTCGCCCTTGTTCATCGCGTCGTACTGTTCGCGCAGCGCGTCGGACCCGCGCACGGACACCGCCTGCGCCACCCGGGAGATCGCCGAGGCGAGGATCACGAAGACCCACAGCTGCACGGAGAGTTTCACGTCGTCGGGACGGGGGCCGCGCTCGGGCTTCGGCGCGGGGGGCGGGGCGGGCCAGGTGGGCGGCTGCGGGCCGGGGCCGGGCCAGACGGGGCCCTGGTGGTGGAATCCTCCGCTCACCAGGTTCCCCTGTTCAGCCATCCCGCCGCCTCCGTCGCCCAGTAGGTGAGCACGATGTCGGCGCCGGCGCGGCGGATCGACAGCAGCGATTCGCGGATCGCCGCGTCGCGGTCGATCCAGCCGTTCTGCGCGGCGGCGGTGATCATCGCGTACTCGCCCGAGATCTGGTACGCCGCAACGGGTACCGGCGAGGCGGCGGCCACGTCGGCCAGCACGTCGAGGTAGCTCATGGCGGGCTTGACCATCACGATGTCGGCGCCCTCGGCGAGGTCCAGCTCCAGCTCGCGCAGCGACTCCCGCCGGTTGGCGGAGTCCTGCTGGTACGTCCGGCGGTCGCCCTGCAGCGAGGACCCGACGGCCTCGCGGAACGGGCCGTAGAACGGCGAGGCGTACTTGGCGGTGTAGGCGAGCAGCGAGACGTCCTGGTGCCCTGCGGAATCCAGGGCGGCCCGCAGCACGCCGATCTGGCCGTCCATCATCCCGGACGGCCCCAGCATGTGGGCCCCCGCGTCGGCCTGCGCGACGCCCATCCGCGCGTAGCGCTCGAGCGTGGCGTCGTTGTCCACCCGCCCGGCATCGTCGAGCACCCCGCAGTGGCCGTGCGTGGTGAACTCGTCCAGGCACGTGTCGGCCATGATCACCGTCTGATCGCCCAGGTCCTCGCGCAGGGCGCGCAGACCCCGGTTGAGCACCCCGTCGGGATTCCACGCGACGCTGCCCTCGGCGTCCTTGTCGGCATCGTCGGGGACCCCGAACAGCATGATCCCGCCCACGCCCACGCGCACCGCCTCCTCGGCGGCCGCGCGCAGCGAGTCGACGGTGTGCTGGAGCACGCCCGGCATCGACGAGATCGGCACCGGCGCATCGATCCCGTCGCGCACGAACATCGGCAGCACCAACTGCCGCGGCTCGACGGAGACCTCCGCGACGAGCCTGCGGACGGCGGGTGTGGTGCGCAGCCGGCGGGGCCGCACGTGCGGAAAACTCATGTCCACCAGCCTACGGACGGTCTACGACCGCGAGCGTCGCGGCTTCTTCCGCGGCGGGGGCAGGGCCCCCTCGGCGCGCAGCCGCGACGCGTGCGCGGCGAGGGCCTCCACGAGGTCCTCCACCGATGCGGTCTCCGGCTGCACGTCCACCCGCAGGCCGAACTCGATCGCGGTCTCGGCCGTCTTCGGGCCGATGCACGCGACGATGGTGCGGGCGTGCGGCTTCCCGGCGATGCCGACCAGGTTGCGCACCGTCGAGCTCGAGGTGAAGCAGACCGCGTCGAAGTCGCCGGACTTGATCATCTCGCGGGTCGAGGCGGGCGGCGGCGCGGCGCGCACCGTGCGGTACGCGGTCACGTCGTCGATCTCCCAGCCGCGCTCGCGCAGGCCCTCGGCGAGGGTCTCGGTGGCGATGTCGGCGCGCGGCAGCAGCACCCGGTTGACCGGGTCGAAGACGTCGTCGAACGGCGGGAACACCTCGAGCATGCCCAGGCTGGACTGCTCGCCGGTGGGCAGCAGCTCCGGCTCGATGCCGAAGGCGCGGACCTTCGCGGCGGTCTGCTCGCCGACGCAGGCGATCTTCACGCCGGAGAAGGCGCGGGCGTCCAGGCCGAACTCGGTGAACTTCTCCCACACGGCGCGCACGGCGTTGGTGGAGGTGAACACCACCCACTGGTAGCGGCCGTCGACCAGGCCCTTGACCGCGCGTTCCATCTGCGCGGGGCTGCGCGGCGGCTCGACCGCGATGGTCGGCACCTCCATCGGGATGGACCCGTGGGCGCGCAGCCGGTTCGACATCTCCGCCGCCTGGTCCTTGGTGCGCGGCACCAGCACGGTCCAGCCGTACAGCGCGCGCGACTCCCACCAGGAGAGCTTGCCCCGCTGGGACACGATCTTGCCGACGGTGACCACCAGCGGGCCGGGCAGTCCCGCCCCGGCCTCGTTGAGCGTCGCGAGGGTGGCCTCGACCGTCTTCTGCTTGCAGGTGGAGCCCTGCGCTGTCACGGCGACCGGGGTCTGCGGCGCGAGGCCGTTCTCGACCAGCGCGGAGGCGGTGTCGGCGAGGTGCTCGGCGGTCGCGCTCAGGATCAGGGGCGACGGTGCCGCGGCGAGCGCCGCCCAGTCCACCTCACCACGCACATCGGCCTCGGTGTGGGCCGAGCCCAGCGCCATGCCAGCGTAGGTGGGGACGGCGGTCGCGGGCGGCAGGCCCGGGATGATCTCGAACGCGATCTGCGTGCGGGCGACGGCGTTGACCTCCGCGAGCACCGCGTCCGAGGAGAGCGGGTCGCCGGCGACGAGGCGCACCACGTCCTGCCCGTGGCGGGCCTGCGCGAGCAGCGTCTTGGCCACCTCGGCGGGCTCGCCCAGCGCGGGCGCCACCGTGGCGGGGTTGCGCACCGTCGGCTCGCCCTTGCGGCCCTTCGCCGCCGCGGCGGCCGCGGCTGCCGCGCCGTCGGCGGCGCCGGTGGTCTCGTCGGCCTCGATCGGCTCGGGGGGCAGCGCGGTGCCCACCATGTCGAGCACCGGCTGCGGAACGTCGGGGTCGGTGTAGACCGTCCGGGCGCCCGCGATAGTCTGCTCTGCACGCAGGGTGAGCAGTCCCGGATCACCCGGGCCGGACCCCACGAAGGTGATGCGGCCCGGTGCCACCGCCCGGCCCCGGGCGGGCTTGTTCGTCTTCGCGGCGGCGCGGGTCGACACCGTGCCCGTGTCGGCCTTCGCGGACTGTGCAGTGCGGCTCATGTATGGCTCCCAGTAGTTGCGGGCGCTACGCGAGCAGGTCGCGTGCGCCCAGGTCGAGCAGCTCCCGTGCCAGCGCGACGCCCAGCGCGCCGGCGTCGCCCACCGGACCGACCACGGAGGCGCGGACCGAGTCGGAGCCGTCCGCCGCGAGCGCGATGCCGCGGAGTGACAGCTCCTCGAAGATCCGACCGTCGTCATCGAGGGACTCGACGACTTCCGCGATCGCACCGACGGGCGCGGTACACCCGGCCTCCAGCTCGGCGAGGAGGGCACGCTCGGCGGTGACCGCCGCGCGCGTGACCGGATCGTCCAGGCCGGAGAGCACGGAATGCAGTTCCGCATCGTCGCGGCGGCATTCGACTGCGAGTGCGCCCTGCGCGGGCGCCGGCAGCATCTGCACCGGGTCGAGCGCTTCCGTCACCTCGTTGTGGCGACCGATCCGCTTGAGTCCGGCGAGGGCGACCACGATCGCGTCGAGTTCACCGTCCGCTACTTTGCGTAACCGAGAGTCAAGGTTGCCTCGTAGGGGGCGGATTTCCAAACCCAGACCCAGTGCGGTAAGCTGGCTGGCTCTCCGCGGGCTGGACGTACCGACCACCGACCCCGCCGGCAGCTCGCCGAGCACCAGCCCGTCGCGCGCCACGAGGGCGTCGCGGGAGTCCTCGCGCGGCGGCACGGCGGGCAGCAGGAGCCGCTCGTCGGGCGCCGTCGGCAGGTCCTTGAAGGAGTGCACCGCCACGTCGACCTCGCCGTTCGCGAGGGCGTCGCGCAGCGCGGACGTGAAAACGCCGACGCCGATCTTCTCGACCGGATCGGAGCTCAGGTCGCCCGGGGTGGTCACGATCACCAGCTCCGCGGGATGACCGGCCGCGATCAGGGCGTCGCGCACGGTGCCGGCCTGCGTGGTCGCCAGCAGCGAGCCGCGGGTGCCGATTCGGATGGGTGGGGCTGACGCAGTCGCTTCAGACACTTCGGTCGTCGGATCCTTCGGTCGCGGACACGGCGCCCGTGGCGCCCGGCTTGAGTTCGAACAGTTCGCGCAGCGCCTCCGCGTAGGAATCGCCGCCCGGGGTGGCGGCCAGCTGCTTGACGCGCACCGTCGGCGCGTGCAGGAGCTTGTCGACGACACGGCGCACCGTCTGCGCCACCTCGTCCCGGTCCGTCCCCTCGAGGCCCGGCAGGCGCGAATCCAGCCGCAGCAGTTCGGCTTCCACCACCTCGGCGGCCCGGCGCCGGAGCGCCGTCACCGTCGGGGTGACCTCCGCCGAGCGCTGCGCCGAGAGGTACTCCGCGAGCTCGTCCGCCACGATCGTGCGGGCCTTCTCGGCGTCCTCCTCCGCGGCCTGGGTGCCCGGCTCGCGGGAGAGCGCCTCGATGTCGATCACGGTCACGCCGGGCAGGCCGGCGACCGCCGGATCCACGTCCCTGGGCAGGCCCAGGTCGCACACCACCAGGTCGTTACCGACGGTGCGCCGCGCCAGCGCGGAGTGCACGTCGGCGAGGGTCACGACGTTGCCCACGGCGCCGGTGCAGGCGATCAGCACGTCGGCGTCGGTGAGCGCGTCGACCAGGCCGTCCATCGGGATGGACCGCGCACCGTCGGCCCCGGCGTCGAGAGCGGCCTGCGCGAGCCGCGCCGCCTTGTCCTCGGTCCGGTTGGCGACGGTGACGTCGCAGGCCCCGGCGCGGGCCAGGTGGGCGACTCCGAGGCCGCCCATGGCGCCCGCGCCCACGACGACGGCGCGCCGCAGCGCACCGCCCTGGGCGCCGAGCACGGCCTGCGCGCGATCGAGCGCCACGGACACCACGGAGGCGCCCGCCTTGTCGATGCCGGTGTCGGTGTGCACGCGCTTGCCCACGTGCAGGGCGCGCTGCGCGAGATCGTGGATGACCCGCCCCGCCACCTGCTGCTCGTCGGACGCGGCGTAGGCGCCGCGGATCTGGCCCAGGATCTGCTGCTCGCCGACGACCATCGAATCGAGGCCGGAGGCCACGGAGAACAGGTGCTGGACGGCGGCCTCGGAGTAGCGCACGAAGGCGTGCTTGCTGAGCTCGTTGATGGACAGGCCCGAGCGCGCGGAGAGCACCGCGGAGACGGCTTCCAGCGCGGGGTGGAAGGCCTCGACGACGGCGTAGATCTCGATGCGGTTGCAGGTGGTGACGACCATGACCTCGTCGATGTGGGGCGACTCCATGAGTTGGAGAAGCACCTTGGGGCGATCCGTCTCGGTGATCGCCAGCTTCTCGAGGACCGAAACCGGCGCGCTGCGGTGCGACGCGCCGAACAGCAGAACCGACACCCTCGCTGCTCCTTCGAAGATCATGGCGGTGAACTACAGTCCGTAGTTTCCCGTTAAGGCACCGTACTCCGCCTCCCCTGAAATGGGAAAACGCGCACAGCCTCACCTCACCCCAGGATATCCGCTCGCAGCCGTGGCACGTCGACCTCCCAGTAACCGTGCTGCTCACCGTCCAGGAGCACCACCGGCAGCATGTCGCCGTACTCGCCGCGGAGCTCGGCGTTGCCGGGGGCGTCGACGTCCACCTGCGTGTACTCCACGGGGCGGCCCGCGGCGGTGAGCTCGGCGAGCAGCGCGGTGAGGTCGTCGTGGGCGCGGGCGCACATCCCGCAGCCCTGCCTGGTGAGCAGAGTGATCACGGCCATGTGCCGAGTGTCCCACCCCGCGCGGCGCGCGCGCCGCTAAGGTTGGGGGAGATCACGAGAGCGGGGAGGTGCCCTTGTCCGAGCAGGACAGCGCCGAGGAGCGGCGGCAGAGCGCGGCGGGCGAGGCGAGCGCCGACGCCGCCCATTCCCTCCTGCTCGAGAAGGAGGGCCGCGAGGACGGGCAGGTCCTGCCGGACCTCACCGCGGCCGCCTTCTTCGACGTGGACAACACGATGGTGCAGGGCGCGTCCATCGTGCACTTCGCCCGCGGCCTGGCCGCGCGCAACTACTTCTCCTACTCCGATCTCGCCTCGGCCGTGTGGGCGCAGGCCAAGTTCCGGCTCACCGGCAGGGAGAACAGCGACGACGTGGCCGCCGGCCGGGAGAAGGCGCTCTCGTTCATCGCGGGCCGCTCCACGGAGGAGCTCAAGGCCGTCGGCGAGGAGATCTACGACGAGATCATCGCGGACAAGATCTGGCCGGGCACCCGCGCCCTGGCCCAGATGCACCTCGACGCCGGCCAGCAGGTGTGGCTGGTGACCGCGACCCCGGTGGAGCTGGCGCAGACCATCGCGGACCGCCTGGGCCTCACCGGGGCGCTGGGCACCGTCGCCGAATCGCAGGACGGGGTGTTCACCGGGCGCCTGGTGGGCGACATCCTGCACGGCCTCGGCAAGGCGCACGCGGTGCGCTCGCTGGCCATCCGCGAGGGCCTGAACCTGGGGCGCTGCACCGCCTACAGCGATTCCCACAACGACGTGCCGATGCTGTCGCTGGTGGGCACGGCCGTCGCCATCAACCCGGATTCCGACCTGCGCGACGTCGCGCGGGTGCGGGGCTGGGAGATCCGCGACTACCGCACCGGCCGCAAGGCCGCGAAGATCGGCGTGCCCACCGCGATCGGCGTCGGCGTCGCCGTCGGCGGTGCCGCCGCACTGATCAAGCACTTCAGCGACGAGTAGAGCGCGAGGCCCCGTTCAGGAGCAGGCCGAACGGCTCGAGGGCGTCGCGCAGCTTGTTCCGGAGCCGGTCCGGCTCCTCGCAGTCGTCCCAGTCCCAGTGTGTCGGGTACAGTTTCCGCCCCATCAGCAGGCTGTCGCGCTGGATCCGCCGCTCCGAGGTGAAGCCGTCGCCCTGCTTACCCTTACCGTCGAACTCGCCCACCACTCGCTCGGCCCACAAGAAGTCGACGCGCGCCTCGAGGGCACCCGCCTCGTTGAAGAACTCGCGCTGCAGGTCGGGGCGCGGGATCTCGGGCCATCTGAGCATCAGGGCCCGGCTGCGGGACTCGCCGACGGACTCCGACAGCGGCGAGGCCTCCACCAGCGCCGCGAGCAGGTTCGCCTTGCCCCGCCGCCGACCGAGCCTGCCGATCGCCGCCTCCAACTCGTCCCGCGTGACACCCATCCGCAACGCCGCGTCCAGCGCGCAGACCGCCGCCACGAAGTCGCCGGCCAGCGCGAGATCCAGTGCCGTCCGCGCGCTCGACGTGACCGTCACCCCGTCGACCACGACGACGTCCTCCGCGTCGAGTCGGCGGACGTGCAGCCTGCGGCGCCCCCGCTTCGTTCCACCGCGCACGCCGTCACAGGTGAAATCGACTGTCCGCCAATCGGAGTTCAGAACCTGCATGCCCAGCACGGCCGCCGCGGCGGCGTGGCTGAGCACCACCGACGGCCCGGATCTCTGCGCCGCGGCCAGCGCGCTGATCCGCAGCTCCTCCCATGGAGGCAACGCCGCACCCAGGTGGTAGGAGCCGCGCCACACCCGAGTCATCTGGTTCTTCTGTCGCCACACGCGGATCTGCCGGTCCGTCGATCCCAGCGCCACCAGTTCGTCGCGATGCCGGAACTCGACCGGCCTGTCCTCAGCCATGATCACCCCCGTCGGCGCCCCCACGCCGTCCCCCGAATTCTGGCTCACGCGCGGGAATCTCGATGCGGTTCGCCGACACCGGCCACTCCCGCTATCAGTTTTCCTTCTTCATAACGCTGCAGCGTTATGAAGAAGGAGAAGCGTTCTGTGGACCGCGGTCCGCCCTGCGCGGACGGCGCCGTCGCCCTGCGCGGGCGGTACCGCCGGGCTAGAAGTCCTGGAAGATGTTCTTGCGGCGGGCGAGGATGCGGTAGAGCGACTGCTGGATGGTCTCGCGGACGTTGTCGGTCAGCTCGAAGACCACCATCGGATCGTCGGAGTCCGCGGCCGTGTACCGGTCGGTGGGGATCGGCGTGCCGAACTCGATGTGCCACTTCGACGGCAGCGGCACCATGCCCAGCGGGCCGAGCCACGGGAACAGCGGCGTGATCGGCGCGTAGGGCAGCCCCAGCAGCCGCGCGACGGGCTTGACGTCCGCCAGCATCGGGTAGATCTCCTCGGCGCCCACGATGGACACGGGGATGATCGGGACCTGCGCCCGGATGGCGGCCGTGACGAAGCCGCCGCGGCCGAACCGCTGCAGCTTGTACCGGTCGCGGTAGAGCTTGCCGATGCCCTTGAAGCCCTCGGGCCACACGGCGACCAGCTCGCCGCGGGTGAGCAGCGCCTCCGCGTCGGCGTTGCAGGCGACCGTGGCGCCCATCTTGCGCGCCACCTCGCCGATGAACGGGTACTCGAAGGCCAGGTCGGCGGCCAGCAGCCGCAGGTGGCGCTGGTCGGGATGGTTGTCGTGCACCGCGACCGCGGACATCAGGCCGTCCAGCGGGATCACGCCGGAGTGGTTCGCCACGAGCAGCGCGCCGCCCTCGCGGGGCAGGTTCTCGGTGCCGGTGGTGTCCACCCGGAACCACTTGTCGTACACGGGCCGCAGCGCCGGCAGGAACACCGCGTCCGTGAGGTGCGGGTCGAAGCCGAAGGGGTCGATGTCGTAGTCGCCGGTGAGCCGCTCGCGGACGAAGGCGGCACCGTCGACCACCGATTCCGCGGCGCGCTCGCGCCAGCCCGGACCGGGCTCGCCCGGCTGCGCCGCGGCGAGGTAGTCGGGGTTGAGGGCGTGCACGGTGGCGTCGCGCTGCGGGGCCGACGGTGCGCCGGTGCCGGTGATCGCGGACGGGTGCCGCTGTTGGGCGCGCTCACGCCCCTCGGCGCGCGCGGCGGTGTCGATGGACACGGGCAGCTGCAGCACCTTCGCGTGCTGTGAGCCTGAAGCGTTGCTCATAACTCCTACCGTCCAGCCGTGTCGTACTCGGGAGAGACGCCCGCGAACCGCCGGGCGAGTGCGGCGATGCGCTGCTCGACGCGCACGATCGTCTCCACGTCGATTGTAGGTTCTGCGCGCCCGTGGCGTGCGGCGTCCTCCATCGCCGCACGCGTGGTGAACCGCGGCTCGAAACCCAGCTCATTACGCATCCGCGTGGTGTCGAAGGCGTTGCCGAAGCTGAGGTAGGCGAGCTGCACCTTGTCCGTGGTGGCGCGGCCCCGGCCGCGGATCGCCGCGACCGCCGCGCCGAAGGCGGGCTTGACGACGGGCAGCGACACCCTGCCGGACAGCCGGATGGCCTGCGACATGGAGATGGCACCGTCGCCGGCGATGTTGAACGTGCCGGGCGTCCCCGCCACCACGGCCTGCTCCAGCGCGCCCAGCGCGTCGTCCTGGTGCAGCACCTGCAGCCGGGCGTCGCGGCCGATGATCGACGGCACCACGGGCCGCTCGAACAGCGAGCCCAGCAGAGTCTCGATGTTGGGGCCGAGGATCGGCGCGAGGCGCAGCACCGTGAGGGCGATGTCCGTGCGGCGGCGGGCCATACTGCGGGCGTAGGCCTCGGCGTCGAGCAGGTCGCGGGCGTGGCCGCCGGCCACGTATCCGCCGCCGAGATCCTCCGTGATCAGCGCGGGATTGCGCGGCCGTGAACCGTACACCTGCGTCGACGAACGCATGATGACCCGCTTCACCGTCTCCGACTTCTGGCAGGCCGCGAACACCCGCATGGACCCGAAGACGATCGCGTCCTTGGTGGAGGCCGACGGGAGGTGATTGTCGGTGACGGAGGTGGAGCAGTGCACCACCGTGTCGACCTGGTTGGTGGCCATGATCTTGCCGAAGATGTGGCTGCGGTAATCGACGCGGATGAACTCGGCCGGCTCCATCCGGCGGTGCATCGCCTTGGTGGGGGGCACGGCGTCGACGCCTATCACGCGCTCGATGTCCGGGCGCTGGGCGAGGCGGCGGACCAGGTAGCCGCCCACGAAGGTGGACGCGCCCGTCACCATGACGACGCGCGGCGAGCTGACCACCGACTCACTCATTACTGAAGAGTAACCGAGAACACGAGAGCCCGCCCATGTCCTGGGCGGGCTCTCATGAAAGTGTGACCAGAAGTGTCCTCGGGGGAAACCCCGGGGGAGGCAGGCCTACTTGCCGAGTTTCCTACGCTGCACGCGGGTGCGGCGGAGCAGCTTGCGGTGCTTCTTCTTCGACATGCGCTTGCGGCGCTTCTTGATCACTGAACCCATGGGTTCCTCACGTCTCTCTATCGAATTACCAGTTCCGGTGCGCGGCGGCCGGGTACGTCGAAAGCCCCCGCGTCCACGCAGCAGGCTTCTACCTTACCCGTCGCGGCGGCGCAGGCGAAATCCGCCCGTGCCGCCACCTCCGCGCACGTACTCCGACGGGACTACCCGGCGTCGAAGAACGAGGTCTGCAGGTAGTCGTGCACGGCCTTCTCGTGCACCCGGAACGAGCGGCCCACACGCACCGCGGGGAGCTCCCCGTTGTGCACCAGGCGGTAGACGGTCATCTTCGACACCCTCATGAGGGTGGCGACCTCGGCCACCGTCAGGAACGACGAGCCGGCTGCCTGAGGAGCCTGGGCTCCGGCACCGATCTCGGCGGGCTTGGTGTTCTTGTTTGCAGACGCCATGTAATCCCTAACCTCCGGCACGTGTCGCGCCGCCGGCTTCCCCTCCGGCGGACCTGACACGCACGTGCTTCGAGCAGCTTAGCGGTACCAATGGGAATAATGCGACGGGAGTGAGCTAAACGAAGGTTCTACTCGACCCGGCCGAGCTCGGCCGAACGCTCCGCACAGGCCCTCGTCGCCGCATAAAACGCAGGTCGGAGGCCGTTCTTCTCCAGCTCCCTGATCGCGGCGGCCGTCGTGCCGCCGGGCGAAGTCACAGCGGCCCGGAGCTCGACGGGCGACGAAGAAGTCTCAACCATTAGTGCACCCGCACCCGCGATCGTGTGCGTGGCGAGGGTCGTCGCCTGGTCCCGGGTGAGCCCCAGATCGACGCCCGCGTCGATCATCGCCTCCGCCACGAGGAAGGCGTAGGCGGGCCCGGAACCGGACAGGGCGGTGAGCGCGTCGAGCTTGCCCTCGGGCACCACCAGGGTCTGCCCCACCGCGTCCATCACGTCCCGCACGATGCCCACGTGCGCCTCGGTCGCGTCCCGCCCGGCCGAGATGCCGCTCATCGACCTGCCGACGAGCATCGCCGTGTTCGGCATGACGCGCACCACCGGCGTGCCGGCGGGCAGGGCCGCCTCGTACACGGTCGTGGGCACGCCCGCCGCCACCGAGGAGACCACCGCGCCGGGCCGCAGCGCCGCGGCCACGTCGGGCAGGACCGCGGTCACCACATCGGGCTTGACGGCGATCACCACGAGGTCGGCGTCGCCGACGGCCTCGGCGACCGCGGCCACCGTCGACACCCCGTACCGCTGGGCGAGCTCGCCGGCGCGACCCTCGTGCGGCTCGACCACCGTGAGCGAGCCGGGCTCGTGGCCCGCCGCGACGAGGCCACCCAGCAGGGCCTCCCCGATGCGTCCGCCGCCGATCAGCGCGATACGACCGTCCATGTGCTGTGCTCCTCTTCGCTCGGTTGTTCTTCGCCCGGTCGTCCTCGCCCGGTTCAGGATCGGGGCGCCGGCATCATCGCCAGTTGCCGGGACGTCGCGACGACGTGCCCGGACTCGTCGACCAGTACGTGGTCCTCCTCGAACCACGTCTGCCCGACGACGGGCGCGGCCGCCCGGAACCGCAGCCAGCCGTCGACCGGCTCACGGCGCACGGACGCGGTGAGGGTGATCGTGGGCGCCCAGCCGATGCCGCCGAGGTTCGCCACCACGGGCAGCGAGATGTCGGTGGCGAGCAGCGCGAACAGCCCCGAGAGCGGCTCCTCCCGCAGCCGCACCCAGCCGCGGGTCTCGGCGGGCCCGGTGCGGCCCTCGATCACGGGCAGCGTCGCCGGGTCGTACTGCACCTCGGCCACGCGGCCCACCTTGAAGACCTTGGCGGCGGGGTGCTCGGGGTCCCAGGCCAGCGCGTCGGCGGGCGGGGTGGGCGGCATGGCGTCCACCGGCGTGGGCTCCGTGTACCGCTCCTCCCCCTCGTCGCGGCGCGCCAGCGTCACCGCGGCCTGCACGTAGACGCGCTCGCCCTGCACGGCCTGCACGTTCACGAACGAGGTGGTGCGGCCGCGCTTGCGCACGTCCGTCCGGAGTTCGAGGTGGCCGGGATCGGGGGCGCCGAGGTACTCCGCGGAGATCACGACGGGGACGACCTCGGGGTCCGCCCCGCCCTCCCCCTCCGCGCCGTCGCGGTAGGCCGCCTGCGCCGCCGAGGCGACGACGGCGAGCAGCGCACCACCGTGCACCTTGCTGCCCACCGACCAGGTGGGATCGATCTCGGCGGCGTACCCGCCGGGGGCCCTCGTCACCGCGACCAGGTCCGCGAACAAAGCCATGCGTGCGCTCTCCTTCACTCAACTACCGGGGGCGCCGCGCAGGTGCTCGCGCGCGAAATCCAGCGCCTCCGTGAGCATCGCACGTCGCTCCTCGGAGGTTTTCGCCGAGCCCGTCGCGATCTCCAGGATCACGTGCCCGTCGAATCCCGACGCGGCGAGCCGGCGGCACACCTCCGCGGCCGGCTGGGTGCCGTGGCCGGGTACCAGGTGCTCGTCGACGGCGGCGCCGAGCCCGTCGGTGAGGTGCAGGTGCCGCAGGCCGTCGCCCATGCGGTCCATGAGCGCGAGCGCGTCGACGCCGGCGGTCGCGGTGTGCGAGAGATCCAGGGTGTAGTTCGTGTAGCCCACGTCCGTCGGGTCGATCGACGGTGCGAACGCCGAGACCGCGGTGCCCGGGTGGCCGCGCCGCTTGAGCCGCTCGACGGCCTCGTCGCGGCGGCCGAAGAAGGCGTCCAGCCGCATCGGGAACATGTTCTCCACGGCGACGGCCACGTCCGTGCCGTCCTCGAGCTCGCTCACCAGGTCCACGAAGTTCTCGGCGTAGCGCCGCTGCCACCGGAACGGCGGGTGCACCACGACGGTGTCCGCGCCCAGGTCCTCGGCCGCCGTCACGGCGCGGCCCAGCTTGGCCATCGGCTCTGGGCCCCACACGCGCTGGCTGATCAGCAGGCACGGCGCGTGCACGGACAGCACCGGCATGTCGTACCGCATGGACAGCCCGGCGACGTTCGCGATGTCCTGGCTGGCGGACTCGTGCCACACCATGAGTTCGACGCCGTCGTAGCCGGTCTCCGCGGCGTAGCGGAACGCGTCCTCGAGCTTCTCCGGATAGACCGAGGCCGTCGACAGCCCGACCGCGATCCCGCTCACCGACCCGAGGGTACTCAGTCCGTTCCGAGCGCCATCAGCAGTGGGCCGAAGGTGATCACCAGCCCCACCAGGAGGGCGAGCGCCAGAGTGAGGTAGTCGGTGGTCTTCCGCAGGTAATGCGTGAAGGTGACGATGCCGATGATCACGATGAACGCGAGCACCACCGTGAGCGCGATGGTCGCCTTGCCGCCGCCCCAGTTCCACAGCCGGAAGAAGCCGTAGAACAAGCCGGCGCCGGCGGCGAGGCCGAGCACCACCTCGGCGGCCAGCACGAGCCAGCTGCGCCCCGCACCGGACTTCGCCCGGTCGACCGCGCCGACGCGGTCGTCCCGATCGTGGTCGAAGCCGTCGCGGACTTCGCGGTCGAGGTCGCGGTCGAGATCGTCGTCGGAGTCCTTCTCGAGGAGGCCCCCGTTCCCGCCGGCGCGGACGGCATCGATCTGCGCGGCGCTCAGCGATGCGGTGTCCGGGGCGGCGTCGTCCTGCGCCGGCACGGCGGGCGCCACGTCGACGGTGTCGTCCTCGTGGGTCTCGGCGAACCGGGACTGCCGCTCGCGGACCTGGGCGGTGTTGAAGTCCGCGGTCGCCATGATCGGCGCCTCGGCCTGATCCCAGCGGGACCACGCGAAGTCGGTGCGCTCGCCGGGCTCCGGAGCGGCGGCGGCCAGAGCTGCGTCGGCCTGCGCCGCCTCCGGCGCGGCGTCGGCCTGAGCGGCGTCGGCCCGGGCGGCGTCGGCCTGCGGCTCCGGCGCCTCGGGGGTCGCCGGGGCCGCCTTGGTGCGGCGCCACCGGAGCGGGCGTTCACGGCGCGTCTCGGTGGCGGGCGCGGCGTCCCCGGTCTCCGCGGTACCTGCGGCCTCCGCGGCAGGTTCCTCGTCGCCGGTGCCCGCGGGGGCCTCGGCGGCATCGGCGACCGCGGCCGCCAGGAACGACGAGGTGATCGGCTCGCCCTCGCCGGCCTCGGTCGCGTCCTCGACTGCGACGTCCACCGCCTCGACGTCCTGGACCTCGGGCGCCTGCACCTCGGGCGCCTGCACGTCCTCCACCTCGGCGGCCCGGACCTCGGGAACCTCGGGGGCTACCTCGGGAACCTCGGGGGCCTCCTGTGCGGCCTGCACGTCCGCCGGGGCGGGCTGATCGTCGCGGACGACGGGGATCTCGCCGGTCAGCTCGGCGACGGTGATGGAGTTCTCGCCACCGCGATGGCGCCGGCGGCGCCCGCCCGTCGACGAGGGTGCGGGAGCACCTTCCCTGGCGAGCAGCTCTGCCAGCGAAATCCTTCGCTCCTCACTCATGCACGTCACCGTCCTGTGGCTCATCGGCCGCGTGGGCCCTGTGCGTGCCGGACATGTCACTCCCGCCACTCACGCCTATGTGGTCTCAGCAGATTCTACGTGTACACCGCGGCGCGATCGTGGTGGCACGCGCGGCGGTCCATCATGTTACTTCGTAGCTTTAATGGGCTTTACCATTGCTCTCCGGCGTGAATCCGGCCTGAGTGTCCAGGTACCGCAGGATCACGCCCTCGCGCAGCGCCCACGGACAGATGTCCAGTTCCTCGACGCCGAGAGCACGCATCGCTGCCTCGGCGACCAGGGCGCCGGCCACGATCTGACCCGCCCGGTCGGAGCTGAGCCCCTCGAGTTCCTTGCGGTCGGACACCGTCATCCGGGTGATGAAGCCGATCAGCTGGCGCAGCTGCGTCGCCGTGAGGGTGCGCTTGACGCGCGGCCCGGCGGACGACGGGGCCGCGCCGGTCAACCGGGCGAGGGTCCGCATCGTCTTCGACGTTCCCGCCACCAGGTCCGGCTCCCCTGCCGCGAGCAGGCGCTGCGCGGCGGGCGCGATCTCGGCGTCGAGCCAGTCCCGCAGCATCGCCACGCGGCGGCGGCCGGGCGGGTCGTCGGGCAGCCACTCGCGGGTGACCCGGCCGGCGCCCAGCGGCAGGGAGAGCGCGACGTCCGGCTCCTCGTCCACGCCGTTGCTCATCTCGAGGGAGCCGCCGCCGATGTCGATGTCGAGCACCCGGCCCACGCTCCAGCCGTACCAGCGGCGCACGGCGAGGGCGGTGAGACGGGACTCGTCGGTGCCGGAGAGCACCTCCACGCCGACGCCGGTGGCGTCCTTGACGTGGGCGAGCACGCTGTCGGTGTTGTTGGCGTCGCGCACGGCGGAGGTGGCGAACGCCATCACCTCGGAGCAGCCCGAGCTGCGCGCGATCTTGGTGAACTCCTCCACCGAGTCCACGAGGGCCTTCTCGCCGGCGCGGCTGAGTTCGCCACTGGGCTCGATCTTCTCGGCCAGCCGGAGCGTGGCCTTGGTGGAGCTCATGGGTGTCGGGTGCGCGCCCCAGTGGGCGTCGACCACGAGCAGGTGCACCGTATTGGACCCGATGTCGAGGACTCCCAATCTCACCCCGCCAATCTAGACCCGACTACCGTGGCCCCTGTGACCGACCTTCCGATGCCCGGCGTGCGGCGACCCGTCCCGGAAGTACCCCTGGACTTCCCCCGCGAGTGGCTGGAGTTCACCGACCCCGCGGATCCGCAGCACCTCATCGCCGCGGACCTGACCTGGCTGCTGTCGCACTGGACGTGCATGTTCGGTACCGATTCCTGTCACGGTATCGAGGCGGGCCGCGAGACGGACGGCTGCTGCAGCCACGGCGCGTTCCTCTCCGATAAGGACGATCGGAAGCGGCTCAAGAAGGCCGTCGCGAAGCTCACGGACGCCGATTGGCAGTACCGCAGTAAGGGATTGGGCAAGAAGGGCTACCTCGAGGAGGACGATCTCGACGACGAGCCCGCCCTGCGGACCCGCAGGTACGACGGTGCCTGCATCTTCCTGAACCGTCCGGGGTTCGCGGGCGGGGAGGGCTGCGCCCTGCACGCCATGGCGTTGCGGACGGGCGTGGAACCGCTCACCGTCAAACCCGATGTGTGCTGGCAGCTGCCCGTCCGGCGCACCCAGGAGTGGGTCGAGCGACCCGACGGCGAGCAGATCCTGCGGACCACGATCGGCGAGTACGACCGGCGCGGCTGGGGCGCGGGCGGGCTGGACCTGCAGTGGTACTGCTCGGGTTCGCCGGAGGCACACGTCGGGGCGCAGCAGGTGTGGCAGAGCTACGCCCCGGAGCTGACGGAGCTGCTGGGCGCGCAGGCCTACGCCGCGCTGGCCCGCGAGTGCGAGGCGCGCCGGGACACGCTCGTGGCCGTGCACCCCGCGACCGCCGCGGCCACCGAGCGGCAGAGCTTCGACATCAAGTACGTCGAGCTCTGATCGGACTCCCCTCGGCGAGGCCGTCGAGGCCGTGCAGGTTCTTGGCCGTGGGGCTGGTGTCGACCGTGGCGGGGTCTGGGTAAGTGCCCAGCACGCGGTCGGAGGTGCCGGAGGTGGTGACCGAGAACCAGTAGTGCTCGTTCTTGAAGTGGTGCAGGCGGTGGCTGCGCCAGACCGCCTTGTACGCACGCCCGCGCGGCTTGTAGTCGGTGTGCACGAGGTAGTGGATCCACTCGTAGCCGAGCAGGAACACCGCCTCGACCAGCATGAACGTCAGCGTCGCGTGGAGCGGCGCGCCGATCAGCGCGCCGACTCCCAGCGGCGCGCCCACGCCGAGTCCCGCGATCACCCAGGGCAGCGCGCGGGTGGGGATGAACACCAGGTCCACGTCGCGCGGCGCCGCGTGATGCCGGCGGTGGTCGCGGGCGAGCAGGGTGTCGATCGTGATCGGGCCGACGGTGCGCGGCCGCCAGTGCAGCACGAACACGTGGATCATCCACTCCAGGAACGGGAACAGGGCCGCGAACACCAGCGGGGCCCACAGGTCCGCGAGGCCTCCCCCGCCGGCGATCACGCGCGCGGCGAGGGTCCCGGCGAGGAACGCGAGGATCATCCACGGCGTGGGGTGGCGCAGGAACTCACGGGCGGCGTCGGCGAGGGTGACGTCGCGGCGGGCGCGGCGCGCGCCGCTATCGGTGGTCATCATTGCTCCATCCGGTCGAGCAGGTCGGCGAGAACCTCTGTGGCGCCGTGCAGTACACGTTCGGCGGCGGCGCGCGCGGCACCGGGTTCGCCGGCGAGCACGGCGTCCGTGAGGTCGCGGTAGCGGTCCGCGGGCTCGGCCGCGGCGACGGCGTCCGCGACCACGGCGAGCATCGGCTCGTACACGCGGCGCATGCCGTTGAAGATGAGGGTCATCGTGATGGAGTCGGCGCCGTGGACCAGCTGCTCCCAGTAGGCGAGGGCGGCGGCCTGCTGCGCGGCGCCGTCCGGGGCGTCCTCGACGGCGGCGAGGGCGGCGGCGAGCGGCTCGGCCAGCGCCTCGGAGGAGCGGGTGGCGGCCTTCTCGGCGATCCACGGCCCCAGGTAGCCGCGCACCTCGAGGACGCTGCGGACCACGGCGGGGTCGACGACGGCACCGTCGGGCCCCGCGACGAGCAGGTGCGGCAGCAGGTCGAGCCCGCCGGTGCGGGTGATGTCGTTGACCTTGGCACCGTCGCCCTGCCGGACCTCGACGTGCCCCGAGGTGGCGAGCCGGGCGATCGCCTCGCGGACCACGGGCCGGGAGACGCCGAGCACCTCCGCGAGCCGGCGTTCGCTGGGCAGGCGCGAGCCCACCGGCGCGGCGCCGCTGATCAGCTGGTTCAGCAGCTGGTCGTGCACCTCGTCGGCGGCGGAGCGCCGCGTGACCGTACTCAGTTCCATGCCAGAACGGTAGCCCGCACCGGCATGGTGGTCAAGTGGTATTACCAGTCTCTAGGATTCGAGCTTGTACCCCAGCCCGCGGACGGTGACGAGGTGCTGCGGGTTGGCGGGGTCCGTCTCGATCTTGCTGCGCAGGCGCTTGACGTGCACGTCCAGGGTCTTGGTGTCGCCCACGTAGTCGGCGCCCCAGACTCGGTCGATGAGCTGCCCGCGGGTGAGCACGCGGCCGCTGTTGCGCAGCAGGTACTCCAGCAGGTCGAACTCCTTGAGCGGCAAGGTCACGACCTCACCCCCCACCGTCACGACGTGCCGCTCCACGTCCATCCGGACGGGCCCGCCCTCGAGCACCCCGTCGTCCAGGCCGTCCGCGGCCGCGGTGTCGGCGCCGCGGCGCAGCACCGCGCGGATCCGGGCGATGAGCTCGCGGGCGGAGTAGGGCTTGGTGACGTAGTCGTCGGCACCCAGCTCGAGACCCACCACCTTGTCGATCTCGCTGTCGCGGGCCGTCACCATGATCACCGGCACGGATGAGCGGGCGCGCAGCTGCTTGCACACGTCCGTCCCGCTCATGCCGGGGAGCATCAGGTCGAGCAGCACGATGTCGGCGCCGGCGGAGTCGAAGTGCCGCAGCGCCTCCACCCCGTCGCCCACGACGGTGGTCTCGAACCCCTCCTTGCGGAGCAGGAACGCCAGCGGATCGGCCAGCGATTCCTCGTCCTCGACGATCAGTACGTGTGTCACCGCAGTACATCCTCACTGTGGTCGTCGCGCTCTGCAGGGTCGGAACCCGGCTCGACCGGCGCCGGCAGCACCAGCGTGAAGGTCGACCCCGTGCCCGGCCTGCTCCAGAGCCTGATGGTGCCGCCGTGGTTCGCGGCGACGTGTTTGACGATGGCGAGACCGAGTCCGGTGCCGCCGGTCATCCGGGACCGCGCCTTGTCGACGCGGAAGAAGCGCTCGAAGACGCGCTCCTGGTCTTCGGGGGCGATGCCGATGCCCCGGTCGGTGACCGCGATCTCGACCGACGGTGCGCCGTCGGCGCCGCCGGGCCGCAGCCTGCGGCTGATCGAGACCTGGGTGTGCTGGGGCGAGTAGGCGATCGCGTTGGAGATGAGGTTCGAGAGCGCCGTGAGCAGCAGGGTGTCGTCGCCGCGGACCTCGAGCCCCGACGGCTCGTCCACGAGCAGCGTGATGTCGTGCGCCTCGGCGGCGATCTGGGCGCGCGCCACGGCCTCGCCCACCACGTCGTCCACCTCGACGGTGCCGAGGTCGGGCAGCCGCTCCGCGCCCTGCAGGCGCGAGAGGGCGATCAGCTCGTTGACCATGTTGCCCATCCGGGTGGACTCGGCGAGGACCCGGGATCCGAAGTGGCGCACCGCCTCCGGGTCGTCGTCGGACTCCAGCAGCGCCTCCGCCAGCAGGCCGATCGCGCCGACGGGGGTCTTCAGTTCGTGGGAGACGTTCGCGACGAAGTCGCGGCGGGTCGCCTCCATCCGCTGATTCTCGGTGTCGTCGTCGGCGTAGACCACGGCGTACCGCTCGTCCGGGTCCGAACCCACGATCAGGTCCACGCGGCAGCGCAGCGCGATGGTCGCCCGGTCGGAGCGGCGCGAGACCGTCAGTTCGACGGTGCGCGGTGCGCCCGTCTCGAGCACCTGGGACGCCGCGGCCCACACGCGATCGTCGAGCAGCTGGTCGCGAACGAGGGAGAACTCCTCGGCGCGGGCGTTGCAGGCGATGACGTCGCGGAACCCGTCGACCACCACGAGACCGGTGGGCGATTCCCGGATCACGGCGCGGTGCAGTTCGGCCACGGTCATCCGGGTGGGGCCGGCGGGCGCCGCGGTGCTCGCCCGCCGGACGCGCCGCGCGAACCATCCGATGAGG
Organism: Tsukamurella paurometabola; assembly: GCA_040391845.1. Classification (GTDB taxonomy): domain Bacteria; phylum Actinomycetota; class Actinomycetes; order Mycobacteriales; family Mycobacteriaceae; genus Tsukamurella; species Tsukamurella paurometabola_B. Next base: position 14,221 of record JBEBXD010000024.1, on the reverse strand, counting down.
GCGCCCGCCAGCGCGGACACCACACAGAGGGCCACAGTCACGCGGTCAGTGTACCCAGCCCCGCCTATGATCCTTCACATCGGGAACGATTGGTGAACAACGGGTTACCGCTCAGCGGCGTCCTCGACAACAGCGGCGTACTCGGGGTGCTTCCCGACGTAGTTCGCGACGTACGAGCACACGGCCCGGGCCTTCTTGCCCGAGTCCCGGACGTCGTTCAGGGCGGCCTCGGTGAGCACGGCCGCATACCCCTTCCCGCCGTGCTCGGCGTCCACCACGGTGTGGGTGAGCAGCCGCACGTCCACCTCGTCCACGTAGTCGAGGTAGCCGGCCTGCTCCCCGTCGACGGTGAGCACGTAGCGCTCCTGTTCCGGGGAATGGGTCACAGTCACGTCAGCCATGTGACCCAACCTATCGTCTCTCCGGCGCCGGAGCCTGAGGAAAGACTTAAGGGGCGGTACCGATTCGCTACTTGGCGCCCTGGTTCGCGACGGCGGCGGCGCCCGCGGCCGCGGCCTCCGGGTCGAGGTACGTGCCGCCCGGGTTGGCGACGGTGCCGTCCTCGGTGAAGCTGTACGTCAGCGGGATGCCGGTGGGGATGTTCAGCGCGGCGATGTCGGCGTCGGAGATGCCGTCGAGGTGCTTGACCAGCGCGCGCAGCGAGTTGCCGTGCGCGGCCACGAGCACCGTCCTCCCCTGGGCGACCTGCGGCTCGATGACGGCCTGGTAGTAGGGGACGAACCGCTTGACCACGTCGAGCAGGCACTCGGTGCGCGGGACCTGCGGCAGCAACGCGTAGCGCGGGTCGCCGGTCTGGCTGTACTCGCCCACCGGGTCGATCGCCGGCGGCGGGGTGTCGTAGCTGCGGCGCCACAGCATGAACTGCTCGTCGCCGTACTTGTCCTTGGTCTCGGCCTTGTTCAGCCCCTGCAGCGCGCCGTAGTGCCGCTCGTTGAGGCGCCAGTCGCGGACCACGGGGATCCAGTGCCGGTCGGCGGCGTCCAGCGCGATGTTGGCGGTGGTGATGGCGCGGCGCAGCAGCGACGTGTAGACCACGTCCGGCAGCAGGCCGTTCTCCAGGAGCAGCTCGCCGCCGCGGACGGCCTCGCCGCGCCCCTTCTCGGTGAGCGGCACGTCCACCCAGCCGGTGAACTGGTTGGACGCGTTCCACGCGCTCTCACCGTGGCGGAGCAGGATCAGGGTGCCGTACGTGCTGGGGCTCATGCGCGGAATTCTAACGCGCGACGGATCGGCGCACGCAGGTCCGCGTGGCTCTGCGCCCGGGTGAGCGCCGGCCCCAGGGAGCGGGCCCCGCGCAGCCGGTCGAACAGCAGCCCCTCGAGCAGGCTGACGAGGTCGCGCGCCGCCGCCTCCGGCGCCGCGGCGCCGAGCTCGCGGCACAGCTCCGTCGCGAGCGGGACGGAGAACAGGCAGGTCGCCAGCGCGGCGGCGAGCCCCTCGGCCGCCGCGTCCGGGGCGAGCGCGTAGCGGGCGAGGGCGTCGCGCCGGCGCGCGCCGAGCAGCAGGTCCAGTTGTGCCGCGATCCCGTCGGCCGCCGTCTCGGGGTCGACGGTGCCACCCCGCGCCACCGCCTCGTCGAACGCCGCGCGGGAGCGCTCGGCGAGCCGGGCGATCGCCGCGGCCAGCAGGTCGGAGCGGGTGCGGAAGTAGTACGAGGTGGACCCCTTCGGCAGGCCGAGGTGCTTGTCGACCGCGCCGTGCGTCACCGCGCGGTTGCCTCCCGCCGCGGCGAGGTCCAGCACCGCCTCGCAGATCGCGATGCGTCGTTCGTCCATGCCCGACCTCCGTGTCTTGCGCGTGTCTTGCGCAGTCCCGTTCCTCAGCTCTATAACTGTAGAGGCCTCTACATTCGTAGAGGATGAGGAGGAGATCATGGATCACGGCGTACACACCGTCGACGACACGGCGCGCTGGACGGCGCACCACCGCGCCCTCGAAACCGCCCGGCCCGATGCGCTGTTCCGCGACCCGTTCGCCGCCCGGCTGGCCGGCGCGGCGGGGCGCGCCATCACCGAGCGGGCGGCGCCCACGGCGGGCGGCGCGGACGACTGGTACCTCACCGCGCGGACGGTGCTGATCGACCGCGCGGTGGCCGCGGCGATCGCGGACGGCTTCGGCACCGTCGTCAATCTGGGCGCGGGGCTGGACGCCCGGCCGTACCGCCTCGACCTCCCCGCGGAGCTCGAGTGGGTGGAGGTGGACCTGCCCGCGATCCTCGAGCACAAGGCGGCCGTGCTCGCGACCGACACGCCGCGGTGCCGGCTGCGGCGGGTGCCGCTGGACCTGGCCGATGCCGACTCCCTCACAGCGCTGCTCGCCGCCACCGCGGATCCGCGGCGCCCGGTCCTGGTGCTGTCGGAGGGCCTGATCATGTACCTCTCCCCCGGCGAGGCCGACGCCCTCGCGGACGCACTGCTCGCCACGGGCGTGGACCGGTGGTGCCTGGATCTGAGCTCCGTCGGCGTGGGATCGCTGATGGCGGAACGGAATCGGAGCACCCTCCGGCGCGCGCCGTGGCGATTCCTCCCGGCGAACGGCGTCGCACACATCGAGGAGCGCGGGTGGCGGGCGGAACGGATATCGCCGCTGTTCCCCGCCGCGGTGTCGCTCGGCCGCCTGGACTCGCCCGAGGCGCACCGTCTGGCCGCCGGGCCGCAGCCCGATCCCCGTGCGCCGGGCGAGGTTCCGTGGAGCGCGGTGATCGCCTACGTCCCGGCGCCACCCATGACCGCGGAGAGCAGCTCGAACAGGTAGCCGGGGTGCACCTCCGGCGCCACCAGCTTGCGCACGGCGATCCCGAACGCCAGATCCAGCGTGAGTTCCGCGACCAACCGGGTGGTGTGCTCGTCGAGCATCCCCGCGGGGATCACCCGGCCGAGCCACTCGGCGACGTCCCCGACGGCCGTGCGGTTGCGCGCGCCCTCGTTCTTGATCAGCGAGTCGTCGCCGCGGGCGGCCATGGCGAACTCCAGTTCCATTCGCGGCCAGCCGGAGTCGAGCGCGACCGCGGTCCACTCCTGGAAACGACCGAGCAGCGCCGCCCGGTCGCCGCCCGCCGCGAAGATCTCCTGCAGCTCGACGCCGGCCTCCCCCTGCAGGTCGCGCAGGATCTCCAGCGCCAGCTCGGCCTTGCTCCCGAAGTTCGAGTAGAACGCGCCGGTGGTGAATCCCGACCGTTCGGCGATCGTCGCGATCGTGGTGGCGTTGTAGCCGTCGGCCAGCATCATCTCGCGCGCCACCTGCTTGAGGCGCTCGCGGGTACGCCTCTGCGCCGCGGTGCGGGAATTGGTGCTCACCGCGTTCACGCTACCCGCCGGGTCTTGCACCGGCGGAATTCAGATAGTACCGTTACTTCAAATAATTCGATTATTTGGAGGCGGACGTGCCCACACCAGGCGATTCACTGGCAACCCGGATCCAGCTCGCGGTCATCGGCCCGGCCATGGAGTACGACGACCGCGCGCTGAGCGAGGCCCTGGCCGGGAAGGTCGTCCTCGTGACGGGTGCGTCCTTCGGGCAGGGCGAGGCGTTCGCGAAGCTGGCCGGCGCGGCGGGGGCGACGGTGCTCCTGGTCGCGCGCACCGCCGAGCGGCTCGAGGAGGTCGCGGCCGAGATCACCGCCGGCGGCGGCCACGCCGTCCCGTACCCGCTGGACATGGCGGACCTCCCGGCGGTGGACGACTTCGTGGAGCGCGTGCTCTCCGAGCATCCGGTGATCGACGTGCTGGTGCACAACGCCGGGAAGTCGCTGCGCCGCAGCGTGTATCTCAGCGCCCAGCGGCCTCGCGACATGGACGCCATGGTCGGCGTCAACCTACTGGGCCCGATGCGGCTGACGCTCGGCCTGCTCCCCGCGCTGCGCGCGCAAGGCGGCGCGCACATCGTCAACATCGCCACGGCGGGCCTGTGGATGACCCCCGCGGCGCCGCGGTGGGGGTTCTACCTCGCCTGCAAGGCGGGATTCGACGTGTGGCTCCGCTCGGCGGCACTGGAGACCGCCGCGGACGGCGTCACCCTCACCACGATCTACGCCGGGCACATCAAGAGCCGCATGGTGGCGACGGGCTGGGTGAGCCGCACCCCCGGGCACACTCCCGAGCAGGCGGCGCGCGTGGTCGCGTACGCGATCACCCACCGCCCCCGCGTGATGGCGCCCCGCATGATGGGTGCGGTGCGGGTGCTGGGCGCGGCCCTGGAGGGACCACTGGGCCTGGCGCTGTCGCTGGTCGATCGGCGGGGCGGCGAAACCCCCGCCTCCGCAGCCGCTTTCGCTCGCGCGATGGCGAAGGAGTCGCAGGACGCGGACGGCGTGCGGTCATGAGGCGGGCGCGCGGGGACGCCACGCTGACGGCCACCGCCGACCCGCGGCTCTGGGCGGAGGCGCTGGTCGCGCTGCTCCGCTCGGGAACCCTCACGCCCACGCCACCGGCCGCGCTCAGAACGGCCACGATGCTCTACCGCCACGGGGCCTCCGTCGCAACGCCGTTCGCCGTCGCGGCGGCCCGCCATCCGCAGCGGACGGCCGTGATCGACGACACCGGCTCCATCACCTACGGCGAGCTCTACGCGCGGGCGGCGACCGCGGCGGGGGCACTGCGCCGCGACCTCGGCAGCGGATCGGTCGCGATCCTCTGCCGCAACCACCGCGGCTTCGCCGTGGGCTTCGCCGCCGCCGCCCTGTTCGGGACCGAGGTGATCCTGGTGAACACGGAGCAGTCCGGCGAACAACTCGAGAGCCTCCTGCGGCGGCACGCCCCGGACGTGCTCATCCACGACGCCGAGTACAGCGAGGCCCTGGAACGGATCGGCCCCGGATGCCGGCTGATCCGCGCCGACGCGCTCCTCTCCGGCCCCGTCGACACCGAACCGCTCCCGCCGTCCCGGCACCCCGTCGGGCTGACGCTCCTCACCTCCGGGACCACGGGGCTGGCCAAGGGCGTGCCACGGTCGGTGTCGCGGCGCGCCGTCGTCGACCTCGCCTGCACCGGGCTCGCACGCATGGGCGTCACCGGCCGCGACACCGTCTGGCTGGGCCCGCCACTGTTCCACGGCTACGGGATCCTCGCCTTCCTCGGTGCGGTCACGACCGGCGCGACCGTCGTGTGCCGCCCCAAGTTCGACGCCGCGGCCGCGATCGAGGACATCCGGCGGCACCGGGCCACCGTCCTGTTCGCCGTGCCGATCATGGTGCAGCGCATCCTGGATCTCCCGGACATCGACGACGCCGCCCGCGAGCTGCCCCTGCGCCGGTGCGTCACGGGCGCCGCGCCGATCACCGCGGACACGGTGCGCCGGTTCCAGCGCGTGTTCGGTCCCGTCCTCATCAACGGCTACGGGTCCACCGAGGCCGGCATCGTCACCGTGGCGACGCAGGACGAGCTCGCGCGGCACCCGGACACCCTCGGCAGGCCGGCCCTCGGGGTCGCCGTCCGGATCCTCGACGACGACGGTGCGCCGCTGCCGCCGGGAGCACGCGGCAGGATCGCCGTGCGGGGCGCGCTGGGTTACTCCGGGTACACCCCCGATCCGAGCGCCCCCGCCCACCCGGAGGCGAAGCGGGTGTACGACGGGTTCATCGACACCGGCGACGTGGGCCGGCTCGATTCCCAAGGCCTCCTCTACCTTTCGGGACGTTCGGACGACATGATCGTCTCCGGCGGGGAGAACGTCTTCCCCGGCGAGGTGGAGAACGTGCTCGCCACGCATCCGCTGCTCACCGACGCCGTCGTGATCGGCGTCCCCGACGACGAGTACGGGCAGGTCCTGCACGCGTACGTCGTGGCCGCGGGCCCGGTCACCGAGGCGGACCTCCGCGCGCACGTGAGCGCGGCGGTCGAGCGCTACAAGACCCCCAAGCGATTCCACTTCATCGACGCCGTTCCCCGCACCCCCAGCGGCAAGGTGCTCAAAGCCCGGCTCGGCTCGCTCGAGCCCGCGGATCCCCCCGCCGGCCACAGCCACTGACCGCCCCCTCGGACCCACCACCTCCGGATCAAGGACAGCACCCATGCTCACTCGACACCTCCGCGGCCTCCTCGCCGCGCTGATCGCGATCGGCCTCGCCTCCCTCGCACTCCCCTCCGCCCACGCCGATCCCACCCCGGACCCGCGCGGCGGGCAGCAGTCGGCGACCCCGTTCGGCGAGGCGTTCTACCAGCCGCCCTCGCCGCTGCCGAAGGCCGCGGCCGGAACCATCCTGCGCAGCGAGAAGTACACGCTCGCACTGTCGGTCCCGGGTCAGGGAGGGCAGGTCCCGGCGAACGCGACCCGGATCATGTACATGAGCGCGGACACCCACTCGACGCCCGCCGCAGTCACCGGCACCTACCTGAAGGCGACGCTGCCGTGGAAGGGGCCCGGGCCCCGGCCGCTGGTCGCGGTCGCCGTCGGCACCCAGGGCCAGGGCGACCAGTGCGCACCGTCGAAGACCCTGGCCAAGCTGTTCCAGTACACCTTCCCCCTGGACGGGTGGACCAACTACGAGGTGATCACCGCGTACGCCCTTCTCGCGCAGGGCATGAACGTGGTGATGACCGACTACTACGGGCTCGGCACCCCGGCGGTCCACGACTACGTGAACCGGGCCGCCGAGGCGCACGCCGTCCTCGACTCGATCCGCGCCGCCGAGCACCTCACCGGCATCCGGGCGCCGAGCCTCGTGTTCGGCTACTCCCAGGGCGGCGGCGCCGCGGCTGCTGCGGCCGAGCTCCAGGGCACGTACGCGCCGGAGCTCGACCTGCGCGGCACCTACGCCGGCGCGCCGCCCGCGGACCTGCGCCAGGTCTTCCTCAACAGCAAGGTGATCAACGGTGTCCTCCCCGGGATCGGCGGCGCCGCACCCGGGCTCGTCGGCTACGTGCTCAACGGGATCCGCGCGGACTACCCGGAGACCCGGACCGCGATCGACCGCATCCTCAACGCCGAGGGCCGCCGCATGCTCGGCGAGGTGCAGGACACGTGCATCGCCGAGACCGCGATCCGCACCATGTTCCGCCCCCTGAGCTTCTACACGGCGGGCAGGAAGTCGGCGCGGCAGCTGCTCCTCGAGAACCCCGTGCTGGGCAGGGCGATCGACGAGCAGCGGATCGGCCGACGCACGCCGAAGGCGCCCGTGTTCGTGGCGTCCGGCACCAACGACGACGTGATCCCCTACGCGCAGGTGCGCCAGCTCGCCGTCGACTGGTGCCGGCGGGGCGCTACGGTGCAGATGGACACCATCTCCTGGATTCCCCCGCTGTTCCCGACCCTCGCCCTCGGGCACTTCGCGCCGTTCGTCCCCGCCGGCCTGGCCGCCGTCACCTGGGTGAACGAGAGGCTCTCCGGCAGGCCCGCGCCGAACAACTGCTCGACGCTCACGGGTTCGGGTCGCGGCTGAGCCGGGTGCGAGCCGCGCTGTGCCGCTCGGCCCGCATCCGCTCGACCATGTGCGGGTAGTGCAGCTCGAACGCCGGGCGTTCCGAACGGATCCGGGGCAGCTCGGTGAAGTTGTGTCGCGGCGGCGGGCAGCTGGTGGCCCACTCCAGGCTGTTGCCGAAGCCCCACGGGTCGTCGACGGTGACGACCTCGCCGTACCGGTAGCTGATGAACACGTTCCACACGAACGGCAGGGTCGAGGCGCCCAGGACGAACGCGCCCACCGTCGAGATCCGGTTCAGCGTGGTGAAGCCGTCGCTCGCGAGGTAGTCCGCGTAGCGGCGCGGCATGCCCTGCGTCCCGAGCCAGTGCTGCACCAGGAAGGTCGCGTGGAAGCCGACGAACGTGAGCCAGAAGTGCCACCGGCCCAGGCGCTCGTTCAGCATCCGCCCCGTGGCCTTGGGGAACCAGAAGTAGATGCCGGCGTACGCGGCGAACACGATGGTGCCGAACAGCGTGTAGTGGAAGTGCGCGACCACGAAATACGTGTCGGAGACGTGGAAGTCGAGCGGCGGCGAGGCGAGCAGCACGCCGGTGAGGCCGCCGAACAGGAAGGTCACGAGGAAGCCCAGCGAGAACAGCATCGGTGATTCGAAGGTCATGGTCCCCCGCCACATCGTGCCGATCCAGTTGAAGAACTTCACGCCCGTGGGCACCGCGATCAGGAAGGTCATGAAGCTGAAGAACGGCAGCAGCACGGCGCCGGTCGCGTACATGTGGTGCGCCCACACCGCGACGGACAGCGCGGCGATGGCGAGGGTGGCCAGGACCAGGCCGCTGTAGCCGAAGATCGGCTTGCGGCTGAACACCGGGAAGATCTCGGAGACGATGCCGAAGAACGGCAGCGCCAGCACGTACACCTCGGGGTGGCCGAAGAACCAGAACAGGTGCTGCCACAGCACCGCTCCGCCGGTCGCGGGATCGAACAGGTGCGAACCGAACTGCCGGTCCACCTCCAGCCCGATCAGCGCGGAGGCGAGCAGCGGGAAGATCATCAGCGCCAGCATGCTGACCACGAACATGTTCCACGTGAATATCGGCATCCGGAACAGGGTCATGCCCGGGGCGCGCAGGCACAGCACGGTGGTGATCATGTTCACCGACGCGAGGATGGTCCCGAGCCCGCCGACGGTCAGGCCCATCAGCCACAGGTCGCCGCCGGGCCCGGGGCTGTGCACGGCGTCCGAGAGCGGGGTGTACGCGGTCCAGCCGAAATCCGCTGCGCCGCCGGGCACCACGAAACCGGCGGAGGCGATCAGGCCGCCGAACAGGTACAGCCAGTAGCCGAACGCGTTGAGCCGCGGGAAGGCCACGTCGGGCGCGCCGATCTGCAGCGGCACCAGGTAGTTGGCGAATCCGTAGGCGATGGGCGTCGCGTACAGCAGCAGCATAACCGTGCCGTGCATGGTGAACAGCTGGTTGAACTGCTCCGTGGAGAGGAACTGCAGGCCGGGCTCGGCCAGCTCGCCGCGCATGATCAGCGCCATCAGGCCGCCGATGAAGAAGAACAGCATGGAGGTGACGATGTACATGATCCCGATCGTCTTGTGATCGGTGGTCACCACCAGGTCCCGGATCCACCCGCCGGTCGGCCTGCCGCGCGGCGGTGCGGGGCGCGCGGCGGTCGGGCCGCCCGCGGGCGTGACCGGCGCTGTGGTCGTGTGCGTTCCACCGTTCATGGGTCGATCGTCGCCCGCGGGTGGGCGGCCGCGGCAGCGCCGGATGTCCCGAGGAGGGTCCCGGGAGGATCAGGACCAGGTGCGGCCGAAGCCGCGGGCGCTGACCCGCTCGGCGAGGACCTCCACCACCCCGTGCGCGACGACGGACGCGGCGAACTTGCTCCCCGGCCGGTCCGGAACGCGGTCGCCGAAGGCGCCGTCCTCGATCGCCAGCAGGCGATGGAACTCCTGAGTGGTTCGGGCTGCTCGCCCGCAGCCCACTCTCACCACGTTCGACGGTGCCCGCCAGGGACTTCCGCCGGTGCGCGCGTCCCGACGGGGCGGGACGTCCTGCCGCGCTACCCCGCGTCGCGGCGGCGCACCAGCGCCTCGATCACCGTGTAGTCGAAGGCGGGGGCGGCGAGCTCGGCGGTGAACTGCGTCGCGCCCTCGGCGAGCAGCTCGTCGACGAAGCGCAGCGCCCCGTCGACGTCGGAGCCGCGCGGGATCGCGACGTTGTGCGCGATGGCCTTCGGATCCCGCCCGATCTTCTCGCACGCCCGCGCGAGCACCGCGGACTTGTGCCGGTAGGTCTCGAGGTCCACGAAGTAGTGCCACACCGAGGCGTACTGGGCGACCAGCGGCAGCGTCTTCTTCTCGCCGCCCCCGCCGATGAGGATCGGGATGTCGCGCGTGGGTGCGGGATTGAGCTTGCTCCAGCGCTCGGTGATCCGCGGCAGCGCGGCCGCGAGGTCGTCGAGCCGCGAGCCCGCGGTGCCGAACGGGTAGCCGTACTCGTCGTAGTCCCGCTGGAACCAGCCGGATCCGATGCCCAGGATCAGGCGCCCGCCGGAGATGTGGTCGACGGTGCGCGCCATGTCCGCGAGCAGGTCGGGGTTGCGGTAGCTGTTGCAGGTGACCAGCGCGCCGATCTCGATCCGCGAGGTCTGCTCCGCCCAGGCCGCGAGCATCGTCCAGCACTCCAGGTGCGTGCCGTCGGGGTTGCCGGAGAGCGGGAAGAAGTGGTCCCAGTTGTAGACCACGTCCACGCCGATGTCCTCGAGTCTCGCCACCGCGTCCCGGAGCTGCTGGTACTCGGTGAAGTGCTGGGGCTGCAGTTGGACTCCGATGCGCATGGCGTCGAGGCTACTGCCCGGCCCGAGGGGCCGCATCCGATCCGGGGAGCACCACGGCCACGAGGACGAGGGCCGCGGCGATTGCCAGGCCCACCGCCGCGGCGATGCCGGGCCAGCCCGCGGCGGCGAACGCGATGCCCGCGGCCGCCCCCACCACCGACGAGCCCGCGTAGTAGCAGAACAGGTAGCCCGACGAGGCCTCGGCGCGGTGCGTGGTGGCGAGCAGGCCGACCCAGCCGCTGGCCACGCTGTGGGCGGCGAAGAAGCCGGCGGTGAAGACGATCATCCCGGTCAGCACGGCGGGCGTCGAGTCCGGGAGCGTGAGCGCGAGGCCGGCCCCCATCGTGGCGATGGAGGCGAGAAGCACTCGGCGCCTGCCGATCCGGTCGGCGAGCCGCCCGGCCGTCCCGGAGGAGACGGTGCCGGCCAGGTAGATCAGGAACACCAGGCCCACCACGCCGGGCGCGAACCCGAACGGCTCGGCGAGCAGCCGGAAGCCGAGGAAGTTGTAGACGCTGACGAAGCCGCCCATGAGCAGGAAGGCGAGCACGAACAGCGTCGCCAGCGCGGGCCTGCGCACGTGGGCGAGCATGGCGCGCACCGTCGTCCTCACCGAGACGGGCACGGGCGCATGGAATCTGGACGCGGGGAGGGTGCGGATCATCACCACCGTGAGGACGGCGGCGGCGATCGCGAACACCTCCATGGCCCCGCGCCAGGCCATCAGGTCGAGCCCGAGTGCCGTCACCACCCGGCCCAGCAGGCCGCCGATGGTGGTGCCGGCGACGTACCGGCCCATCGCGCCGCCGAGGTCGCGCCCGTCCACCTCCTCGGCGAGGTAGGCCATCGCGACGGCGGGCACGCCGGCGAGCGCGACGCCCTGCAGGGCGCGCAGGACCAGCAGCACCGGCAGCGTCGGCGCGAGCGGGATCACCAGGCCCAGGAGCACGGCGACGACGGCGGACACCGTCATCACCCGGGTCCGGCCGAACCGCTCCGAGAGCGCGCTGACGGGGATGATCGCGACGGCCAGCAGCCCGGTGGTCGCGGACACCGCGAGGGCGGAGACCGCGGGCGCGGCGTGGAAGACCCGGGTCAGCTCCGGGAGCACCGCCTGGGTCGAGTACATGGAGCCGAAGGTGGTCAGGCCCGCCACGAACAGCGCCAGGGTGGTCCGACGGTACGCGGCCGTCCCCGCCCGCAACGGCGCGGGCGCGGCGGTGTCGGTGACGGTCATGTCGGTCAGCCTGCCGCGCGGACACCGATGTATGAAATGCATGGATGCATCGCTCCTGATAGACAAGACGCATGACAGCTGGTGGCAGGCCCCTCCCGGGAACGGCTGAGGACCTCGTGCGGTTCATCACGCTGGCCGGGATCGAGCACATGACGGACGCGGCCGCGGCGCTGCGCATCACCCAGCCCACGCTCTCGCGCACGCTGGCCCGGCTGGAGGCGGAGCTGGGCGCGCCCCTGTTCGACCGCCGGCACGGGCGGCTCGTTCTCAACCCGAGCGGCGAGATCTACCTCGATCACGCCCGGCGGGCGCTCGCGGAGCTGGAGGCGGCCCGCGCGCAGATCGCGGATCTGCGCAGCCCCTCGCAGGGCACCATCCGGCTCTCGTTCCTGCACTCGTTCGGGGTGGCGCTGGTGCCGCGGCTGGTGTCCGGGTTCCGGGAGCGGGAGCCCCGGGTGGGTTTCGAGCTGTCGCAGTTCGCGGCGGGAACGGTCACCGAGCGGGTCCTGGCGGACGAGGCGGATCTCGCGATCGTGTCCCCGCGCCCCGCGACGAGCGCCGTCGCCTTCGGCCTGCTCACCGTGCAGGCCCTGGCGCTGGCGGTCCCCGCCGGGCATCCGCTGGCCGGGCGGGCGTCGGTCCACCTCTCCGAGGCCGCCGACGCGGACTTCATCACCATGCACCCCGAGTTCGGCCTGCGCCGCATCCTCGAGGAGCGGTGCGCCGCAGCGGGTTTCCGCCCGCGGATCGCGTTCGAATCCTCGGAGTCGTTCACGGTGGCGGGCCTGGTGGCGGCGGGGCTCGGGGTAGCGCTGCTGCCCGTCGACGAGGATCCGCTGTGGCCGCCCGGCCTGGTGCTGGTGCCCGTCTCCGGCCCGGCGCCCACCCGCGAGGTCGGCCTCATCTGGCGGCCCGATACCGCGCTCCCCCGGGCCGTTCGCGCGTTCCGCGACTACGCGTTCGAGCGGGTGCGCCCGGGGTGAGCGGCGGTCACCGTCGGACGGCGACGGCGAAGATCCTCCGGAACGGGAGCACGGTTCCGAAGTCCTGCGGCGGGTAGGCGGCGTTGAGCTCCGCCTTGTACCGCGCGATGAAGGCGTCCCGATCGTCGCCCTCGAGCCGGGCGAGCACGGGCCGCGCCCCGGTTCCCGAGATCCACTCGAACACGGCGTCGGGCCCCTGCAGCACGTGCAGGTAGGTGGTCTCCCACACGTCCACCTCCCACCCCGGGCGCTGCAGCGCCGCAAGGTATTCGGCGGGGTCGCGCACATCGACGCGGCGGAAGTCGGTGACGCCGAACTCGGCGGCGACCCGCCCGAGCAGCGCGTGCGAGGGGGCGTTCTGGTTGCCCGGCACCTGGAACGCGAAGGCGTGGCGGGCACCGTCGGCGGTGGCGGGCAGGATGCCGATGTGCCCCTCGATCCACTGGTACATCGCGTTGGCGACGATCACGTCCGGCCGGTCCGCGGGGGCGCGCCACGCGGCGGCGTCCCCCACCTCGAAGCTCGCCCGCGGGTCGGTGACGTCGGCACGGGCGCGGTCGATCATCTCCTCGCTGGAGTCCACACCGAGGATCGAGGCCTCCGGCCACCGGGCGCGCAGGGGCGGCACGTCGTTGCCCGGGCCGCAACCCAGGTCGACGACGGTGCGCGCGTCCCCGGGGATCCGGGCGAGGAGGTCGGCGAAGGGGCGGGTGCGCTCGTCGCCGTAGCGGAGGTACTGCGATGGATCCCAGCGGTGCGAAGTCATACAATCATCCAATCAATTGAACTGAAAGGGCGGATAGTGACCGAGACCGCGACCAACGACCCGCACGTGCTCAGTATCGACCACGTGGACCTGGTCCGCAGCGGGCGCACGCTCCTCGACGCCGTCTCGCTCACGGTGCGCCGGGGCGAGCACTGGGTGCTGCTCGGCGCGAACGGGGCCGGGAAGTCGACGCTGCTCGGGCTGTGCGGGGCGGTCACCCACCCCACCCGCGGCACCGTCGACGTGCTCGGCAAGCGGCTGGGCCGGGTGGACATGCGCGAGCTGCGCACGCACATCGGGCACGTGAACCCGCGGCACCGCCTGGACGCGCCGCTCTCGGTGCGCGACGTGGTGATCACGGGGCTCACCAACACCCCGGAGTTCCCGCCGCGGTGGGCGCCCACGGACGCGCAGCGCGCCCGCGCCGACGAGCTGGTCGAGTCACTGGGCATGAGCCGGCACGCGGATTCGGTGTGGCCCACCCTCTCGCAGGGCGAGCGCGGCCGGGCCCTGATCGCCCGCGCGCTCATGGGCTCGCCGGCGCTGCTGCTTCTGGACGAGCCCGCGACGGGGCTCGACCTCGCTGCGCGCGAGATCCTCCTCACCGCCGTCGACGGTGCGCGGCGCGCCCACCCCGAGCTCGCCTCCATCCTGGTGACCCATCACCTGGAGGAGATCCCGGCGACCACCACCCATGCGGCGCTGATCCGCGACGGCCGGCTGACCGCCGCCGGCCCGGTGGACGAGGTGCTCACCACCGAACGCATCAGCCACGCCTTCGACCACCCGATCAGCATCACCCGTAGCGACGGCCGCTGGACGGCCCGGTCCTGACGCTCACGCCGCCTGGTCCGGCGCGGTGGACCGGTGGACGTGCCCGGTGGGGGTACGGGTTTCGACGGTGTGCCGCCCGCTGGGGTCGTCAACGGTTGCGGTCGACCAGCCGGCGGCCTCCTTGGCGTAGTTGCACGCCGCGCACAGGCCCTGCCCGTTCTCGAAGCTCGTTT
>JBEBXD010000023.1:0-47030 GCA_040391845.1 Tsukamurella paurometabola | reverse complement strand
CGCGGTGCCCACGGCCTGATCGGAGCCCGGCGCCCCGCGGGCCGGGCTCAGGCGGGGCGCGGCACCGTCCACCGGACGACGGTGCCGGGCGGGTCCGCATCGGCGTCCGCGGGGAGCAGGGCCAGTGCGCCGCCGCGCAGTTCGGCGCGAGTGGCCAGGTTCCGCAGGCCGCTGCGCCGGCCGCCGGGGCGGATGCCGGAACCGTCGTCCGCGACCTCCACGGTGACCTCCTCGCCGCCCGCGATCACCGTGACCGCGATCCGGCTGCCACCGGAGTGCCGCATCGCGTTCGAGACGCTCTCGGTGACCACGGCCTCCAGGTCCCGGGCGAGGGCCTCGTCGGACACCGCGCTCTCCACGGGGCCGGAGAAGCCCACGTCCACCGACAGGCCGCCCCCGTGCGCCACCGCGCGCACGGCCCGCACCAGGCGGGTGCGCAGGCCGCTGCCGCCCGCGGACAGCTCGAAGATGGTGGAGCGGATGTCGGCGATGGTGCGGTCCAGCTCGCCGATCACCGCGTCGAGCCGCTCGCGCACCGGCTCCTCGGCCGCGGCCGAGCGGGCCACCTGCAGGCCGAGGCCCGCCGCGAAGATCCGCTGGATCACGTGATCGTGCAGGTCCCGCCCGATGCGCTCGCGCTCCTCGATGACCTGCAGCTCGCCGACCCGCTGCTGCTGATGCAGTGCGGCCGAATGCATCTGGGCGTTGTCGATCGCGACGGCGGTCGCGGCGGCGAAGATCTCGATCGCCTTCGCATCACTGTCCGTGAACGCCAGGCCGTCCGCCTTCTCCGCCAGGTAGATGCACCCGAACAGGCTGCCGCCCACCATGATCGGCGCGCCGAGGAAGCTGTGCATGGGGGGATGGTTCGGCGGGAACCCGACGGACGCGGGGTGCTCGGACAGCTCGGCGACGCGCACCGGCCGCTGCACTTCGAGGAGGTAGCCCAGGAGACCCCGCCCGCACGGCGGATCGCCGATCATCGCCGCGGTCTCCGCATCCACACCCACGTAGATGAACTCCTGCAGCGAGCCGTCGTCGCTGCTCACGCCCACCGCGCCGTAGCGCGCGTCCACCAGTGCCATCGCCGAGGTGACGATGCGGCGCACCGTCGCGGGCAGGTCCAGGCCCTGCGCCACCACCATCACCGCGCTGAGGATGTCCTGCAGATCGGCGTCCGCGCGGTGCGCGCCGTCGCGCTGCTCCGCGGTCACCGTTGCGCGCTCCGCGGAAGGGGGAGCACCGTCGGGACGGACGTCCCTGGCCCGGCGCCGGAACCGGCACCACGCTGGGAACCGTGAACGCGATCCCGATGCACCCGAACACCATCGACCAGAACACCACCGACCCGCTGGACCGTGCCGACGTGCGCACCCTGCTCGTGGACCTCGCCGAGGCCGCCTACACCGGCCGGATCACGCGCTGGAACGAAGTGCGCACCACCGCCGTGGTCGACGACCTGGACTGGGAGTACCTGCTGTGCCGCCTGCTGGGCAGGATGCTCGCCGAACGCGCGATCGCGCAGGGCACCCCGGCGGTCGACGCGTGGCCGCGGGCCCGCGCCGCGCTCGCCTGAAGTGTTCATCGCCGGGCACCCCCCGCGTCCCGCCACTGCGCGGCCCGCAGCGCCGCCTGCACCCGGTTCTCCACCCCGAGCTTCGCCAGGATGCCGGTCACGTGATTGCGGACGGTCTTCTCCGCCAGGAACATCCGCTCGCCGATCTGCTTGTTCGTCAGGCCCTCCGCGAGCAGCTCCAGCACAGCCTCCTCCTGGCTGGTCAGCCCCGACGGTGCCGCGGCGGGCGCCTCCGCCACCCGGCGGATGCGTTGCAGCACACGGGCGGTGCTGGCGGAGTCCAGGAGCGAACCCCCGGCCGCGACGGTGCGGATCGCCGAGACCAGCTCCGTGCCGCGGATCTGCTTGAGCACGTACCCCTGCGCCCCCGCGGTGATCGCCTCGAGCAGCGCCTCGTCGTCCGAGTACGAGGTGAGCACCAGGCACGGCAGGTCCGGGAGCTTGCTGCGCAGCGCCCGGATCAGGTCGATGCCGGAGCCGTCCGGCAGCCGCACGTCCACCACCGCGACGTCGGGGCGCACGGCGGGGATGCGGGCGAGCGCCTCGCGGACCGTCGACGCCTCGCCCACGACGGCATGGCTGCCGTCCGTGGTGAGGAGATCGGCCAGTCCGCGCCGGACGATCTCGTGGTCGTCGACGAGGAACACCGTGGGCATGCTCCCAGCGTAGGCCCGTTCCGGCCGGCCGCCACCGCCGCGGGACCCGGGCCGGGGATGTCGGGACGTACGTCCCGGCCCGGCCGGTACGCAGGTCCCGGCCTGCGCCGAGACACCGCCGAACGGAGTCCGGGACGGGGCCGGGGAGCATCGCCACTGCCCGGGCGGACGAGGCCCGAGCAGGGTGGTGGCCATGAGTGATCTGACCGACCTGGAACTGCTGTACGAACTCTCCGGCACCGCCGAGCGGGAGGTCGACCGGCACCTGCGGCAGGCGGTCGACTGGCACCCGCACGACTACGTGCCGTGGAGCCGCGGCCGCGACTTCGCCGCCCTCGGCGGCGAGGACTGGCAGGAGCCGGATTCGGACCTCAGCCCCGTGGCGCGGGCGGCGCTGGTGATGAACCTGCTCACCGAGGACAATCTCCCCAGCTACCACCGCGAGATCGCCGAGAACTTCACCCTGGACGGCGCCTGGGGCTTCTGGGTGCACCGCTGGACGGCGGAGGAGGCGCGGCACTCGATCGTGTTGCGCGACTACCTGACCGTGACCCGCGGCGTCGATCCGGTGGAGCTCGAGGACCTGCGGATGATCCAGATGCAGCACGGTTTCGCGCCGGCGGCCACGTCGATGCTGCTGTCGGTGAGCTACGTGACTTTCCAGGAACTGGCCACCCGGATCAGTCACCGCAACACGGCCGCGGTGTGCGAGGACCCGGTCGCCGACCGGATGCTCGCGCGGGTCGCGGCCGACGAGAACCTGCACATGCTCTTCTACCGCAACATCCTGGGCGCGGCGATCGAGGTGGCGCCCGCGCAGGCCCTCGCGGCCGTCCACGCGGTGCTCAGCAACTTCCAGATGCCCGGAGCCGCGCTCCCGCACTTCCGGCGCGACGCGGTGCTCATGGCCAAGAACGGCATCTACGACCTGCGCCAGCACCGCGATGCCGTGGTGGTGCCGGTGCTGCGCAAGTGGCGGCTGCTCGAACGCACCGACCTGACCGGGGAGGCCGCGCGGATGCGGGACCGGATCGGGGAGTTCGTCGACGACCTGGACGTGCGCGCCCGCAGGTTCGAGGAGGCCCGCGACCGCGCGCTGGAGCGCGATGCGCGGCGCCGCGAGCGGGTGGCGGGCTGACCGGGTTCGACTAGATTGGGCTCATGCAGGTACAGCTCCGCCACAACCCGTCGTTCTCCATGGCCCGGTGCCAGCTGGCCCCGAACGAGCCGATGACTGTGGAATCGGGCGCGATGGTCGCCCATTCCGCGGGCATGAACCTCCAGTCCCAGGCGCAGGGCGGCATCATGCAGGGCCTCAAGCGCAGCATCCTCTCCGGCGAGTCGTTCTTCGTCTCCACCTTCACCGCGCCACAGCAGGGCGGGTGGGTTGACGTGGCGGGCACCCTGCCCGGCGACATCGCCGTCCTGCAGATCCAGCCGGACCGGCCCTACTACGTGACCCGCGGCGGGTGGCTCGCCAGCTCCTACGGGGTGCAGACCACCACCCAGTTCGGCGGCGCGAAGACCTTCTTCGGCGGCGAGGGCGCGTTCGGCCTGCAGGCCGCCGGGCAGGGCGAGGTCCTCGTCTCCTGCTACGGCGCGATCGACGTGATGGACCTGCGCCCCGGCGAGCAGGTGGTGATCGACACCGGGCACGTGGTGGCCTACGACCTGAACATGCAGTTCACCATGCGCCGCGCGGTGCAGGGCAAGTGGATCCAGTCGATGAAGTCCGGCGAGGGCATGGTCTTCGAGTTCTCCGGCCCCGGGCGGGTGCTGCTGCAGACCCGCAATCCCCGCGGTCTCGAGGGCTGGGTCCGCTCCGTGGTCCCCTCGGCCTGACAACGCGCACGCCGCCTTTGCGGATGCGAACGTGCAGGTCGCGCAGTCTAGTTCGCTATCGTGCGCGCGGGAGTGGTTCGCCGGAGATTTGACCGGCGCTATAGCCACTGTGATCTAGTTGCATCATGGCTACTGTAACTAATAAGACAGGAGACCATCGCCGGACGACCGATTGGATCGTTTTCGGTGTGACGGGCGCCGCGGTCCTGGCGTTCGTCCTCTGGGGTTTCCTGGATTCGGGCGGGTTGAAGAAGACGACCTCCGACGTCCTCAATTGGATCATCACCGACCTGGGTTGGCTGTTCCTCATCGCAGCCACCTTCTTCGTCGTCTTCGCCGTGTACCTGGCCTGCTCCCGGTTCGGTCGCATCCCCCTGGGGCGCGACGGGGAGCAGCCGGAGTACCGGACCGTCTCCTGGATCGCGATGATGTTCAGCGCAGGCATGGGCATCGGCCTCATGTTCTACGGTGCGGCGGAACCGATCTCGCACTTCGTCACCGCGCCCCCCGGCACGTCGAGTCACGACGTCGCCGTGGCGATGGCCACCACCATGTTCCACTGGGGATTCCACCCGTGGGCCACCTACGCGGTGGTGGGCCTGGCGATCGCGTACAGCACCTACCGCTGCGGCCGCAATCAGCTGATGAGCTCCGTGTTCGCGCCGATCTTCAACCGCACCGGCGGGCAGGGCGTGGGTGGCCGCGTCATCGACATCCTGGCGATCTTCGCCACGCTGTTCGGGACCACCGCATCGCTGGGCCTCGGCGCGGCGCAGGTGGGCGCAGGGCTCGAGCGCCTCGGCTGGGCCGGCGACGGACACAGCAAGCCGCTGCTCGTGGCCGTCATCGCGATCCTCACGCTGGCGTTCGTGGCCTCCGCGGTCTCGGGCATCGCGAAGGGCATCCAGTGGCTCTCCAACACCAACATGGTGCTCGCCCTGGTGCTCGCCGTATTCGTGTTCGTGGTCGGGCCCACCGTGTTCATCCTGAACCTGCTGCCCACGTCGATGGGTGCCTACGCCGCCGACTTCATGGACATGTCGGCCCGCTCCGCCGCGAACGAGCCGGACGCCGGCACCTGGCTGTCCTCGTGGACCATCTTCTACTGGGCGTGGTGGGTCAGCTGGACCCCGTTCGTGGGCCTGTTCCTGGCGAAGATCTCGAAGGGCCGCACCATCCGCGAGTTCGTGATCGGCGTGATGCTGGTGCCGACGGTGGTCTCGCTGGTGTGGTTCGTGATCTTCGGCGGCACCGCGATCAACCAGGAGCAGGCGGGCCTGGGGATCAGCAAGTCCGAGGACGAGGAGGTGCTGCTGTTCAACGTGCTCGGGCACCTGCCCTGGCCCGCGATCACCGCGTTCCTGGTGGTGCTGCTGGTCGGGATCTTCTTCGTCTCGGGCGCCGATTCCGCGTCGATCGTGATGGGCACGCTCTCGCAGCGGGGCATCGACGAGCCGAATCGGCTGATCACCATCTTCTGGGGCGTGCTCACCGGTACCGTCGCGGCGCTGCTGCTGTGGGTGAGCGGCGACAACGCGTTGGAGGGCATCAAACAGATGGCGATCATCGCGGCCGCCCCGTTCCTGGTGGTGATGCTGGGCATGTGCGTCGCGCTGATGATGGACCTGTACCAGGATCCGCTGATCGTCGCGGAACGCCTGCGGCGCAAGGAACTCGGAGAGCGCGTGCGGTGGCACGCCAACACCCTCGCGGTGACCGACGACGGGACCGACGTGCTGCCCTCGCAGGACCTCCCGGTCTACTCCGACGGCACGGTGCCCGAGGACCTGTACTACCCGCCGCACACCGGCGAGCTGGTCACCATCGAGGACTACGACGCCGACCACGCCGCACCCGGTGAAACGGACCCGGAGGGCTCCGCCGCCCGGTAGACAGGGGTGATGACCCCCGTCATCACCGAGACCCGTTCCGGCCGCGTCCGCGGCGCCGTCGAGCGGGGCGTGTCCCGCTTCCTGGGCGTGCCCTACGCCGCCCCGCTCGACGGTGCGGGGTGGCTCCTGCCCGCCGAGCCGCCCGCGCCGTGGCCGGGGGAGCGGGACGCCACCGCCTTCGGCCCGACGGCGCCCAAGCCCGGGTACTCCGGACCCGCCGCCGAGATCCTCACCGCGGAGCCGGACGACCCCGGCCCCGAGTGCCTGAACCTCAACGTGTGGGCGCCCGAGGGCGCGCAGGGGCTGCCGGTGTTCGTGTGGATCCACGGCGGCGCGTTCCGCAACGGCAGCGGCCGCAACCCGTCCTACGACGGTGCGGCATTCGCCCGCGACGGCGTGGTGTGCGTGAGCATCAACTATCGGCTCGGCGCGTTCGGCTTCCTCGACACCGGGGACGAGCACACCAATCTCGGCCTGCGCGACCAGATCGCGGCGCTGCGGTGGGTGCGGGACAACATCGCAGCGTTCGGCGGCGACCCCGCGCGGGTCACCGTCGCCGGGGAGTCCGCGGGCGCGATGAGCGTCGGCTCGCTCCTCGGCTCGCCCCTCGCGGACGGCCTGTTCACCCAGGCCGTGCTGCAGAGCGGCGCCGGCCACCACGCCGTGACCCGCGGCACCGCGCAGCGGGTCACCCGGGCCTTGGCCGAACGGCTCGGGATCGCCCCCACCCGTGAGGGATTCGCCTCCGTCGAGCCAGCCGCCGTGATCGCCGCGACCACCGCCCTGGACGCCGAGATCCAGGCGAACCCCGACCCCGCCTGGGGCGAGATCAACCGGAACGTGATGATCTTCGAGCCCGTCATCGGCGACGACGTGCTGCCGCGGCTACCGATCGACGCGATCCGCGCCGGCTCCGGCGCCGCGGTGCGGGTCCTGGTGGGGACCAACGCGGACGAGGCCAGGTTCTTCGTGGTCCCCGGCGGCCTGATCGACCTGGTCCCCGAGGAGGCGCTGATCCCCACTGCCGCCAAGTACGGGCTGCCCGATCCGGCGGCCGCCGTCGCCGCCTACCGGGCCGCGGAGCCCGCCGCCGCACCGGGGGACCTGTTCTGCCGCATCATGTCCGACTGGTTCTTCGGAATCCCCGCGGTCCGCATCGCGGAGGCCCGCGCCGACGCCCCGGCCTCCACCCACTGCTACCGCTTCGACGAGCCCTCCACGGCACTCGACGGCCGCCTCGGCGCCTGCCACGCCGTCGAGATCGCCTACGTCTTCGACAATCTCGCCGCCGACGGCGTCACCGACCTCGCCGGGGCCGCCCCGTCGCAGGCCGTCGCCGACGAGACGCACGCCGCCTGGGTGCGGTTCATCCGCGGCGAGGATCCCGGCTGGGCGCCGTACCTCCCGGACCGGACGGTGCGCGTCCTCGGCGGGGGCTCGGGCACCGTCGTCGATCCCGACCCGCAGCTGCGCGCGCTCTGGGACGGGGTGCGCTGAGCGCGGTCTAGCGCGCGGGCCGCAGCATCGGAACGAGCTCGGGGCCGCGGGGCAGCCGGATCGGGGCCAGCGGTTCGAACCCGAACCGCTGGTACAGGGGCACGTTGCGGGGATTGCTCGACTCGAGGTACGCGGTGCCGGTGACCCGCTCGAGGCCGTACCGCAGCAGCTCCGAGCCGAAGCCGCGGCCGGGGAGGGCCGACCCGATCGTGGCGAGGTACCAGTGCGGCTCCGCCGGCCGGCGCTCCTCGAGCGCCGTCACCAACGCGGCGCCGCGCCCGAACCCCGTGCTGATCCCCGCCGCCAGCAGCGGCAGCGACGCGACCTGTCGCAGAGGCCGCGGCACGTGGCCCGGCGGGTCCCAGGACGCCGCGGCGACGGGCTCGGCACCGTCGAACAGGAGATGGCTCGTGCCCGCGGCGCCGTGCGTGGCCAGGTGGATGCCGGCGAAGGTGACGCGGTCCAGGCGCGGGGAGGGCTGGATCCAGCGGATCACCGGATCGTCGGCGAAGGCGCGCGCGAGCACCGCGAACGACGCCCACAGCGTGCGCGGGGTGACGACCTCGATGCGGTGCCGCGTGACCGGTTCCATGGCTTCGACGGTACGCCCGCGACGGGCCCGGCGGGCGGGGTCGCGGGCCCGTCACCGATCAGTACGGCGCGGAGCGCATCGGGCCCGGCGTGGACCAGCCCGTGCGGGTGGTGGTGCCCAGCTGCAGCTGGGCCGGCTCCGCCGCGGTCCACGGGGTGAACCTCGTCAGCGTGCCCCAGTCCATGGCCCACTTGCCCCGGAGGTAGGTCGGCACCGCCTGCTCGTGGTACAGCGCGTCGGTCACGCCGAGCGGGCCGCCGGTCTTCCACCCCTGCCACGTGTTCGAGGTGAGCACGGTGGCCATGTAGTCGGGCGAGATCCGGTACTCCGGCCGCTCGAACACGCCGTTCACGGCCCGCACCTGATGCTGGCACGGGAAGGCGAAGGCCACCATGAAGTCCAGCGCCACGACGGTGTCGCGGCCCAGGAACTGCTGCAGCGTCTTCATCGGCGTCATCCGGGGCGGCGTCAGCACGATCGGGTCCGGCGAGGGCACCCGGTCGTCGACGACCACCCGCACCGTGTTCGTGCCGCGCGGCAGGTCCGCCGTCGGGAACCGGAGGTTGCGCCAGTTGTTGTTGGTCCACGCGTCCAGCGGGGCGAGCCGGCCGAGCGGCTGCACCGCGCCGTTCGCGGACCGGTGCCCGGCCTCGAGGAACAGCGTCCGGCCGTCGCGCTTCACCCCGTTCAGGCCCGTCGCGGCGATCGGGCCCGCCACCGAGAGGGTCACCAGCGGCGTCGACTCGTCGACGGCGCCGAGCGTGTACCAGTCGCTGGTCAGGTTCGCCAGCCCCGTGGCGCCGGACGAGCCGAGCACGGGGGTGGTGGCGGGGTTCAGGCCGAAGGGCAGCGGCACCCCGTCGGTCTTCGGGTCCGGGTTGCGCTTGCCGCCCACGGTCTCCGGCTGATCGGCGTTGGTCACATCCGTGTTGTGCCCGGGGTTGGACAGCGTCGGCGAGAGCCAGCCCGGGATGCCGGTGGGGGAGAAGCCCGTGGACTTCCCCGCGAGCGCCTCCGGGGCGCTGGGCACGGAACCGTCGGGCCGCGGCGCGGGCTTCAGCTGCCCCGCGTTCGGATCGGTCTCCACCAGGACGTAGTCCGCCATCGAGCAGGTGTGGCCCTGCAGCGCACGGAGATTCGACGCGGTCCAGGAGAAGCTGCCGCGCTGCGCGTACGCGCCCTTGGCCATCGTGGAGAGGTCGAACAGCACCATCAGCATGGTCAGGATCGCCAGCGTCGGCAGCGTGCGCGAGCCCCGCCGGGTGGGCTCCGGGGCGTAGTCGCGCCGGTAGTGCAGCCACAGCCCGTACAGCGCGGTGAGCACGGAGGCGGCGAACAGCAGCCAGGAGATCTGCACGCCGAACAGCTGCGGCGGCATGGTGTTCCACGGGATGCCGTACGTGCCCACCCAGTAGTAGCCGACGCGGGCGGCGAACGAGATCGCGGTGATGAACAGCACCGCCGCCGCGAAGAACACCCGGTTGCGCTTGCTGCGCATCATCGGCGCCATGGTGAGCGTGGCGGCCACGGCGGCGATCCCCGCGGCGTACCCGGCGAACAGCCCGAGATGGTGGGTCCACTTGGTGGGCGTGAACGCGAGCAGCACGATGGTGGCGAAGAAGACGGCCATGAGGCGCCACACCGGGCCTGAGGAGATCCCCGCCGGGCGCCGCCGCCGCAGCATGTACGTGAGCACGGTGAGCAAGCACAGGAACGCGGTGAGGACGCCGATGCGGCGGACCGAGGAGCCGTCCTCCGTCTCCAGCATCAGGTAGTAGTAGCGGACGCCCTCCTCGTACCACTCCAGCGTGGGACCGGTGACGCCCTTGACCTTGATCGCCTCGCGGATCGCCGCGTACGTGGGGGTGAAGAAGGCGTAGAACAGGTACGCCATGCCCGAGGCGAGGATGGGCGCGATCATCGGCAGCAGTCCGTCCCGCTTGCGGCGCTTGACGATCCGCGTGATGATCTGGCGGGACGCGGCCAGCAGGGCGGCGACGGCGATCAGGCCGCCCGGCGCGGCGCCCACGCACAGCGCGGCCGACGGCACCGCGATCGCCACCGGCAGCATCCGGCCGGTCGCGATCGCGCGCTCCACGGAGACCCAGGTGAGCAGTGAGAAGAACACGACCGCCGGCTCGGGCCGCAGGCCGTTGTTGAGCGGCAGCCAGATCAGCAGGAAGCCGCCCGCGCCGGCCCACAGCGCGGCCGGGTTGTTCCGCACCGCGCGGCCCAGCCGCGGGATCATCTCCCGCGAGATCACCAGCCAGGTGAGCAGGCCGAGTGCCAGCCCGGGCAGCCGCATCGCCGGCGCCGCGGTGGTGACGTGCGAGATCGCGGTGAACAGGTAGTCGTTCCAGCCCACCGGGTTCTCCGGCACGCCGAAGCTGCGGAAGTAGTTGATCAGGTAGCCGCTGTGCTTGGCCTGCGTGGCCATCGTGATCTGGTAGCCGTCGTCGGAGGTGTTCGGCCCGATCAGCCACCAGATGCCCAGCACCGCGATCACGGTGAAGTCCACCGGCCGCGGCCGCAGCCAGCCGCGCGGCATGAACCGGGTGTGCCCGCGCCCGTCGCGCATGTCGACGAAGCCCAGCGCCACCAGCGCGAGGATCGTCGAGGCGATGCCCACCACGATCGCGATCAGCTTGATCGCCGACGGCGAGGTGTTGAACCGGGTGTCCACCTGGGCGTGGACGTCGATCCCGGCGACCGGCGTGGCCGCCGGGAGGTTGGAGTAGAAGCCCGCGATCTGCGGCCGCAGGTTCGGATCGGCGACGGTGTTCGACAGCTGGTTGGAGGTCTGCGCACCCTCGGGCATCCCGGTGAACTCCGCGGTCGTCGCCTCGGGGGTGGAGACGAACCGGATCGCACAGCCCGCGGCCGCGCGCGCCACATCGGAGCGGCTCGCGGTCGCCAGGGCGACGTCGCGGTCCGCGATGATCACGTTCTTCGCATCCGCGCGGATCACCAGGCCCTGCAGGCCGGGTCGCGGGCCGTCGTCGGGCAGCGTGCGCAGCAGGGTGCCGCCCGACGCGGGCAGCCGGTCGACGAGCGTGCACGGCAGCGACACGTCGAGCCGGACCGGCGTGTAGGAGACGAGGGGCGCCTCCACGTTCGCCATCCGGCCGTCCTGCGGCCAGTGCAGCGCGGTGGTGGTCTCCTTGACCGGCAGGAACGGGGTGAGGATCGCCAGGGCGAAGCCCACGAGGCCCGCCACGGTGGCCACGATCCGCCACTTCCCGTAGCGCTGCTCCGGGGGAACCGCCCCTGTCCCGGTCGATGTATCGCTGCTCATCGTCGCTTCCTAGCTCTTCACCGTCTGGTTGGTCAGCGCGCGGATCGGGCCCTGGCGCCACCACCCGGACCGCGTCGTGACGCCGACCGTGAGCTCCGCCGCGGGGGCGTCCTCGGCGACGGGCGTGTACCGCTGCAGCTCGCCCCAGTCGCGGCTGAGGTTCCCGGCCATGTAGGTGGGCAGCGTGGTCGTGCGCAGGAGGGTGTCCGGGACGGTCAGCAGGCCGCCCGCCTCCCGCGCCTGCCACGTGGACGACGTGGAGAGCGCGTCCTTGCGGGTCGGCAGGATCCGCCACCGGGGGATCTCGTACACGCCGTTCCGGATCCCCATCGGCCGCTGGCACGGGAACTGCTGTCCCACCAGCAGATCCAGCAGCACCGGATCGGACTCGCCGACGACCTCCTCCAGCGTCCGCAGGCGCGGCACCCGCGGCGGGGTCACCGCCACCCACTGCTGTGCCCCCAGGTTCGGGTCCCGCACGTGGATCCGCACCACGTTCGCGGTGGGCGGGATCTGCTCCATCGCCACCCGCAGGTTGCGCCACGGCTTGTTCGGGCCCGGGTCGATCGGATCGATCACGCCGCGCGCCCCGAGCGAACCGTCGGGGCGGCGCTCCGCCCACTCCAGGGTCACCGGCTGGCCGTACTCCTTCTTGCCCGTGGGCCCCACCGAGGAGATCGCCCCCGAGGCGGCGAACGCCACCAGCGGGCGTTCCGGCGAGCGGGCCGGGAGCGCGTACCAATCACTGAACAGCTCTGCGGGAACGGTGTTCTGGCCGTAGGAGCCCACCACCGGCGTGCGCGCCGGGTCCAGCCCGAATGGTAGGGCGGCGGTGCTGCCGTTGACGGTGCGCGGCCCGGTGCCGCCGCCGGTGCCCGCCGTCGCGGCCGTCGACGTGAACGGCGAGGTGATCGGCGAGGCCATGTTGATCTGGCCCGGCGCGGAGCTGATCGCCAGCGGCTTCAGCTCGTTCGGGATGCCGTCCGGGGTGAACCCCGTGGAACCGGGGCCCACCAGCGCCTGCGCGGCGGGGCGTCCCTCGGCGGAGGTCAGCATGTCCGCGTTCGGATCGGTCTCTACCAGAACCTTGCTCGCCATGCCGCAGCTGTTGCCGCGCAACGCATCCAGGTTCCCCTGGGCCACCGTGTAGGTGGCGGTGTTGGAGACGTAGGCCTTCGCGAAGATGGCGCCCTCGCCCAGGACCAGCAGGCCCAGGACCACCACCAGCGGGAGTGAGGCCAGCTGCAGCCGGCGCCGGGCCCGCCGGGCCCGGTCCTGCTCGGCCGCGGTGTGGGTGGCGAGCGCCTCGTCGTCGAGGGCGTCCTCGTCGACGGTGCCGCCCGCCACGAGGCCGCCCTCGCCGCGGCCCCGGAAATCGATCCGGAAGTGCTGCCACGCCGCGAGCGCGCCCGCGAACCCGGCCAGCACGAGGAACGCCGTACTGAACGTGATGCCGGCGACCTCCGGCTGCCGGTCGAACCACGGCACGCCCCACAGGTACGGCCACGGCCACAGGTTGAAGCCGGCGAAGGCCGCCGCCAGCGCGAACAGCATGCCGCACAGGAAGAAGGTGAAGTTCCGGACGGACGTGCGCGCGGCCTCGGCCACCGCCACCGTCGTCACCGCGGCCAGCGCGGCGGCGAGCCCGGAGTACACCCCGAAGTGCACCGTCCACTTGGTGGGCGTGAGCGAGAGCAGCGCGGCGGCGATGAACACCGCGCCCACCAGGCGCCACACCGGGCCCGGCGCGATCCGCGGGATGCGGTGCCCGCGGAGCATCACGAACAGCGCCACGAACAGGCACATCGTCGCCAGGTACACCGGCACGCGACGCACCAGCGAGCCGTCGGTGGTCTCCACGGTGAGGAAGAAGAAGCGCAGGTACTCCTGCGTCCACGGCGCCGCCGGCCCCACCTCGAGCCGGATCCGGATCGCCTCCGCCACCGACGCGAGGGACTGGTCGCGGAAGGCGATCGGCACGATCACCGCCCCCGCCGCGAGCACCGGCAGCACCAGCGCGGCGAGGCCCGCCTGCCGGCGCCGGGCGATCAGCACCCGCAGCACCGCGGCCGAGGACGCCAGCAGCAGCGCCGCCGCGATCACCCCCTGCGGGGCGAGGCCGAGCGTGAGGCCCGCGGCCAGCGCGGCCACCGCGGCCGGCAGCGCCCGGTGGGTGGCCACCGACCGCTCCACGGCGGCCCAGGTCACGATCGTGCCGAGCACGATGATCGGCTCCGAGCGCAGGCCCGAGGCCAGGGGGAACCAGAACGCGAGCAGCATCGCGGCCGCCGCCCACGCGGCCAGCGGGTAGCGGCGGACGCCCGGCCCCAGCCGGGGCAGTAGCACCCGGCTGAGCAGCAGCCACACCGTGACGCCCGCGGCCAGCATCGGCAGCCGCATCCACAGCGCGTTCGAGCTGACCGAGCCCCAGTGCGAGAGGAACGTGTAGTACCAGTCGAACGGCGCCTCCGGGGCACCGAAGAAGCGGTAGTAGTTGGCGGTGTACCCGGCCTCGCGGGCCACCTTGCCCATCGAGAGGATGTAGCCGTCGTCGGAGCTGCCCGCGCCGAGCACCGTCCACAGCGCGAGGCCCCCGAGCACGGCCGCGTCCACGGGGCGGGGGCGCAGAATCCGCCCGAGGGAGCCGCGGACGGCCCGGCGGTGGTGGCCGAAGCGCCGGTCCAGCGCCCACAACGCGATCAGCGAGGCCAGCACGCACAGCAGGCCGATGCCCATCGCCGCCGCCTTGACCGGCGAGGGGGACAGCTCGAACCGGGTGTCGATGTTCGCGTGCAGCCGCAGCCCGGGGCCGGCCGCGGCGACGTCGGCGGGGCTCAGCGAGGTGTACACCCCGCCCATCACCGGACGGTTCTCCGTGGCGATCGTGCCGCCCACATCGGTGCCCTCGAAGCGCGCCCCCACCTCGGCGGGGTTCGACCACAGCCGCAGCACGGAGCAGGCGCGCAGCCGATCGACGGGCGCGGCGGCGATGACCGTGTTGCGGGAGGAGACGGTCACCGTCTGGCCCGGCCCGGGCGACCCGACGACGACGTTCAGGCCCAGATCGCGGGCCGGGCTCGAGCCGACCGGGAGGGTGGAGAGGATCGTGCCGCCCGAGCCGGCGGCCGAGGCGATCGCCGCGCACGGCACCGTCGCCGTGAGGTCCGCGGGCGACTGCGTGACCAGGGAGGCGGTGACCTCCGCGCTCTCGGCGCCCGGGCGCAGCTGCGGCCAGTCGATCGCCGCGGTGCGCTGCTGCACGGGCAGCAGCGGGGTCAGCAGGCAGAGCAGCAGGCCGACGGCGCCCGCGACGAGCGCGACGGCGCGGGCCGCGGCGGGCCGGCCGCGCGAAGCGGGCTCCGTCGCGGAGCTGGACGTAGGCACGGACACGGGTGCTCATGGTATGCGAGTCACCTGTGAGAACCGATTCGCCTCCCGGGGAGGCGGCGATCGTTCAGCGGATTCTCAGTCGGTCTTGTCCTTGCGGATCGGCGCCTCCACGTGGGTGCCCCACACCGTGCGCGTCCCGAGCGTCAGGTCCGCCGCCCGCGCCTTCGAGTACGGGACGAGCCGCATCACGTCGCCGAAGTCCTGGCCCAGATCGCCCCGCAGGTACCCCGGCACCTTCTCCTGCTGGAGCAGCATCTGCGCCCACCCCAGCGGGCCGCCGCCGAGGGTGCCCTCCCACTCCGTGGTCACCGGCGCCAGGTTCTGGTCCGGGGTGATGCGCCACAGTGGCACCTCCGCGACACCGTCGCGGTGACTGAACGGCCGCTGGCACGGGAATGCCAGCCCCGAGGTCCAGTCCAGCAGCACCGGCTCGGTGCCGCCGATCAGGTCCTGCGCCGTGACCAGCTTGGACACCCGCGGCGGCGTCACGGCCAGCCAGTGGTCGATCGCCAGGTCGTCGTCCACGGCCACCACGCGGATCGCCGTCGCGTCCGCGGGCAGGTCGGTGCGCGGCAGGCGCAGGTTCCGCCACGCGGGCTTCGGGCCGATGTCGATGAAGGACTTGCGCCCCGCCACCGCCGGCTCCGCGCCCGCCGTGGTCGAGTACTCCAGGTACAGCTCGTCGTCGGTGAACTTGCCCGCCGCCGAGAGCGTGATGAGCGAGCGGTCCGCCTCCGCCGCGGGCAGCGGATACCACTTCGAGACGATCTTCGCCTTGACCTGCGCGTCCTGCGAGTACGAACCGAGCACCGGGGTGCGCGCGGGATCGAGGCCGTACGGCAGGCGCATGTGCGAGCCGTTGATGCCCTCCGTCGACGTGCGGCCGGAGGTGGTGTCCTGCGGCAGCCGCGCCATCGCGTCCAGCGAGGTGGTCGAGTCGTCCGTGTTCGAGCTCGTGGTCGCGTTGATGATCGTCGGCACCCCGTCGGGCGAGACGCCGGTCGTGCCCGGCCCGGCGAGGCCGTCGCGGGTGTCCCCGTCGAGCGGTAGCAGCAGACCCGACGTGGGATCGGGTTCGGTCAGCACGTAGTCCGCGAGATTGCAGCCGTCGCCGCCGAACGCCCGCAGGTTCGCCTTCCCGTTGGAGAAGGAGGAGAACTGCGTGATGCCCGTCGTCGCCGCCATCGAGCCCACGCACAGCAGCACCACTGCCCCCGCGGCCCAGGTGATCGGCGACTGCCGGCCGGCGAGCCGGGCGATCCGCCGCACCCGCGCCGGCACCGGGGCCGGTTCGGGTTCGTGGAAGTGCAGCCACCCCGCCACCAGCAGGGCGACGCCGGACGCGACGAAGAACACGGTGCCCAGCGCCAGCACCGTCGACTCGCCCCACGGCACCCCGTAGTTGCTGGCGTACCACCACCCGTTCGGGCCGCTGAAGGACAGCCCGAGCACCAGCAGGATCACCGCCGCGCCCAGCGCCCGGTTGCGCGCGCTGCGCAGCGCCGCCGGGGCCACCGCGACGGCCGCCAGCGCCGCCAGGGCGCCGGCGAGCCCCGCGAACGCGCCGAACTGGTGGGTCCACTTGGTGGGGGTGAACATGAGCAGCAGCAGGCCGCCCAGGGTGACCGCCGCGAGACGCCGGCCGGGGCCGAGGCTCAGGCCCGGGATCCGGCCCTTGCGCAGCAGCACCGCGCCGGCGAGCAGCAGGCAGGCGATCGTGATCAGGACGGCGAACCGCCGGGCGATTCCGCCGTCGGCCGTGAACGTGAACAGGGCCGAATACCGGTCGATCTCGTTGAACCACTTCTTGGTGGCGACGACGGTGCCCACATCGGACTGCATGAGCGTCTTCGCGACGAACGCCGACGCGGTCAGCTTGGAGAAGATGATCGGCACCAGCAGCACCCCGGCGGCCAGCACCGGCGCGACGTACGCCGTCACCGTGAGCCCGAAGCCGGTCCCGCTGCTGCTGCGCGCCCGCGCGAGGATCCGCCGCAGCACCGGGCGCACCCCCG
The DNA here is from genome assembly GCA_040391845.1 of Tsukamurella paurometabola. GTDB lineage: Bacteria > Actinomycetota > Actinomycetes > Mycobacteriales > Mycobacteriaceae > Tsukamurella > Tsukamurella paurometabola_B. Next base: position 30,275 of record JBEBXD010000023.1, on the reverse strand, counting down.
CCAGGAGGGCGGCCACCGTCATGATGCCCGTCGGGCCGGCGGCCACCGTCCACCCCGCGAACACGGCGGCGGCGGCGAACGGCAGGACCCGCCCGGTGGCGATCGCGCGCTCCACCGAGCACCAGGTGAGCAGCGCGCCCAGGGCGATCACCGGCTCTGGCCGCAGTCCGTTGTTGAAGGCGAACCAGTAGACCCCGAACACGCCGGCCGCCGCCCACAGCGCGTACCGCGACCGCGCCGCCCGGCCCAGCCGCGGCACCACCTCCCGGCTGATGATCAGCCACGTCGCGATGCCGCAGACCAGCGCGGGCAGCCGCACCCACGGGCTCGCTGTGGACAGGTGTGAGAGCCACGCGAACGCCTGGTAGTACCAGCCGAACGGGGTCTCGGGCGCCCCGTACCAGCGGTAGTAGTTCGCGGTGTAGCCGGCGGCCTCCGCCGTGCGCGCCATGGTCAGGATGTAGCCGTCGTCGGAGGTGTTGGCGCCGATCACGTGCCAGGCCACGAGCAGGGCGATGACGGTGCTGTCCAGCGCGGTCGGGCGCCACCAGCGGCGGGGCAGTATCCGGCGGTGGCGGCGGCCGTCCGCCGCGGAGTCGAGGCGGTGCAGCGCGACCAGGCTCGCGAGGATGAGCGCGACGGCGAGGACGATCACCACCCAGCGGGCGACCGCCGGGACCGTCGTGTAGCGGGTGTCGATGTCCGCACGGAAGTGAATCCGCGTGCCGTCGGTGACCGCGCCGTGCAGGTCTGTGAACACCCCCACGATCTGGGGCCGGTAGTCGAAGCCGTTGTCCTTGCCCCCGGCCACCGGCAGCCCGTCGGCCCCGCGGACGCCCGTGACCTCGGCGTGCACCGTCCTGTGGTCGCCGGTGAAGACGACCGCGCCGCAGCCCGGCGCCGCGAGGGCGGCCACGTCGACCGTGAGCAGGGGCGTGTTGCGGACCACGACCTCGAGGACGCGCCGCTGATCGGGCAGCGTGGTCACCTCGATGGTCATGCCCCGCCGCACGGTGTCGGGGGAGCCGACCGGCCCGGTGGCGACGAGGGTGCCCGTCCCGCCGGGGAGGGCGGCGACCGCCGAGCACGGCACGCGCACGTCGATACGGTCGGGCACGTACGACAGCAGCGGCGCGGAGACGGCGTCGAGCGAACCGCGCTGCGGCCAGTCCAGCGCCGCGGTCGTCTGCTTGACCGGCATGAATGGCGTGAGCAGCGCGAACAGGACCCCGAGAACGCCGGTCAGCGCGGCGATCCGGGCGGCGGTGCGGGCCGTGGTCCGGGGCGGTCTCCCGGCCGCGGCGCGTGCTGCGGGGCGGGCTGCGCGGGCATCGGCGGACGGTTCGGGCACCCCGCGAGTCTAGACGTGGCGACCAGGCGCGATGCCGCCGAACCGACGCTTACCACCGCTTGGTGTACAACGAGCCGACGAACCGACGTACAGTTTCCGACATGAGGGGATCCGACCGTCCGACGCGCGCCGTGCGCGCCGTCGTGCGTGCCGTGACCCCGCGGGCCGGGTCCGGGCCCTCCACGGTGGCCGAGGTGGTGGCGGCGTACGCCGTTCACCAGGGACGACGGATCGACGTGCAGCGGATGACCCTGCCCGTGGGCGTGTTCGGGATGTGGCTGCACTCCGATGAGCGGGACCTGCTCGTGGTCTCCACCGGAGTCGCCACCTTCGAGCAGACCCTGGCGCACGAGCTCGGCCACCTCGTGCTGGGGCACGAGCAGGGCTGTTCCTCCGACCCCGACAGCGGCCGCGCCGCCCGGTGCGAGGACGAGGCCGAATCGTTCGCCACGCTCCTGGTTCGCCGTGTGACGGCGGGGCACACGATCACCCGAGTCGACTCGGTGGTCGACGAGCTGCTCGGATGATCGCCTCCCTCGTCGCACCGATCCTCTGGCTCGGTGCCCTGGAACGGTTCGGCCGGTGGCAGGCCAACCGGACGCCGCCGACGCGCGGCGCCCTGATCACCGCGCTGGCGCTCGCGGTCATGGTCACACTGGACACGCCCGTCGTGACGGGCGTGCTGGTGCGCCTGGGCCTGACCGAACTCGAGGTGGTCACCGTGGAGCGGGTGCTGCTGCTCGTGGCCTGCTACGGCGCCCTCGTGTTCGCCTTCGCGCTCAACGGGACGCTCACCCGCCGGCGGCTGCGTCTGTGGTCGCTGCCGCTGCTCGCGGTGGGCGCGGTGATCGTCGCGGGGGCGGTGCTGGGCCGCATCGGCGACCCGACGGGCCTCGGCTTCGGCGGCGAGTTCGGGCTGGCCCTGGAGACGGCCCTGGTCTACACCTGTCTCGGGGTGACCGCGTTCGCGGTGGCGGCGCGCACGTGGCGGGCGGCCAAGCGCAGCCGGGTGCACCGACTGCAGCTGCGGCTACTGGCGCTCGGCGGGGTGCTGCTGGCCGTGGTCGCCGTCGCGAACGTCATCGCCGGCGGTGTGCTCCTGCAGCAGCTGCAGGTGGGCGTGTGGGTGCTGCGGCTCAACCGGCTCATGCTGGATGCCGGGTTCGCGAGCTGGACGCTGGTGCTGATGGCGTCGTGGCTCGCCTCCATCCTCATCGCGGCCCGCGAGTGGCTGCATTTCCGCCCCGCGTACGAGCAGGTCCGCGAGCTGTTCCCCGACCTGGAGGCGGTGGTCCGCCCGGGCGGGGGCTGGGTGGAGACGGCGGAGGCGCGCGCGGTGGTGGTGCTGGACGGCTGGGCGATGCTGGCCAGCCCGGGGGAGGGCAGGCACGGCGAGGCGTCCCCGGGCGAGCGGGCGGCCGCGGTCGCCCGCTGGCTGGACCGGACCGCACCCTACGGTTCCGTGCACGCCGTCGACCTCGAGCCACCGTCGGGCTGGCGGACCGCGCGGTGGACGGCAGCAGTGACGAAAAGGGCCCAGCACACCCCCTCGCCCCTGGTGGAGCGGGTGCGCTGAGCCCCGGACGGGCCCGTGCGGGCCCGCGACGCGGACTAGGCCGTGCCCTCGTTGCCGTCCTCGGCCTCGAGCTCGGCCAGCAGACCGGCCAGTGCGGCCCGACGGTCCGCCGACAGCTTGGTCGAGCGGCGCGCCATCTCGAGCATCCCGGACTCGCGGAGCTCGCGGGTCAGCTCGAGGTCCCCGAGGACCTCACGCTCGTACAGCGGATCCGAGAAGTACTCGGCGCGCACACCGAAGGTCTGGGCGATCGACGCCACCATGTCGTACGCGGGGCGCGAGCTCCGGCCCGACCGCAGCTGCGACAGATAGGGAACGGACAGCTTGCCGCCGCTCTCCTCGACCATCCTGCAGAACTCCGACGAGGTGTAGGGTCCCCGGTCTGCGGGATGCACGACCTCGAAAAGCCGGTTCAACTTGGCCGCGAACGTTGTCATGAGGCCCTCCCTTCCAGATTGCGAATACTGGGAGATTACATGATCCCGGCGTCAGATGCGCACGCCCTTGCAGACCTACCTCGGTTTCGGTTCGGCAACGGCCCGCTATGGTGGCCGCATGGCGCCTCGCATTCTTGTGCTCAACGGCCCGAACCTGAACATGCTCGGGGTCCGGCAACCACAGGTCTACGGGACGAATTCGTACGCCGACGTCGTCGAGGAATGCCGCCGGGCCGCGTCCGCGCGCGACGCCGAGGTGGACGTGCGGCAGACCAATGACGAGGCGGAACTGATCGGCTGGATTCACGATCTCGCACGGGAACGGGATTTTTCCGCCATCGTGATCAATCCCGCCGCGTGGACGCACACATCGGTGGCGGTCGCCGACGCACTCGTCATTCCGGAGGTGCCGATCATCGAGGTGCACCTGTCCAACGTGCACGCGCGCGAGCCGTTCCGGCACCACTCCTACGTCTCGCCCGTCGCGGCCGGGGTGATCGCCGGGTTCGGCCTCGCCGGGTACGGCTACGCCGTGGACCGGGCCGTGGACCTCTCCTGAGAGGTGCGCGCGCGCAGGCCGTCGACGATCAGGTCGACGCCGCCGGCGAACGCCCGGTCGGTGGCGGTCCGGTCGATCTCGCCCGCGGCGGCGCCCGCCCGGGCCATCGCCTCGCGGGTCTGCTCCTCGAAGGTGAACCCGACCACGAAGTGGGTCAGTGTGAGCGCCACGGCGTTCGCATCGGTCGGCCCGGCGCCGGCGGCCACCGCGATCTCGGCGATCTGCGCCTGGAGGTTGCTGGTGCCCAGCTGCGAGGCGAGTGAGGCGGAGACCACCTCCGCGCCGTCCCGGTGCCGGCGCAGCACCGTCCGCAGCGCGTGCGCGTAGCCCGTGAGCTGCCGGTCCCAGCGCATGCGGGACTTGGACGCCGCGGCGGCGAGCGACGGGTCGGCGAGGATCGTGTCCGCGATGCCGGCCAGCAGGGACTGCTTGTTGGGGACGTGCCAGTACAGCGCGCCCGGCGCCACGCCCAGATCGGCCGCGACCCGCCGCATCGTCAGGTCCGGCAGCCCCGACCGGTCGAGGACGGCGATCGCGGAGGTCAGCACGTCGGAGCGGTTGATGGCCACGGACTTGACTCTAGCCGAGCGCCCCGATACTTCTTGAACCGTGTTCAACGCCGCCACGTATCGCGCCACGCCGCGCGATCTCGCCCTCATCGCCGTCTTCACCGCCCTGACGGCGGTGCTGGCGATGCCCACCATCACGATCAGCGGCATCGCGCCGATCACCCTGCAGACCCTGGGGTTCATGCTCGCCGCGTCGCTGCTCGGCTTCCCCTGGGGCGGGGCGTCGGTCGCGCTGTACGTCCTGCTCATCGCCGTGGGCCTGCCGATCGGCGCGGGCGGCCGGGGCGGCGTCGCCGTCCTCACCGGGCCCACCGGCGGTTTCCTGCTCGGCGGCATCCTCGGGGCGCTGGTCACCGGGTGGCTCGTCGACCGCTGGGGCCGCACCAACGCGCTCCTGGTCGGCCTCGCCAACATCATCGGGCTGGTGCTGATCGTCTACGCCGTAGGCCTGCCGTGGCTGGGCTGGCGCACCGGGTCGGGCCTGTTCGCCAAGCTCACGCTCGGGATCCAGTTCGTGCCCGGGGATCTCATCAAGGTGGTGATCACGGCGCTGGTGGTGGTCACGGTGGCGCGCGCGTACCCGGCGGTCGGGAAGCGGGTCCCCGCCCCGCGATGATCCGCCTCGACGACGTCCACCACGCCTACGACGGCCGGCAGGTCCTGCGCGGCATCACCGCGGAGCTGACCGAACGCCGCATCGGGATCATCGGCGCCAACGGCTCCGGCAAGTCGACGCTCGCCCGCACGTTCAACGGCCTCGTCGTCCCGGACGGCGGCACCGTCGAGACCCTGGGGCTGGACGTGCGCGCCAAGCGCTCCGAGGTGCGCCGCCGGGTGGGATTCATGTTCGCCGACGCGTCCGCCCAGATCGTCATGCCCACGCCCGCGGAGGACGTCGCCCTGTCGCTGCGGCCCCCCGGGCGCGGGCGCCGGCAGCCCGTCGACGCCGCGCGGGTGGCCGCCGTACTGGCCGAGTTCGGTCTCGCCGACCACGCCGACGCGCCCGCCCAATTGCTCTCCTCGGGGCAGAAGCAGATGCTCGCGTTCGCGTCCGTCCTCGTGACGGACCCGGAGATCCTGGTCTGCGACGAGCCGACCACCCTGCTCGACCTGCGCAACGTGCTGAAGGTCCGCGCCCGCCTCGCCGCGCTGGAGCAGCAGGTCATCCTGCTCACGCACCACCTGGAGATGCTCGACGACTTCGACCGCGTGCTGGTCATGGACGACGGTGCCGTGGTCTTCGACGGGCCGCCCGCCGCGGCGATCGTCTTCTACCGCGAGCTGGCCGCGCGATGATCGGCCAGTACGTCCCCCGCGGGTCGGCGCTGCATACCGCGCCGGCCGCGGTGAAGCTGCTGGCGATGCTGGCGCTGGTCACCTTCCTCGCGGTGTTCCCCCGCCCGGTGCCGCTCGCGGTCTCGGCGGCCGTGGTGGCGGCGCTGTTCCCGGTGGCCCGGCTCCGGCCGGTGCACCTGTGGCGGGCCCTGCGGCCCGCGCTGCTGTTCGCCGCGGTGCTCACGGGCTTCTACCTGCTCAGTCAGGGCCTCTCCGACGGTGCCCGGGCCGCGGTCGGGCCCGTCGGGCAGCTCGTGGTGGGCGTGCTGGCCGGCAACCTGCTGGTGTTCACCACGCGGGCGAGCGACCTCGCCGCCCTCGCGGGGCGGGTTCTGGGGTGGCGGGTGGAGCTGCTGGTGGCGCTCACGATCCGGTCCATCCCCACGGTGATCGCCGTCGTCCGGCAGACCCGGGAGGCGGCGTGGGCGCGGGGCCAGCGCACGTCGCTGGTCCGCGTCCTCCCGACGGTGCTGGTCCGCCTCCTGCGGGACGCGGACCTCCTCGGCGAGGCCCTCGCCGCCCGCGGGCTGTGAGCCGCTACTTCGCCAGGAACTCGCCGAGCTGCTTGACGATGAGGTCGGCGCCGGTCGGGCCCAGGCCCAGGTACCAGACGTCGTCGTCCACGCGGAACGCCTTCCCCTTCTGCACACCGCTGAGCTGCGACCACGCGGGATTGGCGAGCGCCTGCGTCTCGCCGGTGTTCTCGGGCTTGCCGTAGCTGGAGTAGAAGATGTAATCGCCGTCCGCCTGCGAGAGGTTCTCCAGCGAGATCTCGGTCGCGAGCTCGTCGACGCCCTGCTTGCCCGCGCGCGGCAGGCCCGCGTCCTGCAGGATCACGCCGATCAGGGACTTGTTCCCGTAGAGCCGCAGCCGGTTCGGCATGAACCGGACCAGCGAGACGGTCGGCTTCTGCCCGGTGAACCTGGCGCTGAGCGTCTTCGCGTTGTCCGCGTACGTGTTCAGTGCGTCGACCGCCTTGGTCTCCTCGCCGAGCGCGTCGCCGATCAGCCGGAAGTTCTCCTTCCACGGGAAGCCGGGGCGGATGGAGAACACGGTGGGGGCGATCGCGGAGAGCTGGTCGTACTGCTTGTCCGCCCGCAGCTGGCTGCCCAGGATCAGGTCCGGCTTGAGCTTCGCGATCGCCTCGAGGTTGAGGCTCTGGATCTTCCCGACCCGCTCGATCCCCTCGACCTTGTCCGCCAGGTAGCTCGGCACCGGGCTGCTGCCCTCGGTCTCGACCATGCCGACGGGCTTGATGCCCAGGGTCAGCACGGAATCCAGCTCGCCGGTGTCGAGGACGACGACCCGCTCGGGCTTGCGGGGGATCTCGGTGACGCCGCGCGCGTGCGTGACGGTGCGGGGGAAGACGCCGGGCGCCGCGTCGCTGCCGAGCTTCGCGGTCTCGGCGTCCGCGGTGCCGAACCGCTCGCCGCCGGTGGCTACCTCGGTGTTGCCGGTCCCGGTTCGGTTGCTGTCGGAGTTCGAGCAGGCGGTGACGCCGGCGGTGGCGGCGAGCAGGACGACCGCGGGCGCGAGCCGGCGGGCGAGGGATCGTGTCATCACCCGCGGAATCCTATCGCAGGATTAGGCCAGGCACACCAAACTAGGTGGGCGCCGCCCGGCGCGCACCCGTGGTGAGGCGGATGTGCACCGTCACGGGCTCCGCCGCGAGCACGCGGACCGTCATCGCGTTCAGGATGCGCAGCGGGTGCCGGGCGCAGATGCTGCGCTGCCGGGCGAAGGGGTCGTCGTCGGCGCGGACCGTCGCGACACCGTCGGACCAGACGTAGTGGAGGCCGCGGCGGAAGCGGACGCGCACCCGGGGTTCGGCGAGGATGTTCTGCACGTAGCCCGCGTGCAGTCCGTGTTCGGCGATGATCCAGAAATCGTTGCCGGACAGCCCGTTACCGATGGGAACCCGCCGCCGGCGACCCGTCCTGCGCCCCGTGGTCTCGAGGATCGCGAGCCCGAGCGGGTTCAGTCCGAGCCGGAACAGGGTGCCGGTGATCGGGTTGATCAGGTACCGCTGCGCGACGCGGACGACCCGCGCCTTGGCCCGCGGGTGCCGGAGCGCGAGGTACAGCAGCGCGAGGTAGGCCAGCGTCTGGATCGTGGTCGAGGCGGTGCCGCCGCCCAGCCCGGCGAGCTGGATGAGCCAGGCCAGGCCGATCGCCGCGGCGGTGCCGACGGCGAGCGCGACGCTCATACGCTTGTATGACTCCATACATCTGTATGATGCCACTCCATGGCCCACTCGACAACGGCCGCGGGGCGATCGGAGCAGATCACCGCGGCGACGATCGCAGTGATCGACCGCGGCGGCCTCGATCGGACGACCATCCGGAGCGTGGCCGCCGAGGCAGATGTCGCGATCGGCACCGTCCAGCACTACTTCCCGACCAAGGACGCGCTGGTCGCCGGGGCCTACGAGGAGGTGGTCCGGCGCATCCGGGCCCGGCTGACCGCGGTACGGCTCGGCGCGGACACCGGGGAGAACCTGGTCCGCGTGCTCCGCGAACTGCTGCCGCTGGACGCGCCGCGCGCCACCGAGGTCCGCGTGCACCTCGCCCTCGCAGCGCAGGCGGCCACGACGCCAGCGCTCGCGGAGTTGCAGCGGGCGGCGCTCACCGAGATGCACGACGCCCTGGTCGCGGTGTTCGCACGTGCGTGGGGTGATCGCGCCGGCGCCCCCGCGGCCGAGGCAGCGCGCGCAGCCCTCGCCCTCGCCGACGGTCTCGCCCTGCACGCGGTGAGCTCGGGGCGCCTGACCGCGCCGCGCGAACAGGAGCGGGCCCTCGCGTTCGGGGTGCGCGCCCTCCTGGCGTGACTCAGGTCAGGGAGGCGATCGTGCGGTCCGTGGTGGTGGGCGAGAACAGGTCCACCACGGGCAGGAGGGCCCGCAGCGCGGCGGGCGAGACCTCGACCGGCTGGTGGGTCACCGCGCGGACGATCCAGCGCCCCGCCTCGTCGGGCTCGAGGGCCGACGCGCCGGTGTATTCGGCTGTGGGCGCGATCATCTCGGTCCGCACGAGCGGGAAGTACACGTTGGTCGCGTGCACGCCGGGGTGCGGGCGCTCGGCGTTCAGGCTGCGGCCGAAGATCGCGAGCGCGCTCTTGGAAGCCGCGTACGCGGAGAACTTCGGGAAGGTGTTCGCGAGCAGCCCCCACGTGCACACGTTGACGATCTGCCCGCGGCCGCGCTCGATCATCCCCGGGAGCACGCCCAGCGAGAGCTGCACCGCCGCGAAGTAGTTGAGGCTCATGGTGCGCTGGTAGTCGTGGAACCGCTCGGTGGAATCGACGATGGTGCGCCGGATCGAGCGGCCGGCGTTGTTGATCAGCACGTCGACCTCGCCGAGGCCGGTGAGCAGCCCGTCCACCGCGTCGGTGTCGGTGAGGTCGCACACCCGGTACTCGCCGCCGGTCAGCGCGCACAGCTCCTCGAGCTCGTCCTCGCGGCGGGCGACCGCGATGACGTGCGCGCCGCGCTCGGCGAGCTGCAGGGCGGCCTCGCGGCCGATGCCCGCGGACGCTCCGGTGATCACGATCCGCAGGCCACGCACCGTGCGGCCCCTCCCGGACAGCGCGGCGTCGATCGACTCGGGCAGCAGGCTGCGGCGCTGCATCACGTCGCGCAGCGAACGGGACAGGGACATGGTCATCTCCTCACGATCACGACGAACGGTCCGGTCTCGGTGACGGCGAATCTCGGGTCCTCGAACAGCTTCTCGGGGAACACCACGGTGTACCGGCGCACGTTCGGGTCGTTGGGGTACACGTCCTCGGCGAGGCGCAGCGAGAGGCCGTCGGCGGACCGCCGGAAGACGAACGCGTCCGGAGCCCGCCACGGCGCCTCGTCGAGGGCGTGCAGCAGCTCGTCGGTCGTCTCCAGCTTCGCCCACGATTCGATCGCCGCGGAGCGGGCGGTGAAGTGCGCCAGCGGGTTCGCGTAGTTCGAGGTGAGGTTCTGGAAGCCCCAGTAGGGGTAGATCGCGAGGAACCCGTAGTCGGCCGTGAGCACCACGGTGTCGGTGCGGGGCCTGCCGGTGGCGGCGAGGATCGCGGCGTCCACGTCCTTGTACGACGACTCCGCGCCCGCCGGCCGGCGGTCGCCGCGGTGGCCGTCACCGTCGGTGTCCGAGTAGGCGACCGCGATCTCCCCGGCGAGCTGCGCCGGGATCGTCTGCGCCACACCGATCGCCGCGAGCGCGCCGAGAACGACGCCGGCGTCGCGGTAGCGCGGGTAGCCGTCGCCGAGCGCGCCCACCATGGTGACGGCGCCGAGCGCCCCCGCCGCCGCGAGCAGGATGTGCAGCACGGGTTCGGTGCGGAAGCCGAGCAGGGTGGTGCCCGCGGGGGCCAGCGTCATCGACCCGATCGCCCAGAGGTAGGAGCCGGCCACGGCCAGGCCCAGCGCCTGCGCGGCGGTGTGGCTGCGGGCCTTGACCAGGATCCACACGATGCCGATCATCCCCAGGGCGCCGAGCAGCGTGAAGTGCAGCATCGGCAGTGACAGCACCGATCCCTGTTCGGGCAGGTAGTGGAAGGCGGATCCCTTCGCATCGGTGCCGTCCCGGTACGCGCGCAGCAGGAACGGGCCGTAGGCGGGGATCGCGATGACCACGGCGATCACGCCCATCACGGCGACCCGTACGAGGTAGCGCCAGGCGAAGCGCCGCTCGCGGATCCAGGTGGCGGCGAGCGCCACCACGCCCATCAGCACCACGGTGAACGCGGCGACCCCGAGGTACAGCGTGTAGAACCACACCGCGACGCCCAGGTAGACGCCGACCAGGGCGAGGGCGCCGCGGCGCCCGCGCAGGATCGCGGACCAGGCGATGATCAGCACCGGGGGCAGCAGGATCGCGACCGCCGCACCGTACGGCTCGGACGAGCCGTAGAGCAGCATCGCGACGGTGGTCGCGAGCGTGGCGGCGAGGGCCCGCGCCGGCCCGGTCACGTTGAGCCACAGCGCGAGTGCGATCGTGGCCGCCACGGCGAGCGAGATGATCGACCACGGCTGGAACGCGTCCCAGCCCTGCATCCCGAAGACCTTCGCGAACCGCCCGCCCAGCCAGAACCAGCCGGGCGAGTACAGCGGCGGCATGTCCACGTACGTCATGTCCGCGAGCCGCGGCGAGGAGGTGAACCGGGTCAGGTACTCGGTGCGGAACTGCTGGTCCACGGAGATGCCCCCGAGGTACAGCTTCGTGCCGCCGAGCGGCAGGCCCAGAGTGACGGTGACGAACCCCGCCACCGTCGCGAACGAGAGCAGGCGGGCGAGCGGCGCCGCCCAGCGCCGGGGCCACGCCCGGGACAGGACCAGGGCGCACCCGGCGAGCACGGCGATCGCGATCACCTGGAAGACGGTGGCGAACGCCCGGGTCACGTTGGAGCTGCTGTATGCGGGCCACTCGACGGAGCCGATGACGTACCAGCCGAGGACGGCCACCGCCGCCGCGATGATCGCGGCGGCGGCGAGGTCGGCGGCCAGGGCTCGAGCCGGGCGGCGCGGGCCGGTGCGCGGTTCAGTCACGCAGTCAGACTAGATGGGCAGCTTCTTGAAGATCGGCTGCGGGATGTTCTTCAGGCCGAAGCTGACGAAGCCCCACGGCGCGGGCGCGTAGACCAGGGACTTGCCGGCGATCGCGGCGTCCACGGCGAGCCGCCCGATGACGTCCTTGTCGATCGTGAGCGGGGCCTCCTTGACGTGCGCGGAGAACTTGGTGCGCACCATGCCCGGCCGGACCACGAGCACGGAGCCGCCGAAGGGCTCGAGCGCCTGGCCCAGGTTGAGGTAGAAGCCGTCGAAGCCGGCCTTGGACGAGCCGTACACGAAGTTGCTGCGCCGCGGGCGGAGCCCGGCGACGGAGCTCATCGCGATGATCTGGCCGTGGCCCTGCTCCTTGATCTTCTGGCCCAGGAGCACGCCGACCGAGACGGCGCCGGTGTAGTTCACCTGCGCGAGCAGCACGGCCTTGCGCTGGTTCTGCCACAGCTCCTCGGCGTCGAAGTCGAGGGCGAAGGCCACGATCGCGACGTCGATGTCTCCGCCGGCGAAGGCGGCGTCGATCGTCGCCGCATGGCCGTCGAAATCGGTGGCGTCGAAGTCGATCACCTCGACCGAGGTGGCGCCCGCCGCCTCGACCTGCGCGACGGACTGCTCGCGCAGCGGGTCGTTCGGCAGCGCGGCGAGCACGACGCGCATCGGAGCCTTACTCAGGTACTCCTCGACGATCGACAGGCCGATCTCGGAGGTGCCGCCGAGCAGCAGCAGGGACTGGGGGACGCCCACGGCGTTCTTCATCTGTCGGTTTCCTTCGGTGGCTTTCAGGCGTGGTCAGGCGAGCTCGAGGCGGCGGCCCATGTCGGACATGAAGACGCCCGTGGGGTCGATGCGGCGGCGGGTGGCGATCCACTCGTCGACGCGCGGGTACATCGCGTGGAACATCGCGGCGGTGGTGCGCGAGTCCTTCGCGGTGTACAGGCGCCCGCCCATGGCGAAGACCCGCTGGTCGAGCTCTGTGACGAACTCGTGGAGGCCCTTCTTGATGGGGAAGTCCAGGCACACGTTCCACCCGCGCATCGGGAAGCTCAGCGGCGCCTTGTTGCCGTCGCCGAACAGCTTGATCACGTTGAGGAAGCTGACGTTGCCCGAGGCCTGGATGTCGCGGATGATCGCCTTGAACTCGTCCTCGTTGCCGGGCGGAACGACGAACTGGTACTGCAGGAACCCCTTGGGGCCGTAGGCCCGGTTCCACTCGCCGAACAGGTCGAGCGGGTGGTAGAACTGCGTGAGATTGGCGATCTTGCCCTGGTACGTGCTGCCCGTTGCGCGGTAGTAGACCTCGCTGAGCAGGGCGAAGTCGAACTTGTTCGCCAGGCCGTGGGGGAAGACGTCGGGCAGGGTCACCAACTGGGGTGCGTTGAACTTCAGCGGGTCCTTGGCGAGCTTGTCCGGCAGGTCCTCGAGCTTGGCGAGGCTGCCGCGCGAGAAGGTCCCGCGGCCCAGCTTCTTCTTCGAGATGGAGTCGAACCACCCGGAGGAGAAGTCGGCTCCGTCCTCCCAGCCGCCCAGGTGCAGTTCGACGGTTTCGTCGAGCGAGTTCGTGACGCACCCGTCGGCCTTGAAGTACGCGGTCTCGGTGCGCTGCATGTTCAGCTTCGCGCGCAGCACGATGCCGGTGAGCCCGATGCCGCCGACGGTGGCCCAGAACAACTCGCCCCGGGGGTCGTCGGGCGTGCCGTCGGGTGCCAGCGTGAGGACGCGGCCATCGGCCACGAGCAGGGTGATCTCGGCGACCTGGTTGCCGAAGCTGCCGGTCGAGTGGTGGCTCTTGCCGTGGATGTCGTGCGCGATCGCGCCGCCGACGGTGACCTGCCGGGTGCCGGGGAGCACGGGGACCCACAGGCCGTAGGGCAGGGCCGCCTTCATCAGCGTGTCCAGGTCGACACCGGCGTCCACATCCGCGATCGCGTTCTCCACGTCGATGTCGTGGATCGCGCTCAGCGGCGTCATGTCGATGGTGAGGCCGCCGGTGTTCTGCGCGGACTCGTTGTAGGACCGGCCCAGCCCGCGCGCGATCACGCCGCGTCGCAGGTAGGCGGGCTTGTCGGCCTCGGCGTCGGCCACGACGGCGACGGCCTTGGCGATCTGGTCCACATCGGGCGTGGACAGCACGTGCCCCTCGATCGGCGTGGTGCGGGACCAGCCCACGAGCTTGCGCGTCGAGATGGGCAGATAGGGAAGAGTTGTCTCGGACATCGCAGGCCAGAATACCGCGCCCACGCTGAGTCGAACCTGAGCTTGCAGGCGCTGTGACCCCGTCTACGTCACACTCGGGGCTCGTGGCGGCGCCCGGGCTCGGTGCTCACGACCAGCCGGGGCTTGGAGTCCGACGGTGCGCCGGGCTCGCGCAGGTGCTCCCACATCGCGTCGACCAGCGGTTGCAGGAACAGCGTGCCCAGCTGGCGCACCATCAGGCCGATCACCTGGTCGGGTTCGGGGCGGTCGGTGGAGGCGAGGTGCGCGGCCCGGAGGCGGACCACCTCGCTGCGGGCGAGGTCGGTGAGCCGGATCAGCAGGGCCGAGCCGGCGGGGTCGAGGAAGGAGCGCCGCAGGTAGTCGACGACGGCGGGGTGCCGGGCGAGCATGGCGGAGACGGATGCGTCGCGCGCGGCGGCCACGTCGGCGGGCGGCCCCTCGTCGGGGACCAGGGAGATGGCGCGGGCGTGGAGTTCGACGATCTGTTCCTCGACGGCCGCCCGCAGCCCGTCCTTGGTCGTGAAGTGGTGCTGCACGAGCCCCACGGTGACGCCGGCCCGGGCCGCGACCGCGCGCAGGGAGACCGCGCTCGCGCCGTGCGCGGCGAACAGTTCGAGGGCGGCGTTGCGGATCCGGGCCTTCGCGGTCAGGTCGTCGCCCGCCGCGGGGAGGCCTGTCACGGGTGTCCCTTCCACCCGCGTGATCCTAGCGACCGGCCCGGTGTGCTATACAAGCGCATAGCAAACTATACAACTGTATCGCAGTCCGTTTCATCGTCCACGAGGAGTTCCGCGTGTCCGCACTTTTTCCCGACTACCGTCCCGCCTGGGAGACCGCCGAGCACACCGAGCTGCGCAGGCACGCGGCCGAGTTCTTCCGCCGCGAGGCCACCCCGAACCAGGAGCGCTGGGCCGAGCAGCACCAGGTGGACCGGGAGTTCTGGACCAAGGCGGGCGCCGCGGGCCTGCTCTGCACCGAGCTGCCCGAGTCGCTGGGCGGCGCCGGCGGCGACTTCGGGCACGACACCGTCGTGCTGGAGGAACTGATCCGTTCGGGCGACGGTGCCTTCGGGTACGGCGTGCACTCGACGATCTGCGCCCATTACATCGCGGACTGCGGCACGGAGGAGCAGAAGGAGCGCTGGCTGCCGAAGGCCGCCTCGGGCGAGGCGGTCCTGGCGATCGCGATGACCGAGCCCGGCACGGGCTCGGACCTGCAGGCCGTGCGGACCACCGCGGTCCGCGAGGGCGACGAGTACGTGATCAACGGTTCGAAGACGTTCATCTCCAACGGAACTCACTGCGATCTGCTCATCATCGTGGCCAAGACGGATCCCGCGCAGGGCGCCAAGGGCATCTCCCTGATCGTCGCGGAGACGGCGGACCTGCCGGGGTTCGAGCGCGGCAGGGTGCTCAAGAAGATCGGCCAGCACGGGCAGGACACGCGCGAGCTCGCCTTCACGGACATGCGGGTACCGGCGGCGAACCTGCTCGGCGGCACCGAGGGGCAGGGCTTCTACCAGCTGATGCGGCAGCTGCCCCGCGAGCGACTGAGCATCGCGATCGGCGGCGTGGACGCCGCCGAGAAGGCGGTGGTCGAGGCGATCGAGTACACCAAGGAGCGCAAGGCTTTCGGTCATCCGATCGCCGACTTCCAGAACACCAGGTTCGTGCTCGCCGATGCCAAGACGGAGGTGTTCGCGGGGCGCACCCTGATCGATCACTGCATCGGCCGCGCCATCGACGGCACCCTGGACGCGACCACGGCGTCGATGGCGAAGCTGTGGGCCACGGACATGCAGTGCCGGGTGATCGACAGCGTGCTGCAGCTGTTCGGCGGCTACGGCTACATGATGGAGTACCCCATCGCCCAGCTGTACGCGGGAGCGCGCGTGCAGAAGATCTACGGCGGCACCAACGAGATCATGAAGGAGCTGATCTCGCGCGGACTGTGATGCTCGGACGTTGACCGCTCGCGGTGGGGCTTCTCGCGGTACGTTGTGGGAGACCGATACGGGGCACCGATCCGAGGAGGTCCGATGAACCGATCTTGGGCCGAGACCGTTGCCCGGGCCACCGAACTCCGACGTGAACTCCATCGCCGCCCCGAGCTCGCCTGGGCGGAGCACTCCACCGCCGCGGCCGTGCGCGCCGAGCTCGACGCGATCGGTCTCGACTGGCGGCCCTGCGCGGGGACGGGCACCGTCGTCCGCCTCGCCCCGCACGCCCCCGGCCGGCACACGGCCCTGCGCGCGGACCTCGACGCGATGCCGATCCGGGAGGCCACCGGCCTGCCCTACGCCTCCGAGAACGAGGGCGTGATGCACGCCTGCGGGCACGACGGGCACACCGCCGCCCTGCTCGCGGCGGCCCGGTGGCTGCACCTGCACGAGGACGCGCTCCCCGGCCCGGTGACTCTGCTGTTCCAGCCCGCGGAGGAGGGCGGTCACGGGGCCCGGGAGATGATCGCGGGCGGCGCCCTCGACGGGGTGGACGTGGTGTTCGGGTGGCACAACTGGCCCGGGCTCCCGCCGGGTCGCGCGCTGTGCCCCGACGGTTCGGTGATGTCAGCGAACGGCACCTTCGAGGTCGAGCTGATCGGCCGCGGCGGGCACGCTTCGCAGCCGGAGGCCACGGCCGATCCGGTGCTCGCGGCGGCGGCGGTCGTGGTCGCGCTCCAGCAGATCGTGGCGCGCCGCACCTCCCCGCAGCAGGCCGCCGTCGTCGCCGTGACCTCCCTGCGCGCGGAGAGCGCCGCCACCGTGACCCCCGATACCGCGGGCTTCGCCGGCAGCGTGCGCGCGGCCGACGACGATGCGCGCACGCGCGTCTTCGCCTTGATCGACGAGATCGCCACCGCCACCGCCGCGGCCCACGGCGTGCGCGCCGAGGTGCGGTGCGCCGTGCGGTACGGCGCCACCGTGAACCACCCCGGGCCGGCGGCCGAGCTGCGGGAGCGCCTCGGCGCGGTGCTCGGCCCGCACTGGCCCGAGCCCGCGGCCGCGACGCCCGTGCTCGCGTCCGAGGACTTCAGCTACTACCTGCGGCGGATCCCGGGGGCGTTCGCGCTCCTCGGTTCCGGGACCACCGCGCCGTTGCACAGCGCGGAGTACGACTTCGACGATGCCCTGCTCGACCCCGCCGCGCGCGTGCTGCTGGGGATGGCGGGGGCGCCGGAGCCCACCTGATCAGTAGAGAGTCGCACGGAACGAAGGGAATTCGAGCATGACGTCATCCGCAACTGCACCGTTCGAGAGCTGGGAGTCGGAAGTCCGCGGCTACTGCCGGAACTTCCCCACCGTGTTCGCCTCGGCCTCCGGGGCGCGCCAGGTGGACGAGGCCGGGCGGAGTTACATCGACTTCTTCGCGGGCGCCGGGGTGCTCAACTTCGGCCACAACAACCCGAAGATGAAGCGAGCCATGATCGAGTTCCTCGAGGCGGACGGGATCGCGCACAGCCTCGACACCTACACGACCACCAAGCGCGACTTCATCACCCGCTTCCACGACGTGATCCTCGCCCCGCGCGGCATGGATCACCGCATGCAGTTCACCGGCCCCACCGGGACCAACGCGGTGGAGGCCGCGCTCAAGCTGGCCCGCCTCGCCACGGGCCGCCGCGAGGTGGTCGCGTTCAGCCACGGCTTCCACGGCATGACGCTCGGCTCGCTCGCCGCGACGGCGAACGAGGCCTTCCGGCAGTGGGCGGGCGTGCCGCTGCCCGACGTGGTGCGGCTGCCGTTCGAGACCGCGCCCGGCGGCAAGACCGCCCTCTCGGACTACGCTGCGGCCCTGGCCGATCCGTCCAGCGGGCACACCGCCCCGGCGGCGTTCCTCGTGGAGGCGGTGCAGGCGGAGGGCGGCGTGAACGTGGCGAGCGCGCAATGGCTGCACGCGGTGCAGGACCTGGCGCGCGAGACCGGTGCGCTGTTCATCATCGACGACATCCAGGCCGGCTGCGGCCGCACGGGGAGCTACTTCAGCTTCGACGGCTACGGCCTCGACCCCGATGTGATCACCCTCGCCAAGGGGCTCGGCGGCTACGGAACCCCCATCGCGATGAACCTCAACAAGCCCGCCGTCGATGCGCACTGGTCGCCCGGCGCGCACACCGGCACCTTCCGCGGACAGGGCCTGTCGATGGTGGCCGGCACGGTGGCCCTCGACTACTTCGCCGACGACGAGCTGATGACCGCGGTCGCCGCCAAGGGCGAGGCCATGCGGGAGCGGCTCGCCTCGATCGCCGCCGCGCACCCGGACCGCGACTGGGAGGTGCGGGGCAAGGGCATGATGCAGGCCCTCGACACGGGCGACGGTGCCTTCGCCAAGGCGGTGCAGGCCGCGTGTTTCGACGCGGGCCTGCTCATCGGGCCCTGCGGCAGCGGCGGACGGGTGCTGAAACTGATTCCGCCGCTGACAATCCCGGATGAGGATCTGACCGAGGGCCTGGGCATCCTGGAGCGCGCCGTGGCGGAGGTGGCGCGATGATCCGCCGCGACGACATGACCTTCCCGCCGGAGGAGTACGAGCGGCGGCTGCACGAGCTGCGGGAGCGGATGGAGCGCCGCGGGCTCGATGCGGTGGTGATCACCGACCCCGAGAACCTGATGTACCTCACCGACTACCAGACCACGGGGTACTCGTTCTTCCAGGCGCTGGTGGTGCCGCTCGAGGACGAGCCGGTGATGATCACCCGCGCGATGGAGGAGTCCAACGTGATCGCCCGGACCTGGGTGGAGCGCACCCGGCCGTACCCGGACACGGGCGACGCGATCCAGGAGCTGGTGCTCACCCTCAAGGAGGGCGGGCTGGGCACCAAACGCGTGGGCTACGAACGCAACAGCTACTTCTTCCCCGCGTACCAGCAGGACCGCGTGCACACCTCGTTCCAGCAGGGCGTGCTCATGGACTGCTTCGGCATCGTCGAGGCCGGCCGCGCCCGCAAGTCCGAGGCGGAGATCGCCGTCATGCGCCGGGCGGCGCGCGCCGCGGAGGCGGGCATGGCGGCGGGCCTGGAGGCGGCGGTGCCGGGCAACACGGAGAATGACGTGGCCGCGGCGATCAGCGCGGCGATGTTCCGCGCCGGGGGCGAGTTCCCCGCCGTCATGCCGTACGTCGCATCGGGTCCGCGGTCGATGATCGGCCACGCCACCTGGGAGGGCCGCACGATCGAGCCCGGCGAACACGTGTTCCTCGAGGTGGGCGGCTGTTACCGGCGGTACCACGCGGCACTCATGCGGACCGTGGTGAACGGCGAGCTCTCGCCGAGCCTGCTCGAGGCGCAGGAGAAGATGAAGTTCGCGCTCTCCGAACTGAAGTCGCTCATGCGGCCCGGGATGACCGTGTCGGACGCGGACTCGCTGGTGCGGCGCATCATCTCCGACAACACCGTCGGCGCCCGGTTGGTCACCCGGTCCGGCTACTCGATCGGCATCGCCTTCCCCCCGTCGTGGGACGAGGGCTACATCCTGAGCCTGAACCCGGGCGACTTCACCGCGCTCGAACCGGGCATGACGTTCCACGTGATCCCGTGGATGTGGGGCGTGGACGGCGACAAGACGGTCGGCATCTCCGACACCATCCGGGTGACCGAGGACGGCTGCGAGTCCTTCTTCACGCTCGGGCAGGACTTCACCGTGCACGAGGGGAACTCCGCGAGGATCGAAGCGGTGCAGGCGGAGACGAACGGGCCCGAGGCGAACGACGAGGAGGCGCTGCCATGACGACGATGTTGACCGCGATCGATCCGTCCACCGGCGAGGTGATCCGGGAGGTGCCGGCGGCCGGCCCCGCGGAGATCGAGAAAACCCTCGAGCGCGCCGAATCCGCGTTCCCCGAGTGGCGGCGCGCCGGCTTCGCCGCGCGGGCGGAGCTCCTGAACGCCGTCGGGGCCGAGCTGCGCCGCGGGATCGAGGAGTACGCCCTGGTGATGACCGAGGAGATGGGCAAGCCCATCACCGAGGCGCGGGGCGAGGTGGTGAAGGCGGCGTGGGCCGCCGAGCACTACGCGGAGAACGCGGAGCAGTACCTGGCGCCCGAGTCCGTGGACTCCGACGCCACCTCGAGCTACGTGCAGTACCTGCCGCTGGGCCCCGTCCTCGGGGTCCTGCCGTGGAACGCGCCGTTCTGGCTGGCGTTCCGGTTCTGCGCGCCCGCGCTGATGGCGGGCAACACCGCCGTGATGAAGCACGACCCGCACGTGCCGGGGTGCGCCGCCGCGATCGCCGCGGCGTTCCGCGCGGTGGGCGCGCCTGAGGGGGTCTTCTCCTCCCTGCCGCTGGCGACGCCGGACGTCGCCGGGGTCATCCGGGACCGGCGCATCCGCGCCGTCTCCTTCACCGGGTCCGATCGCGCGGGCGCCGCCGTGGCCTCGGTGGCGGCGTCGGAGATCAAGCCAGCGGTCCTCGAGCTGGGCGGCTCCGACCCCTCGATCGTGTTGGCGGACGCCGATATCGGCGCGGCGGCGGAGGTGCTGGCGCTGTCCCGCATCATCAACGCCGGGCAGTCGTGCATCGCCGCGAAGCGGATCATCGTGGAGCGGTCCGTGCACGACGAGTTCGTGGAGGTGTTCCGGTCCCGGCTCGCGGCGCTGGACATGGGCGATCCGCGGCGGGACGCCACCCAGGTCGGCCCGATCGCCCGCGCGGACCTGCGGGACAACCTGCACCGGCAGGTGACCGAGACCGTCGCGGCGGGCGCCGACTGCCTGTTGGGCGGGACGCTGCCGGACGGGCCGGGGTTCTACTACCCGCCCACGCTGCTCACCGGGGTCCGCCCGGGGATGGCCGCCTGCGCGGAGGAGACCTTCGGGCCGGTCGCGGCGGTGCTGACGGCCGTCGACGCCGAGCACGCCGTCGACCTCGCCAACGCCACGCCCTACGGGCTCGCCGCGAGCGTGTGGACCGACGCCGCGCGCGGCGAGGCGATGGCCCGGGATCTCGAGGCGGGACAGGTCAGCGTCAACGGCATCGTCAAGACCGACCCGCGCCTGCCCAGCGGCGGCATCAAGCGCTCCGGCTACGGCCGGGAGCTGGGCAGGGCGGGCATCCACGAGTTCGTCAACGCCCAGCAGGTGTGGGTGGGCCCCAAGAAGGAGTGACTACTCGACGGTGACCGACTTGGCGAGGTTGCGGGGCCGGTCGATGTTGAGCCCCAGGCTGAGCGCCGCGTAGTAGGCGAGCAACTGGGTGGGGATCATCAGCAGGATCGGGTCCAGCTCGGGCTCGTTCTTCGGCACGGTGAGCGTGACCTTCGCCTCGGGCAGCTCCACGCCCGGGTTGGTGATCGCCACGATGTCGCCGCCACGGGCGGAGATCTCGTGCAGCGCACCGATGTTGCGGTCCAGCAGCTCGTCGTCCGGGACGATCGCGACGGTCGGCATCTCGGGGCTGATCAGCGCGAGCGGGCCGTGCTTGAGCTCGGACGCCTGGTACGCCTCGGCGTGCCGGTAGCTGATCTCCTTGAACTTCTGCGCCCCCTCGCGCGCGGTGGGGTAGCCGCGCACGCGGCCGATGAAGAACAGGCTGGAGGCCTCCGCGAGCAGTTTCGCCGCCTCCTCCACATCGCCGGGCTCGCTGATGATCTCGCCGATCTGGGCGGGAAGGGACTTGAGGCCCTTCACGATCCGCGTACCGTCGGTGATCGAGAGGTCCCGGACCCGCCCCAGGGCGAGGGCGAGCAGCGCGAACCCGACCGCCATGTGGGTGTTGGCCTTGGTGGAGGCGACGGACACCTCGGGGCCGGCGTGCAGGTAGATGCCGCCCGAGACCTCGCGCGCGATGGTCGAGCCGACCACGTTCACCAGGCCGACGATGGTGCCGCCCTTGCGCTTGACCTCCTGCACGGCGAAGGCGGTGTCGGCGGTCTCGCCGGACTGGCTGACCGCCACGTACAGGGTGTCGGGCTCGACGATCGGGTTGCGGTAGCGGAACTCGCTGGCCGGCTCGGCGTCCGCGGGGATGCGGGCCAGCTCCTCGATGAGGGAGGCGCCCAGTTGCCCCATGTAGTAGGCGCTGCCGCAGCCCAGGATCTTGACGCGCTTGAAGCGGCGCATGGCCTGCGCGTCCAGGTTCAGGCCGTCGAGGCGGGCCGTGGCGAACCGCTCGTCGAGCCGGCCGGAGAGCATGCGCTCGAGCGAGGAAGGCTGCTCCGCGATCTCCTTGAGCATGAAGTGGCTGTGGTTGCCCAGCTCCAGCTCGTCGGGCGAGATGTCCACTGTGGTGGCGGACTTCGCGACGGCGCGGGCGTCGTCGGCGTTGAACATGCGGAAACCGGAGGCGGTCACGGTGGCGCATTCGCCGTCGTCGAGGTGCACCACCTGGCTGGTGTGCCGCACCACGGCGGAGATGTCCGAGGCGACGAACATCTCCTTATCGCCCACCCCCAGGATCAGCGGCGATCCGTTGCGGGCCACCACGATCCGGTCGGGGTGCTCGGTGTCGAGCACGGCCAGGGCGTAGGTGCCGCTCAGGCGCTGCAGGGTGGCGCGGACGGCGTCCTCGAGGGTCTCGGCGCCGCTGCGCGCGATCAGGTGCGCCACGGCCTCGGTATCGGTGTCGGAGGCGAGTTCCACGCCCTCGGCCTCGAGCTCGAGCCGGAGGTCGCGGGCGTTGTCGATGATGCCGTTGTGCACCACGAAGATCCGCTCCGCGGCATCGGTGTGCGGGTGCGCGTTCTCCTCCGACGGTGCGCCGTGCGTGGCCCAGCGGGTGTGGCCGATCCCGGTCTTCCCGGCGAGGCGCTTGGGCAGCGCCGCCTCGAGGTCGCGCACCCGGCCGACGCTGCGGACCCGCCGCGCGCCCGAGGGGCCGAGCACGGCGATGCCCGCCGAGTCGTAGCCCCGGTACTCGAGCTGGGTGAGCCCGTCGACCAGGATGTCCACGGCCGCCTGGCCGCCGATGTATCCGACGATTCCGCACATGCTTGAGTGGTGCTCCTAGCTGTAGACGAGGCGGCGCAGCTGCCGCTCGGTGAGATCGGGGGCGGCGACGAGCCGGCTGCGGAGCTCGCCGGCGACGGTCTCGAAGATCTCCGCGTTCTTCGCCCCGCGGGCCTGGAGGTCGCGGTGGCGGCGGCGGACGAACTCCTCGACCGGCTCCCGGTAGTAGGCCGTCACGTCGTCGATGACCCGCGCGGCCTCGGTGGCGGAGAGCCCCGTGGTCCGCGCGATGTGGTCCACGAGATCGCTGTCCGGCACGCAACGATCTTCGGCTCCGACGGCTCCGATGTCAATTATCTGCCCGGAATCGGGCAGGAATGTGTCCTGCCGAAGAAGGTGACAAGAATCCTTGACACGCAATGTCAAGGATGTTTGACTCGATCGCGTGGACGACGACGAGAACCCGGTGCGGGCGCGGCGACGCGCACTGCGGACCACCCAGGCCGAACTGGCGGCCGCGGTGGGCGTGAGCCGCCAAACGGTGGTCTCAGTCGAGAAGGGCGACTACGCGCCCAGCGTGTACCTCGCGCTGCGGGTCGCGCGGGCGCTGGAGTCCACCGTCGAGGAACTGTTTCCGTTGGAGGAGGAGAGCCGTGTCGAATGAGCAGTCGGTCGAGGACCGCGTGGAGGGTTTCATCCTCGCCCCCTCCGACCCCGCCTGGGGCGACGAGCGCAACCGCGAGGAGTACTACCGGGCCGCGACCATCGGCCAGTTCTGGTCCACGTACGCGTTCCTCGTGGTCGCGATCATCGCGGCCCTCGAGGGCGCGGTGGTGGCCTCGTTCGCCGCGATGTTCCTGCCGGGCGTCGTGACCCTGGCCGTGGTCCGCTACTGCCGGCGGCGCGGCGTGGCGTACGCCCGCCTCACCGGCGCGTTCTCGAGGGGACACCGCCGCCTGATCGCCCTGGGCACCGTCGCGCCGCTCATCGTGCTCTGGGTGGGCGCGCTCGCGGTGGGGAGCGACTACTTCGACACCGACCCGAGCAGCCTGTTCGGCGCCGCGGTGGGCGCCGCGTGCGGCATCGCGGCGGCCTTCGGCGTGCTCGCCTGGGTGAAGAACAGGGAGGCGCGGCGGGAGGCCCGCGCCGCGGAGGACGACGACGTCTTCGAGTAGAACCGCGGCGGTCGGTACGCTGTGACCTCGTGACCACCTCCGACGGGGCCGAACGGATACACCTCGACCTCAAGACGCAGCTCGTGCGATTCGTGGTGACCGGCGGCTTCTCCGCGGTCGTGGACTTCGGGCTCACCCTGCTGCTGGGCAAGTTCCTCGGCCTGGACGAGGCCGTGGCCAAGACCATCGGCTTCATCTGCGGCACTACCACCGCGTACCTGCTCAACCGCCGCTGGACCTTCAAGGCCGAGCCGTCCACCAAGCGCCTCGTCGCGGTGTGGGCGCTCTACATCGCCATGTACGGCGTGCAGCTGGGCCTCTACATGGCCTTCTACACGCTGTTCCCGCCCCCCGAGGACGGCATCGGCAGCTACCTCAACCGGCTGTTCGCCTTCGTGATCGCCCAGGGCACGGCGACGGTGGTCAACTTCACCGTCCAGCGCACGGTGATCTTCCGACTGATGTGAGACGCGCGACTGCTTGGGCGTTCGCGCTCGCCGGCATCCTGCTGTCGCTGTGGCACGGCGGGCGCCCGTCGGTGTGGTTCGACGAGCTCGCCACCGCGTCGGCGATCGACCGCTCACCCGGCGAGCTGTGGCACCTGCTGACGAACATCGACGCGGTGCACGGGCTCTACTACTGGTGCCTGCGCACCTTCTCCCTGGCGTTCGGCCTCGACGCGACCGCGCTGCGGGCGTTCTCCGCGCTCGGCGTCGGCGCGGCGACGGCGGGCTGCTACCTCCTGGCCCGGCGGCTCGGCGGCGACGGCTTCGCCCTCGTCGCGGGCGTGATCGCGCTGATCCTGCCCCGGATCACCTGGGCCGGCGTCGAGGCGCGCTCGTACTCCTGGGTGATCGCCTCCGCCGCGCTGGTACTCATCGCCGCGCACCGCGCGGCCTCGTCGGCCGGATCGCGGCGGGCCTGGTCCGCGTACGGCGCGGCCCTGCTGCTCGCGACGGTGCTGTTCCTCTACTCGGCGACGCTGGTGCCGGCGGTCCTCGTCGCCCTCGCCGCGGATCCCCGGACCCGCTCCCGTGCCGTCCTGCGGCCGGCCGCGATCGCCTCGGCCGCAGCGATCGTCCTGGCGAGCCCGGTGCTGATCCTCGCCGCCACCCAGCGCGATCAGGTGTCCTGGCTGCGCTGGCCCGGCTGGCGCATCTTCCAGAACGTGCTGATCGACCAGTGGTTCGATCACTCGTCCGCGTTCGCCGCGGCGGCGTGGCTCGTCACCGTCGCCGCGGCGGTGCTGTGGTGGCGGCGCGGCGCACCGTCGGACCTGGTCCCGGCCCTGCGCTCCGGACTGGCCTGCGCGCTGGTGCCGCTCGCGGCGATCCTGCTGGTCTCCACGGTGGTCCCGTCGTACGTGGGGCGGTACGTCAGCTTCACGGTGCCCGGCGTGGTGCTGGTGCTGGCCGCCGCGGTCACGACGGTGGCGCGGGCCCTGCCGCGGCCGCGGGTCGCCGGGGCGGCGGTTCTCGCCGCGTTCGCGGTGGCCGCGGTCCCCGGGTACCTGTGGCAGCACAGCCCGCTCTCCAAGCCGGGCGGCAGCGATTTCAGCTACGCGGCCCGGTACATCCGCGATCACGCGAAGCCCGGGGACTGCGTGTTCTTCCAGGTGCAGCCGAGCTGGGCGTGGCCCTCGCTGCAGATCGTGTTCGACGGCCTGCCCGGCGACTTCACGGGCCTGAAGGACATGGGCAACGACGGGGACCGCCGCACCGAGGGCAGGCTGTGGGACAAGGAGAAGGGCGTCAACCAGTGGGCGTCCTGGGCGGCCGACAACTGCACGGCGGCATGGGTTCTCGCCGACGCCGACCGGCAGGAGGAGGACTTCCGGCGGGAGAACGGGAACCTGTGGTGGACCTTCCGCCCGTTCCGGTTCATGGGGACGGACATGCAGGTCTCGCTCGACTACGGCGGCCTCGCCGTGGTGCACCAGGAGCAGTTCCACGTGCTGCAGGTGGTCCATCTGGTGCAGCCGCCGCCGTCGGACGTGCCCGATCCCGCGCCATTGCCGCACACCCGGCATACGTACTGGTGAGAGCTCCCGACCGGAGCTGTTCGTTAGGCGCATATACGACTTCGTCCGGTCTGTCCACCCTTGTCCGGTGTGACGTATCCACCCTTGCCCGCCGTGGCGCCCTTCGCGACGATCGTTACGCACAGGTAACGATAGAGGGGAGAGCGTCGTGGTGTCAGTCGGGATCGTAGGAGGGGGTGCCGCGGCGGTGAGCCTGCTGCGGCAACTGCCGGTGAACGACGATCTGTCCGTCTCCGTCTACGCCGACCGGGTCATCGGCCCGGGCCGGGCCTATGCGGAGGAGTCCGATTCCGCCCTGCTCAACCGGCAGGCCTTCGCCATGTCGATCTCGGCGGAGCGGCCCGACGAATTCGTGGACTGGTGCCGGGCGAACGAGCCGCAGCTCCTCATCGACGGCGCGCACAGTTTCGTCCCGCGCTGGGCGTACGGCCGCTATCTGCGGCAGTGTACGCAGGCACGCGCGGTGGACTTCGGCGACTCGCTCACGCGGATCACCGGCCGCGTCACCGACGCCGCGCGCGAGGGCGACGTCTGGCGGCTGGTCGTGCAGCGCCCCGGCTTCGCGCCGGAGACCTACCGGCACGACGTCGTGGTCCTCGCGCTGGGATCGAGCCCGCCCGCGGACCCGTACCGGCTCGAGGGAACCGAGCGCTACACGCAGGACCCCTACCCGGTCGACGAGTGGCTGCCCGCCGTGCTCGCCGGCGATTCCGCCGCCGTGATCGGCACCGGCCTCAGTGCCATCGACGTCGCGCTCGCCGTGCGCTCCCACGCCTGGGGCGGACGCCTGCTCATGGCCTCGCGGCAGGGCATCCTGCCCGACGTGCGCAGCGATTTCGAGCCGCTCGACTTCGATCCCGACGTGGGCGCGCTCATCCGGCGGGTGCGGCGAAAGCACGGCGGCCTCGCGTGGGAGGACGTGGTGAACATCGTCGACTACCTGGCCGTGGGGGAGGGCCTGCGCCGGTCCGAGGTGCGCGCCGCCTTCCGTGCGATCGCCGAACCCGCCGGGCCCCGGCTCGCCGGCTTCGCGGGCCGTCCGGCGTCCATCGCGCCCGAGGTGCAGCGCCTCGTGATCTGCGTCGCCCAGTACTACGCGAACGACCTGTGGTCAGCGATGACCCGCTCCGCGCGGTCCGCCATGGTCGCGACGGTGCATGCGCCCTTCCAGGCGCTCGCCAATCCGCTGCCCGCCCGGAGCGCGCAGGTGCTCGGAGAGATGGTGGTCGACGGGGCGCTGACCGTACGGCACGGCGTCCGGGACGTGGCCCCGTCGGCCCCGGGGCTGGTGGTCAGCAGCGCCGACGGTGACGAGGCCGTCCAGCACGTGGTCAACGCGACCCGGACGCCGGCGGGGGCACCCTCGGGTGCTGCGGCGAGCCTGGTCTCCTCGCTCGTCTACGGCGGCACCGCCCGCCGCAATCCCTACGGCGGTTTGCGGATCAACGTCGACGACAACGCGATCGTCGGCCGCGACGGTGCTTCGGTGCCGGGACTGTACGCGCTCGGCGAGATCGCTTCGGGCGACCTCTACTACATCAGCAGCATCGCGAAGATCCGGCGCCGCGCTCGCGCGGTGGCGCGCTCCATCGCGGAACGGCTGACTCCGGCTGTGGCGCAGTCGGAACCGGCGGCGGTGTCCGGTGGCTGAGGCGAGCGCGGTCGCCGAGCGCGAGGTTGCATCGGTGGGTTCGCCCGGCCGGTGGGCGACGATCATGCTCCTGGTCGCGGTCACCGCACCGCAGCTGGGCCTGAGCCTGCTGAATCCGTCGACGCCGACGATCGCGATCGACCTCCACACCTCCGTCTCCGCGGTGCAGCTCACCCTGTCCTGTTACATGGCCGGCTACGCGGTATCGATGTTCGCCGCCGGTGTGCTCGCGGACCGCTTCGACGCCCGGGCGCTGCAGGCCCTCGGCCTTGCCCTGTTCGCGGTGGGCGGGGTCCTGGCGGCCGCCGCCCCGACGGTGGCCGTGCTCGGCGTCGCGCGGTTCGTGCAGGCGGTCGGCGGGACCTCGGCGACGGTGCTGTGCCGCTTGGTGATCCAGCGCCGGTACCCCACGGACGCGCGGATGCACCTGCTCACGTCGCTGTCGATCGTGATCGCGGCGACGCCGGCGCTCTCCCCCTTCTTCGGCTCGGCCCTCGTGCAGATCGCGCCGTGGCGGGCGCTGTTCCTCGGGCTCGCCGCGGTCGGTCTGGTCCTGGCCCTCGCTTTCCTGCGGCTGGTGCCCCCTGCGGCGCCCGCGACGCCCGTCGCGCCGACGCCGCGCGCGATCGGTCGGGGCATCGCGGAGGGCTTCCGCCGCAGGGGTTTCCGCCGGCACGCGGTGGTGATCTCGCTGGCCTGGATGGGCTACTTCCTGTTCATCGAGCAGTCCGCGTTCATCCTGCAGGGCCTGCGCGGCGCGACCGAGATCCAGTACGGGTTGCTGCTCATCGTCCCCGCTCTGGGCTACATCGCGGGCAGCGTGGTGATCCGTCGTGCATCCAGCGCGCGGAAGGCGGTGCGGTGGTGCACGATCGGCTCGGCGCTGGGCGGGGCCGTCCTGGTCGCGCTGGCCGCGGCGGGGGTCCCGACCGCTGCCGCGGTGGTGATCCCGCTGGCGGTCGGCTTCCTGGGCGTGGGTGCGTCGATCCCGTTCGCGCAGGCGGGGCTGCTGGAGCTGGATCTCACGGCGCAGGGCGTCGGGGCGGGGCTGTTCTTCTTCCTCCAGATGGGGGCGGGCGCGGTGTACTCCGTGGCCATCGAGGCGCTGCACCTGCGTTCGGCGCTGAGCACGTCGGTGGCGATCGGCCTGCCCCTGCTGGCCCTCGCCGCCGTCGTGTGGGCGACCACGCGCGAGCGGAGGGTGAGCAGCGCTCACGACGCTCCGCCGACCCGAACCGGGTAGCCGCGACAGAGCTCACGTTCAGGTGTCCGGGGCGAGCGCCTGTGGAGGAGTTTCTCGCCGAGCTGATTGCCGTCTACCTCTGTCGATAGTTCTTCGCTATGACGAGGAGCATCGTCGCGACTTCGGAGAAGTCCGCCGACGGTGGTGTCGTTACCTCATGACCGTAAGGGAAGCAGGCGCACGTGCGATTCGGCGGATCGCGCTCGTGGGGGCGCTCGTCGTCGCCGCTCTATCCGTCGGCGTGGCACGCGAAGCGGCGTGGTCGTCGGGTGTGCCGTTGAGCGACGTGGTGGCGGGGCGCGCCTTCGAGAAACGAGTCGACGCGATCGTGAGTGAGTCGAAGGCCGATGTCGGCGTGACGCTGATCGACGTCGGATCGGGCAGGGTTTGGGGACTGGTTGGGTGAGGTGATAGAGGAATTGAACAAGGCCGCGGTGCACGTCGCTCACAGCCGCCCGGGATCCGATCGTGGTCTTGCCCGAATAGTTTTGCCGAGTGCCGTGCGGTACGCGCGGGGCAGGCTGGGACGATCCGGCGATGGGTTCGAATTCGCCGATCGCGTGGCGGCGGACTCTACCTGCTCGATCATCGTCGCGGCGCGGTCCTATCACGACGTGGCAACACCGTTCGGCGTGATCGCCTACGGGATTTGCCGTGGGGCCGTGGATACTGCGGAACACGGCTCGGGTGGAACTCGCCCTGGCGAAGGCGGTGTGTTCGCGGCGTTGTCGTCGGAGGAGCGAGAGGTACTGGTGCTTCGGGTGGTGCTCCAGTTATCGCTTGCGGATACGTCTCTTCTGCTTCAGACCTCGCCGGAGCGAATCCGAATCCTGCAACACCGCGCGCTCTCCCGTCTCCGCGATCGTCGAGTGCCTTCGTGACGAAAAGAGCTTGTCGCGAGCGGCTCCCCTCCTTGAAGGGCTGTGAGCAGAAGGGGTCACGAGTGCATCCGGGATCGCAGCGAGAGCTCAAGTGTCCGCAACTGCTCCGCCGGCAGTCGCACGATCTCGACGTCGTTGCCCTTGTCGTCCTCGAATGCACGGACCATCTCGGGCTCATCGGGGTCGGCGTGGACGACGGCACCGTTCACGCTGTCCAGGCTGACAGCAGTTTGGTAGGCATCGATCGTTCGAACAACGACTATCGATCCCTCCCGGTTGATGTCGGAGGTGTCCAGGAAGTTGGACGTGGTCTCCCGAAGGGCGATGAGACCGGCGAGGTTGAGTACGCGCATGGCGCGATCCTCATTGGTGGGATCGTTGTCGCTGAAACTGACGACAGAAACCCGGATTTCTTCTTTTGCGGCGAGAGTGCGGAATGCGGACCAGTACTTGTCTGCTGCGTCGGTGACCCCGATCGTGACCACACCTGCGTCGTTGCCTCGGCTGCACGCAGCTACCAGGATGAGCAAGACGGCGGTAGCGAGCGCTGTGACGCTTCGTGCATCCATCAACTTCTCCACGAGACGACTGCGACCCATCTCGAGACTCTGCTGAGGCTAACAACCAGTAGTCACAGTAGCGGCTATCGGACTGCGCGGGGAGTGCTCTCGTTCGTGGCTCGTTCCAGAATGCGGGGATACATCACGTGGATATGATTCGGCACCTGCGGTTCTTCGTCGCGGTAGCCGAGGAACAGCATTTCGGCCGGGCCGCGGACCGGCTCGGCATCACCCAGCCTCCGGTCTCGGCGGGCC
>JBEBXD010000022.1:0-47101 GCA_040391845.1 Tsukamurella paurometabola | reverse complement strand
CGCCGTCTGCGCGGCGCTCGGCGCGGCGGCGGCCCTGCCGCGCACGGCCGGGCCGCGCGGGGTCGCAGTCCTGGCGCTGCTCGGGCAGGGCGGCGGGCACCTCGCGCTCGGCCTCACGATGGGGCACCTCGGGCTCAGCCCCGCCATGGCAGCGGCGCACGTCGCGGCCGCCGCCCTCGCGGGCGTGCTCATCGCGGGCGCGGAGCACGCGCTGCGCGTCGCGCTCGCGACGCTCACTCCCCTGCTCGCGACGTGGCGCGACGGGCCGCGCACCGTCGTCCTGCCGGCGTGGGAGTTCCGCGCCGTTCCCGTCGCCGTGCTCGCGCGGCACGGTGCGCTGCGCGCCCCGCCCCGGTAGGCGTCGAACCCACCTTCTCCCACTCTCCCGGACCGGCCGTGCCCGCCCGGGAGCTTCCCGCGCGCACGCGCATAACAGCTTTCGAGGTGACCGATGTCCATCACCGATTCCGCCCCATCGAGCGCGCCGCCCGCGCGGCCCCCCGGGTGGCACGCCGCGGTCCTGCGGCTGCACTTCTACGCGGGCCTGCTCGTGGGCCCGTTCCTGCTCATCGCGGCGATCAGCGGCGGGCTCTACGCCGCCGCCCCCACCGTCGAGAAGTTCGTCTACGCCGATCAGCTCGACGCCCGGACGCAGGGCCCGCCGCGGCCGCTGGCCGAGCAGGTCGCCGCCGCGCAGGCGGCCCGCCCGGACCTGACGGTGTCCGCCGTCCGCACCGGCGACGGCGCCGGCCGCACCACGCGGGTGCTGTTCGACGACCCGGCCCTCGCGGGCGAGGGCCGGAGCCTCGCCGTGTTCGTCGACCCCGCCTCCGCGCAGGTGCAGGGCGAGCTCCCCGTGTACGGGTCGGTGGAGGCGCTGCCCATCCGGTTCTGGATCGACCGGCTGCACGTGGACCTGCACCTCGGCGCGGTGGGCCGCTTCTACAGCGAGCTCGCCGCATCGTGGCTGTGGGTGGTGGCGCTGGGCGGGATCTACCTGTGGTGGCGGCACCGTCGCTCCCGCGCGCGCAGCATGCTCGCGTACCCGCGCCGGGCCCGGGGGCGGGGCGGGCTGATGAGCCGGCACGCCGCCGTCGGCACGTGGCTGCTGGTGGGGCTGCTGTTCTTCTCCGCCACGGGCCTCACCTGGTCGAAGTACGCGGGCGAGAACATCGGGGAGCTGCGCTCCGAGCTGGGCTGGACCAAGCCCACGCTCACCGCGCAGTCGGAGCACGCCGAGCACTCCGGGCACTCGATGCCCGGCGCGTCCGCGGCCGCGCCGCAGGACACGGAGCACGTCCGGGCCCGCAACATCGCCGTGCTGGACCGGGCCGTGTCCGCCGCCTCCGCCCGGGGGGTCGACGGTGCCGTCGAGGTCTCCGTCCCGTCCGACCCGCAGGCGCCGATCACGGTGGCGCAGACGCGGCAGCCGTGGCGGATGGGGATCGACTCCGCCGCGGTCGATCCCGCCACCGGCACGGTGACGGCGGTCCTCACGTTCGCGTCCTGGCCGCTGATGGCGAAGGCGACGGAGCTGCTGATCAACACGCACATGGGCTGGCAGTTCGGTCTGATCAACCAGATCGTATTGGTCGCGTTCGCCGCGCTGTTGTGCACGGTGATCGTGCGCGGCTACCTGTTGTGGTGGCGCCGGCGGCCCCGTCGCGGCGGCCCACCGGCGCCGCCGGCGCGCGGTGCGCTGCGGAAGGTCGAACCGGCGCAAGCGATTCCGGCGATCCTGGGCATCGCGTTCCTCGGCTGGTTCCTACCGGTGTTCGGCGTCTCGCTGCTCGTTTTCGTCGCACTCGACACCGTGATGGGCCTGTCCAAGTGGGGTGCGGCTAACCTAAGAAATAGCTCCTGACCTGCGGAAAGGGTCGCCTTGCCTGCGTTGCGCGTCCGATTCTTCGGATCTACAGTCGAACCCATGAAGCTCACGGATGCACTCGAAGAGAAGTTCAACGACCAGATCACGCTCGAGTTCGAGGCCTCGCTGGTGTACCGCCAGCTGGCAATCGAGATGGAGATCCGCGACCTGCCCGGCATCGCCGCATGGCTGCGCCACCAGGCCGACGAGGAGATCGTCCACGCCAACAAGTGGATCGATCACCTCTCGGATCGCGACAACCACCCGAAGATCGGCGCCGTCGGCGCCCCCAAGGTGGACGTGAAGACCGTGCTCGACGTGTTCAACGTCGCCCTCGAGCACGAGCGGCGCGTCTCCGATTCGATCCGCAACCTGTACCGCGCGGCGAACGACGACATCGACTCCAAGTCGCTCATCCAGTGGTTCGTCAGCGAGCAGGTCGAGGAGGAGGCGACGGTCAGCGAGATCGTCGGCCGCCTCAAGCTGATCGACGGTGACGGACCCGGCCTGCTGCGCCTCGACGAGGAACTGGCCGCCCGCCCCACGCGCACCACCGAGGCCTGATCGCCACCACGACCACATAGTGCAGCCCGGGAAACGGGGCCCTCCATCACGGAGGGCCCCGTTTTTCGGCTCGCGACCCGCCCCACCCCGCGGCCCCCTCCCTAGACGGTATGTAGGACCGTCCGGTGTCTCGCCGGGGGTTGCGGGCCGGGGCCTCACGCACAAAGACTCGTGGGTTACCGAGCAAGAGTCCCCTTGCCCAGCCTATCCAACATTTGTGGGAGGCCCCGGTGTTTACAGAGCGTACGAGTGTCGGCTTGGATGTGCACGCACGATCGGTGGTCGCGGCGGCTATCGACTCGCAGACGATGGAGGTGCGGCAGGCGCGGTTGACGCCGTCGCCGGAGCACATCCGGTGCTGGCTGCAGGAGTTGCCCGGGCCGGTGGCCTGCGTCTACGAGGCCGGCCCGACCGGCTTCGGCCTGCAACGGCGTCTCGCCGCGCACGGTGTGCGGTGCGAGGTGATTGCGCCGTCGAAGATCATCCGACCGGCAGGCTCGCGAGTGAAGACCGACGTCAACGACGCGATCCTGCTCGCCCGATTGCTGCGACTTGACGAGATCAGCCCGGTCGAGGTGCCCTCACCCGAGCGAGAGGCCGCGCGGGATCTGGTGCGGGCGCGGGAGGACTGCCGCGGCGAGTTGATGTCGGCGCGGCACCGGCTCTCGAAGTTGCTGCTGCGGCACGGCATCGTCTATTCAGGCGGCTCGGCGTGGACGCTCAAGCATCTGACCTGGCTGGGCCAGCAGAAGTTCGACCTGCCCGGAACCAGGGCCGCGTTCGACGCCGCTTACGACACCGTCACCACCACCCTCGATCGCCGTGATCGTCTCGACCGGCA
This sequence comes from Tsukamurella paurometabola, assembly GCA_040391845.1. Lineage (GTDB taxonomy): Bacteria > Actinomycetota > Actinomycetes > Mycobacteriales > Mycobacteriaceae > Tsukamurella > Tsukamurella paurometabola_B. The sequence continues at coordinate 43,829 of JBEBXD010000022.1, read as the reverse complement.
GATCGCGGCGATGGCCGCTGACAGCGAGTTCACCCCGGTGGTGCGTCGGCTGGGGTGCCTGCGCGGGATCGACACGCTGACTGCGTTCGGGCTCGCGGTCGAGGTCGGAGACTGGGATCGGTTCACCGGCCGCAGCATCGGCGCGTTCGTCGGCCTGGTCCCGTCGGAGTCCTCCTCCGGCGGAACCCGCTCTCAGGGGCCGATCACCAAGACCGGGAACACGCACGTGCGGCGTCTGCTGGTCGAAGCGGCGTGGCATCACAAGCCCCGCTACCGGCCGGGGAAGGCGATGCGTGATCGGTGGGCACATGCCTCCGTCGAGGCGAAGAACCGGGGCGATGCCGGCAACCGGCGGCTGCACGCCCGCTGGGCCGACTTCGATGCGCGTAGCAAGCGGCGGGTCGTCGCCAACACCGCCGTCGCCCGCGAACTCGCCGGCTGGTGCTGGTCTCTGGCAGTGATGACCGAATAGCCAAGCACGAGAATACTTCCGTCGCCGAGCACCGGGTGTGGTGGCAGCGCGTGGAGCAACCCGCGAACCCGCTATGAGAAGAGCTTGAGATCGTCAGATCCCGATCGACACTCGTTCCTAGACAAGCGGATAGGCTCCAGCCGAAACACCGACTTGCGGTAGCCAACCCGCGCATATCAGACTGACCGCGCCAGCGTCGACACCAACGACACGCGCACCACACCCCACACCCGGCGACGGAACCCGAGCCGTCCTGCACCGCGTTACCCGCGGAACAGGACGGCTCGGCCATGCCCCTTGACAAACCGACCTACATATCAGCGGGGCGGCCACCTCCCTACGTCCATGGACAGGGGGAATGCACGCCACGCGAGGGCGGGGCACGTCCCGCTAGGGGCGGCGGGTGGGGGCGGGAGCGGTCGACAGGCTCTGGCCGCTCGTGATAATTTCTGACCATGCGGCCAGAAACTGAGTCGGGCGGTCAGAGATCGTTCATCGAGGAGGCCCGGCGGAACCAGATCGTCGCGGCGGCGGTCGAGGTGCTGGCCGAGGCGGGGTTCGGCGGCGCGTCGCTGGCCCGCATCGCCGAGCGGGCGGGCATCTCCAAGGGCGTCATCTCCTATCACTTCGACGGAAAGGACGAGCTGATGCGGGAGGTGGTGATCTCGCTGTACCGCGACGGTGCCGCGATGATGACCCCCCGGATCGAGGCCGCGGCGACCGCTCCCGGCCGGATCGCCGCCTACATCGAGTCCAATCTCGAGTTCCTCGGCGCCCAGCGCCAGCACATCACCGCGATGATCGAGGTGGTCTTCGGGCTCCGCGACGGCGACCGCCCCGCCTTCACCGCCGAGGACGGCGACAACGCCTCCGTCCTCCCCCTCGCCGAGATGCTCCGCGCCGGGCAGGAATCGGGGGAACTCGGCGCATTCGACGCGTGGATCATGGCGCAGCAGATCCGCGACTCCATCGACGGTGCCGCCACCCGCGCGGCCCGCGACCCGGACCTGGATCTCGGCCCGTACACGCAGCAGATGCTCGATGTCTACCTCACGGCGGTGAAGCCCCATGACTGAGACCGAAGACGACGTCGCCCCCGTCGCGTGGCCGTTGATTCTGCCGATCCTCGCGATCAGCGCGGCGGCCGCCGCGTTCGGCGCGAGTCGATACCACCTGTTCGGCGACGAGCTGTACTTCATCAGCGCCGGCCACCACCTCTCGGTGAGCTACGCCGATCAGGGGCCGATCCTCCCGCTGCTCGCCCTCCTCGGCGACGCCATGCCGGGCGACTCGTTGGTCCTGTTCCGGCTGCCGTCGATCCTCGTCACGCTGGCCGGGATCCTGGTGTCGGCGTTGATCGCCCGCGAACTCGGCGGCGGGCGACTCGCGCAGGGGCTGACCGCGGGCACCTACGCCACGTCGACCTTCCTGCTGCTGCAGTCCTCGCTGCTCGCCACCAACGCGATCGACACCCCGCTGTGGGTGGCGATCACCTGGCTGGTGGTCCGATGGGTGCGCACTCGCAGGGACCTGCTGCTGTTCGCGGCGGGCGTGGTGACCGCGGTGGACATGCAGGTGAAGTGGCTGATCCCCGTGTTCTGGGTGTGCGTGCTCGCCGCGTCCCTGGTGTGGGGCCCGCGCGCGATGATCCGGCGGCCGGCGCTGTGGCTCGGCGGGCTCCTCACCGTGGTCACGATGATGCCGGCGCTGCTGTGGCAGGCGGAGCGCGGCTGGCCGTACCTGCAGCTCACCGGCCAGGTCGCGGAGGAGAGCCAGTACGCGGGCGGGCGGATCGGCTTCGTGCCCATCCTGCTGCTGCTCGCCGGGATCCTCGGCGCTCCGCTGCTGCTCTACGGGCTGTGGGTGCTGCTGCGGTCGCCGCGGCTGCGCCCGTACCGGTTCCTGGCGCCCGCGTTCCTCGCGCTGGTCGTGGTGTTCGTCGCGACGGGCGGCCGGCCCTACTACCCGGGCGGGATGATCCCCGTGCTCGCGGCCGCCGGCGCCGTCGGCTTCGAGCGGATACGGCGCCCGCGGTTGCGCTGGGTGGCGGCGCCGGCGACGGCGGCCGCCGTCGCGATGCTGGTGGCGAGCCTGCCGTTCACCCCCGAATCGAAGATCCCGGAGCCGACATCGGTGACGGAGGCGGGAATGAAGATCTCCGTCTACGGCCAGTTCGGATGGCCGGAACTGGCCCGCGCCGTGGAGGATTCGCTCGCCGATCTCCCCGGACCGGAGCGCCCGGAGGCGATCGTCACCGGCTCCTACTGGCAGGCTTCGGCACTCGCGTACTACGGTCACCGCCTGCCGGCCGTGTACAGCCCGAACCGCGGCTACGGATTCTTCGGCCGGCCCGACGACTCCGCGACCACCGTGCTCCGGGTCGTCGCCTCCGACGAGGCGCTGCCGGGCGAGATGTGCTCCGCGGCGAGAGTCCTGCGGCGGTTCCACCACCGCATCGGCTTCCCGTCGGCCTCCACCGACGTGGACATCCGGCTGTGCACGGTTCGCGCGCCGTGGTCGCAGGCCTGGGCGGGACTGCGCCGGATGTGATCTGCCTGCTAGACCAGCAGCTCCGCGATCTGCACGGTGTTCAGCGCGGCGCCCTTGCGCAGGTTGTCGCCGCTGATGAACAGGGCCAGGCCGCGCCCGTCGGGCACGCCCGGGTCCTGGCGGATGCGACCCACCAACGAGTCGTCGGCGCCGGCGGCGGCCAGCGGCGTGGGCACGTCCACCAGCTTGACCCCCGGCGCAGCGGCCAGCAGCTCCTGGGCGCGCGCCACGGACAGCGGGCTGCCGAACTCGGCGTTGATCGAGAGCGAGTGCCCGGTCAGCACCGGGACGCGCACGCAGGTGCCCGAGACCAGCAGGTCGGGCAGGCCCAGGATCTTGCGCGACTCGTTGCGCAGCTTCTGATCCTCGTCGGTCTCGCCGGAGCCGTCGTCCACGATGGCGCCGGCCAGCGGCAGCACGTTGAAGGCGATGGGCGCCACGTACTTGTTCGGCGCGGGGAAGTCCACGGCCGAGCCGTCGTGCACCAGCTTCTCGGCCTCGGGCGCCGCCGCGCGCACCTGGGAGACGAGCTCCTCGACGCCGGCCAGCCCGGAACCGGAGACCGCCTGGTACGAGGAGACGATGAGCCGCTGCAGGCCCGCCTCGTCGTGCAGCACCTTGAGCACCGGCATCGCGGCCATCGTGGTGCAGTTGGGGTTGGCGATGATGCCCTTCTTCAGGTCGCGGACCTGCTCCGGATTCACCTCCGAGACCACCAGCGGCACCTCTGGGTCCTTACGGAAGGCGCTCGAGTTGTCGATCACGGTGACGCCGGCCGCGGCGAACCGCGGCGCCTGCACCCGCGACATCGTCGCGCCCGCGCTGAACAGCGCGATGTCGAGCCCCGCCGGGTCGGCGGTCTCGGCGTCCTCGACCACGATCTCGCGGTCCCCGAACGGAAGCCGTTTGCCCGCGGAGCGCGAGGACGCGAAGAACCGCACCTCGTCCGCCGGGAAGTTCCGCTCCAGCAGCAGCTGCCGCATCACGGCGCCCACCTGGCCGGTGGCGCCGACCACTCCCACGCGTACACCCATGACTATCGCCCCGTTCCCGCGTAGACGGTGGCCTCTTCGTCGCTGCCGAGGTCGAAAGCCTCGTGCAGCACCCGCACCGCCTCGTCGAGCTCGGTGTCGCGGATCAGCACCGAGATCCGGATCTCGGAGGTGGAGATCAGCTCGATGTTGATGCCGGCCTTCGACAGCGCCTCGCAGAACGTGGCGGTGACGCCCGGGTGGCTCTTCATGCCGGCGCCGACGAGGGAGACCTTGCCGACGTGGTCGTCGTAGACCACCGAGTCGAAGCCGACCTCGGCGCGCAGCGCCTCGAGCTTCTCGACGCCCAGCGGGCCGAGCTCGCGGGGCAGCGTGAAGGTGATGTCGGTGCGACCCGTATCCACCTTGGACACGTTCTGCAGCACCATGTCGATGTTGATCTCCGCGTCGGCGATGGCGCGGAAGACCCGCGCGGCGTAGCCCGGCTTGTCCTCCAGGCCCACGACGGTGATCTTGGCCTCGCTGCGATCGTGGGCGACGCCGGTGAGAATTGCCTCTTCCATGGGGATGTCCTCCATCGAGCCGGCGACGATGGTGCCGGGCTTGGTCGAGTACGACGAGCGCACGTGAACGGGAACGTTGTAGCGGCGCGCGTATTCCACGCACCGCAGCATGAGCACCTTCGCGCCGCAGGCGGCCATCTCCAGCATCTCCTCGAAGGAGACCTTCGCCAGGTGCCGGGCGTTGGGCACGATGCGCGGGTCGGCGGTGTAGATGCCGTCGACGTCGGTGTAGATCTCGCAGACGTCGGCGTTCAGGGCCGCGGCCAGGGCGACCGCGGTCGTGTCCGAGCCGCCGCGCCCGAGCGTGGTCACGTCCTTGGTGTCCTGCGAGACGCCCTGGAAGCCCGCGACGAGCACGATCTTGCCCTCGTCGATCGCCGCCTGCACCCGGCCCGGAGTGACGTCGATGATCTTGGCGGCGCCGTGCCTGCTGGTAGTGATCACGCCGGCCTGCGAGCCGGTGAACGACTGCGCCTCGGCGCCCAGGGAGTGAATCGCCATCGCGACGAGCGCATTGGAGATCCGCTCGCCGGAGGTGAGCAGCATGTCCATCTCCCGGGCGGGCGGCGCCGGGCACACCTGATTGGCGAGATCGAGCAGCTCATCGGTGGTATCGCCCATGGCGGACACGACCACGACGACATCGTTGCCCGCGCGCTTGGTCTCCACGATCCGTTCGGCCACGCGCCGGATGCGCTCGGCGGAGGAGACGGAGCTACCTCCGTACTTCTGGACGACGAGTGCCACGTGGAACCTCTCCGTTGCGGTGTTCGATGTGCGGTTCGATCCTACCGACCTGGGTTCTTCGGTCCGGAGGGCACCGCTCCAAGCGGTGTGCAACCCGCCGTTCAGACCCATCACGGATAATCGAGGCCAGACGCGAACACCAGGAGATCGAAGATGAATCCCTACGGCGGCCAGAACCCCGGCCAGTACCCGGGCACCCCCGGCCAGCATCCGGGGCAGCAGCCGGGCCGGCAGCCCGGCGGCTACCCCCGGGGTGGCTACCCTCAGGGTGGATATCAGCAGGGCGGATACCGGCAGGGCGGATATCAGCAGGGCGGGTATCCGCAGGGGCCGTATCCGCAGCCCGGATACCCGCAGGGCCCCGGTCCCGGTGGCCCCGGAGGCGGGAAGGGCAACAGGAAGCCGCTGTTCATCGCGCTCGCGGCGGTCGGTGCCGTGCTCCTGGTGGCGCTGGCGGTCGGCGTCGGCCTCGCGTTCAGGCCCGACTCCTCGGAGAAGGCGTCGCCCGTGACGTTCTCGGCCGCCGCGACAACCACGACGGCCGGGGCGCCCACCTCCGGCGCCGTGGTGCCGCCCACCGAGCCCGCGACCGAGTCCGACGGCTTCCTCACCACCGCGCCGCGGACCACCACGGGATCCCCGTCGTCGGGCCAGTCGGTGCGGCTGAAGCTCTCGGCCACCGGCACCGGCGCGGGCGCCGTCCTCGTGGTGGGCGTGCGGGGCGGCGACATCCCCCGCGCGTCGACGCTGCCGTGGGAATGGCAGGGCACGGCGACCATCGGCGACACCATGTCGCTGATCGTCACCGGGACGGGACCGGTGACCTGCACCATCGTGGTCAACGAGCAGACCTTCACGCAGTCCGGGACCAATTCGGTCGACTGCACGATCCGCCGAGTATCCGCGCCGTGACGGAGGCCGGCCTCGGTACGATGCAAGCCGTGCCGACCGCCCCCGACCACGCCGAGACCGGCGCCCGGACGACACCGTCGTCGCTGATCGACCGCACCCGGTCCGTGTGGCTGCCCATCGTCTACTACCTCGCGATCCGGGGCATCGGGCTCGCTGCCCTGGCCCGCTTCGCGCAGCTCCGCAACCAGAACCTCGCCGACCTGCTGACCGCGTGGGACGGCAAGTGGATGATCGGCCTGGCCACCTACGGCTACGACGACATGCCCTGGCGGTTCGTGGACGCGCGCGGCGAGCACACCGCGGACACCGCGTACGCCTTCTTCCCCGGCTTCCCCATGCTGGTGCGGGGCGTGGCGCAGCTGCCCGGGTTCGACGCCTACCGCGCGGCGCTCACCGTCAACGTGATCCTGGGGTGCGTCGCCGCCGTGGCCGCCTACCGCCTGGGCCGGCTGTGCGTGGAGCACATGCCCGCGGTGCCGGATCGCCTGGCCGAACGCGCGGGCCTGCTGACCACCGTGTTGTTCGCGGCCGCGCCGATGTCGATCGTGCTGACGATGGCCTACACGGAGGCGCTCTACTGCGCCCTCGCCGGCTGGGCGCTGGTGGGGGTGATGGAGCGCAAGTGGATCCTCGCGGGGATCTGCACGGCCCTGGCCGGCTTCTGCCGGCCCACCTCGGTGGTGCTGATCGGGGTGGTCGCGCTGGCGGCGCTGCTGGCCGTCCTCTCGTCCGACGGTGCCGAGCGCATCCGGGCGGGCCTCGCCGTGCTGCTCACCCCGCTGGGGTGGGTCACGTACCTGCTGATCGTCGCGCACCACACGGGCAGCCTCACCGGCTGGTTCCGGATCCAGACCGAGGGCTGGGGAACCACGTTCGATCTGGGCGTGCAGACCTGGCAGTTCGTGAACTACTCGCTGATCAACGGCTCCGACATCGCGGACCTGTCGGTCGTCGGGCTGCTCGCCGCGTCGATCCTGCTGATCGTGCTCGCGGTGCGCTCGAAGATCCCGTGGCCCATCGCCCTCTACGGGGCGCTGGTCGTGATCTCGCTGCTCGGCTCGGGCGGCCTCATGATGTCGCGACCGCGACTGCTGCTGCCCGCGTTCGTCCTGCTGGTCCCCATCGCCATCGCGCTCGCCGGGACGTCCCGGCGCGTCCAGCTGTGGACGTGCCTGGGCATCGTGACGGTGACGTGCTGGTACGGCGCCCACATGGTGAGCGTGTACCCGCACGCCATGTAGCGGCGGCGGCCGGGGACCGGCGCGGCGTCAGGCCCGCAGGCTGAGCGGGCGGATGTCCGTCCAGGACTTCTCGATGTACTCGAGGCACTCGGCGCGCGAGCGCCCGCCCTCGCCGAAGGCGACGGTCCAGCCGCGCGGCGCCTCACGGAACGTGGGCCACAGGGAATGCTGGCCCTCGTCGTTGGTGAGCACCAGGAACTCGCCGTTCTCGTTGTCGAAAGGGTTGTTCATCTTCGTTTCTCCTTGTTGTGGAGGGGATTACGGGTGGACGGGTGGTGCGGGGCCGCTAGTGCTTCATGTAGGCGCGGGCGGCGAGGGGCACGATCACCACGATGATCGCGAGGGAGGCGAGGGCCGAGTAGGCGGTGGCGTGCTGCGCCGCCCAGTTGATCGGCTCACTCACCACGGGTTTCGGGCTGAGCGGGTTCCCGAAGGCCTCGCGCAGCGACCGCGCCATGGAGGTCACCGGGTTCCACGAGGCGATGGTGCGCAACGGGCCCGGCAGGTCGCCCGAGGCGATGAACGCCGACGAGATGAACGCGACCGGGAAGATCACGATCATCAGCGCCGCCTGCGCCGACTCGGGCGTCGAGACCGAGAGCCCGATCAGGGCGCCCACCCAGGACATGGCGAAGCCGAACAGTAGCAGCACGGCGAGCGAGGTGAGCGCGTCGAGCCAGCTGCCCCGCATCCGCCAGCCGATCAGCAGGCCCACACCCAGCATCACGACCACACTGATCACGTTGACCACGAGGTCGGACAGCGTGCGCCCCACCATCACCGCGAGCCGCGACATGGGCAGCGAGGAGAACCGGTCGATGATGCCGTTCTTCATGTCCGACGCCACGCCGATCGCGGTCTGGCCCGAGCTGAACGCCACGGTCTGCACCAGGATGCCGGCGAGCAGGAACTCGCGGTAGCGGTCGCCGCCCACCTCGCCGCCGAGCGACGAGCCGAAGACGTAGCTGAACAGCAGAACGAACATGATCGGCTGGATCGTGGCGCCGAGCAGCAGCTGCGGGATCCGGATCAGCGTGGTCAGGTTGCGCCTGGTCATCACCGCGCAGTCGCTGAGGAATCCGCTCAGCGACGTCCGCCGCTCCTGCGGGAAGGTGATCGCGGTCATGCGCCGGTCTCCTCGCTCTTGTTCGCATCCTCGCCGGTCAGAGCGAAGAAGACGTCGTCCAGGGTGGCCTCGCGGAGCATGGCCGATTCGACGCGCACGCCGGCCTCCCGCAGGTCGTTGAGCACCGCCACCAGCTTGTGCTGCCCGTCGGCAACGCGGATCGCGCCGAGCCCGGAGGCCTCGCGGATCGCTGTGCCGTCGATGGCGTGACGGGCCAGGATCGGCCAGGCCGTGACCCGGTCCCGCTCGCGCAGCCCGATCTGGATCAGGTCCGCCGCGGCGGCCGACTTCAGCTCCGGAACCGTACCGCTGCGGATGATCCGGCCCTGGTCGATGATCGTGACCAGGTCCGCCAGGATCTCGGCCTCGTCGAGGTACTGGGTGGTGAGCAGCACGGAGATCCCGTCCTCCTTGCTGAGCCGGGCGATCACGTCCCACACGTCCTTGCGGCTGCGCGGGTCCAGGCCCGTGGTGGGCTCGTCGAGGACCACGAGCCGCGGGCGGGAGATGATCGCCCCGGCCAGGTCGAGGCGCCGGCGCATACCGCCGGAGTAGGTGCCGGAGGCGCGGTCCGCGGCGGCCGTGAGGCGGAACTGCTTGAGCAGGTCGTTCGCGCGGGCCTTCGCCGAGGCCCTGTCGAATCCGTAGAGACGGGCGAACATCTCGAGGTTCTCCCTGCCGGTCAGGTTCTCGTCGACCGCCGAGTACTGGCCGGAGAGACCGATGATCGAGCGGGCCCGGCGCGGATCGGCCAGCGCATCCACCCCGTCGATGGTGACGGAGCCCTCGGAGGGCTTCATGAGCGTCGCGATGATCTTGACCGTGGTCGTCTTGCCGGCGCCGTTCGGGCCGAGCAGCGCGTGGATGCTGCCGGGCGCGATGTCCAGGTCCACCCCGTTGAGCGCGTACACGGCCTTCTTGCCCCGGCCGTACCGGCGGGTGAGGCCGCGGACGCTGACCAGCGGCTCGGTGTCGTCGAGCGTCCTGCTCGTGGACTTGGCCGCCGCGGTGTAGTTGCCCGTGAGGAACACGTTCATCGTGCGGGCCACCTCGTCGATGGCCGGCGCGGAGCCCAGTTGGTTGTGCGTGGCCTCGATGTCGTGCACCTGCACCAGGCCGGTCACGTACGGCCGCCACAGCTGCGGCACGAGGCCGCCGGTGGTCTGCTCCGTCGCCCGGAACACGAGCACGTTGCCGTCGTACTCGCGCGGACGGTGCGAGTAGCCCAGCGTGGTGTTGTGCCGGTAGTTCGACAGCAGCCGCTCCATCTGGCCGCGTGAGAGCTCGCGGGCCGGGCCGCCGGCGGAGGCCAGCAGGTCCAGCGCGTCTTCGGTGCTCAGCTCCGCGTCCTCGGCCACGTCGAGGCCCACGAACTCGCGCAGCAGGTGCGCTACGGACATCTCCTCGCGCGGGCCGCGGTAGTCGCCCAGCGGGTAGGCGTCCATGAGGGCCAGGTTCACCTTCTCGCCGAGATCCCGCAGCTCCACGGCCATCTCCTGCGCGATGAGGCCGCCGAGCGACCAGCCCAGCAGGTTGTACGGACCGTGCGGGCGGCTCGCCCGGATGTTGCGGACGTACGTGCGGGCGAGCTCGGAGATCGAGTCCGCCGGCGGCATCGGGTACGAGATCCCCGGCGCCTGCAGCCCGATGATCGGGATGCTCGGGTCGAGCTCGGAGGAGAGGCCGAGGTAGTTCCACGCCAGGCCGACGGCCGGGTGCACGCAGTACAGCGGGTCCACGCCCGCGGTGCCCGCGCGCAGCGGCAGGATCGGATCGGTGATCGCAGTATCGGAATCCGCTGCCACACCGGTGATCACGGCGGTGGTGGAGACGGGCGCCGGGGCACCGCCGATCCGCGCCGCGATGGAGCCCACCGTGGCGTCCTCGAAGAACCAGCGGATGCTGGCGTCCTCGGCGTCGAACCGCTCGCGGAGCCGGTCCACAGCGATCGCGGCCTGCAGCGAGGTTCCGCCGACGGCGAAGAAGTCGTCGTCCATCCCGAGCGAGGCCACGCCGAGCACGTCGGAGAGGATCTCGGCTACGGCGCCGTCGAGCCCGGCCTTCGAGTCGGCGCGCGCCGTGGGGGCCGCAGGAGCCGCAGGGGCCGCGGGGGCCGCGGGGGCCGCTGGCACGGCGTCCTCGGTGGGCCTGCGCGCGGGCGCCGGGGCGCCCACTGGCGGGAGGGCCTTGAGGTCGGTCTTGCCGTGCGCCGTGACCGGCACCGCGTCGATCTCCTGGAAGACGGACGGGACCATGTGCCGCGGAAGACGATCCCCGACCCACGTCCTCAGCGCCTCGACGGTCACGGCACCGTCGGCCACGTAGTACGCGACCAGGCGGGCGGCGGCCTGCGCCTCGAGCGAGCCGTCGCCGCGGTCCACGACCACCACGGCCTGCCGGACGTCCGGGTGGCTCTCGACGGCGGCGGCCACCTCGCCGGGCTCCACCCGGAATCCGCGCACCTTGAGCTGATCGTCACTGCGACCGACGAATTCGAGCACCGGCTCGCCGTCGTCGGTCGCGCGCCAGCGCACCAGATCGCCCGTGCGGTACATGCGCTTGTAGCCCTGCGCATCGTTGTACGGGTTGGCCACGAACCGCGACGCGGTCAGGTCCGGTCGGTCCAGGTATCCCTGTGCCACACCGGGACCCGCGACGTACAGTTCACCCACGGTGCCGGGCGCCACCAGATTCAGGCGCTCGTCGCAGATCATCAACTGCGCATCGGTGACGGGCCCGCCGATGCCCACGGCATCGGGGTCCACGGCGCCCATGGTCGCGGCGATCGTCACCTCGGTCGGGCCGTAGGCGTTGATCAGGATGCGGCCGTTCGACCACCGTCGGGCGAGCTCGGACTGCAGCACGTCGCCGCCCACGCTGAGCGCCTCGAGCAGCGGCAGGTCGCGCTCGGGGATCGTGGCGAGCGCGGCCGGGGTGATGAACGCGTGCGTCACCTCGTTCTCCGCGAGGAAGTCGCCGAGCGGCGCCCCTCCGTACAGGGTGCCGGGGGCGATCACGAGCTCGGCTCTGGACCACGTCGCGAGCAGCAGCTCCAGGATCGACGCGTCGAAGCTGGGTGAGGCGAAGTGCAGCACCCGGGCGCCGGCGCCCACTGCGTGGCTGCGCACCAGCGTGTCCGCCATCGCGGCGAGACCACGGTGCGGCACCACGACGCCCTTGGGCTTGCCGGTGGAGCCGGACGTGTAGATCACGTACGCCGGGTCGTCCACCCCCACGGGGGTGACCTCGGCGGGCGGATGCTGCACCCGGGAGGTGCTGATGTCCACCGTGACCCAGTCCACCGATGCGGGCAGCCTGCTCTCGGACTCGCGCACGGTGAGCCCGAGCGCGGGCGCCGCGTCACCCAGGATGTACTCGATCCGCTCCGTCGGGTAGATCGGATCCACAGGCAGGTACACGGCGCCGAGGCGGGCCACGGCCCAGAAGGCGACGACCGAGGCGGCCGATCGCGGGATGGACACGGCCACCCGCGTGCCGCTGCCGACGCCCAGGCCGGCGAGCCGGCCCGCCAGCGCCGACACCGCCGAGTCCAGCTCCGAGTAGCTGTAGCGCAGGTCGCCGTCGCGCAGCGCCGGTCCGCCCGGACGCTGCCGCACCGCGCGGGCCAGGATCTCGGCCATGGTGTGCGGCTCGATCGTGGTGGAGGCGCGCTGGAACAGCTCCTGCTCCTGCGGCAGGAGCACAGGCAGGTCGGCTACCGGGGTCTCCGGGGCGCCGACGCCCGCCGTCACCAGGCGCGCGAGCCGGCCGACGATCCCCTCGGCCGTCGCGGGCCGGTACAGGTCGGTGCGATAGCGCAGGTTGAACCGGAGGCCGTCCTCCACCTCGCGCACCTCGAAGGTGGCGTCGAAGGTGGTGGTGGCGGCGGCCAGCGGCAGCGGCTCGAGTTCGAACAGGCCCCCACCATCGGACGAGAGGACGCTCAGCGGATCGCCCAGGTTCTGGTGGCTCAGCACCACCTGGAACACCGGGTGCCGGTCGCGGCTGCGCGGCGGCGAGAGGGCCTCGATGACCCGCTCGAACGGCGCGGTCGCGTGCACCAGGTCGTCGAGGTCGCCGCTGCGGATCCGCTCCACGAGCGCGTTGAAGCTCTCCGTGCCGTTCACCCGGGTGCGCAGCGCCACGGTGTTGACGAACATGCCGACCACGTCCCGCAGGCGGCGGTCGGTGCGGCCGATCACCGGAGTGCCCACGACCACGTCGTCGGTGCCGTTGACGCGGTGCAGCAGGGCCGCGAGGCCCGCGTGCAGCACCATGAACATGGACACGCCGCGCTTGGCGGCGAAGTCCGCCAACGCATCCCGCTCCGTCTTCGGCAGCACGATGGCGACCTCACCGGCATCGGTCGAGCCGATGGTGGGGCGCGGCCCGTCGGCGGGGAAGGAACTCGCCTCCGGCCCGCCGTCGAGGCGTTCGGCGAAGTACGCCACCGCGCCGGCGTCCTTCTCCGCCTGGCCGCGCTGCCACACCGCGTAGTCCGCGTACTGCAGCGGCAGCTCTGCCCACTGGGGCTCGGCGCCCGTGGTGCGCGCGAGATACGCGGCCATCAGGTCGCGGGTCAGCGGAACCACGGAGGCGCCGTCGGCGGCGATGTGGTGCACCGCGATCGCGAGGATCGACCCCCGGCCGGTGGGCGCGGTCATCACACGCAGCGGCAGGTCGCGGTTGAGCGCGAAGGGGCGTGCCACGAACTCGGCGATCGCCGCCTCCTGGCCCGCCACGTTGGAGGTGGCGGTGCCGAACTCCGCCGCGAAGTCCCGCACCTCGGGCGCGTCGACGGAGAGGATCTCCTGGTAAGGGCCCTCCGCGGAGGACGGGTAGCGGGTGCGCAGGCTCTCGTGCCGGTCCAACAGGTCCCGCAGCGCGGCGTCGAGCACCGCCTTGTCCACGGGGCGGGTGGCGAGGAAGGCGGCGCCGATGTTGTAGGTGGGGCCGGGATCGATCTTGTTCTGCAGCCACATCCGCTCCTGCGCGGAGGAGAGCGGCATCCGGTCGCCGCGCTGCACGCGGCGCAGCCCCTGGTCCTCGAGCGCGGACTCCCCCACGATCCGGTCCGGATCACCGGTGAGCGCGGTCGCGATGGCGGCCGGGGTGCGCAGGTCGAAGACGGTGCGCGCCTCGATCCCGTTGCCCAGCAGGCCCACCAACTCGTTCGCGGAGAGCGAGTTGCCGCCGAGGTCGAAGAAGTCGTCCTCCACGCCGATCGCGTCGCTGCCGAGCACCTTGCGGAAGGCCTCCACGACGCGGGTCTCGCCCGGGGTGGTCGGGGTGGCCGCCGCGTTGCCGGTCCCTCCGAAGTAGGGCTCGGGCAGCGCCGCGTTGTCCAGCTTGCCGGTGCTGCCCATGGGCACCGCGGCGATGATCATCACCGCGGCCGGGACCATGAAGCCCGGCAGGCGGGTGCGTACGTGCGCGCGGACCGCCGAGGGGTCCACGTCGCCCTTGACGTACGCGACGAGGGCGGGGGCACCGTCGGGCCCCGGGCGCACCTGGGTGGAGACGAAGTCCACCCCGGCCATCGTGTCGATGGTCGCGTCGATCTCGCCCAGCTCGATCCGGATTCCGCGGATCTTCACCTGGAAGTCGTTGCGGCCCACGAAGTCCACGACGAGCTGCCCGCCGTCGCCGCGGGTCCAGCGGACGACGTCGCCGGTGCGGTACATCCGGTCGCCCGGCTCCCCGTAGGGGTTCGCGACGAACCGGGAGGCGGTGAGCTGGGGCCGGCGGTGGTAGCCGCGGGCCAGCTGCGGGCCCGCCACGTACAGCTCGCCGGGCATGCCGACGGGGACCGGCCGCAGCTCGTCGTCGAGCACCAGGAGCCCCTGGCCGCGGACGGGGGGACCGATCGGCACGCGGCCGTCGCCGGAGAGCGCGTCGGAGATCGCGGTCATGATCGTGGTCTCCGTGGGGCCGTAGCCGTTGTGCAGGCGACGGCCCGCGCTCCACTTCTTCGCCAACCCCGGGCCCAGCGCCTCGCCGCCGGCGAGCACGTGCGTCCACGACGGGACGGCTTCCGGGTTCAGGGTGGCCAGCGTCGAAGGAGTCAGGAAGCCGTGCGTCACACCGTGATCGGCGATGATCTTCTCGAGCTCCCGACCGCCGGTGGTGCCCGGCGGGACCACCACGAGCGGGGCGCCCACGCGGATAGCCATGAGGTGCTCGAGCACGGTCGCGTCGAACGCGGTGGAGGCGAAGGCCATCACCCGGGTGTCGGCGCCGGTCTGCAGTCGCACGTGCAGTTCCTCGGCGAAGTTGCCGAGGCCCCGGTGCGTGACCACGGTGCCCTTGGGCCGTCCGGTGGAGCCGGAGGTGTAGATGATGTAGGCGGCGTCCTCGAGATCGGGCACGATCTGCGGGTCGTAGCCGTCGCCGTCCAGGTTGTCCATGGCTACCCAGCGCACGCCCTCGACCCCGGAGCCGGTGGCGGTGACGCCCACGCGGGCCCGCACGTCGTCGGCGATGTAGTCGCGGCGCTCCTGCGGGTACTTCGGGTCCACCGGTGCCACGGCTGCGCCGGCCAGGGTGATCCCCCAGAAGGCGGTGATGGACTCGGCGGAGCGGGGCAGGTCGGTGAGCACGGCCTCGCCGGGGCGGGACCCGGCGGCGAGGACGGCGGCGGCCACCTTGCGAGCGTCCGCGTAGAGCTCGCGGTAGGTGAGCACCCGCTCGCCGTCGATCACGGCGGGCCGGTTCGAGTAGGTGCGGGCGGCCTCGCGCATGAGCCGGCCGAGCGGGGTGTGGAAATCGGCCTCCACGCCGCGCACCGGGGTCAGCTCGGCGAGGCGGTCCGCCGACATGATGGGGAGCTCGGCGATGGTGGTCTGCGGGTCGACGCCGACGGCGGTGAGCACCGCCACGAGCGCGTCCAGGATGGACTCGGCCTGGTCGGCCCGGTACAACTCGGAGGCGTAGCGCAGCTCGATAGTGCCGTCGGCGCCCAGGGTGACCTCGAGGTCGAACCGGGCGATCGGGACGTCCACGGGCACGACCTCCACGTCGACGCCCGCCATCGGGAAGTGCTGGGTGTCGAAGGGCCGCTGGTTCAGCATGACCTGGAAGATCGGGTGGCGGCCGGCCGCGCGCGGCGGGTCGACCAGTTCCAGCACCGACTCGAACGGCAGGTCGGAGTGGTCGAGCGCGTCGAGATCGCCGTGGCTCACCGCGGCGAGGTGCTGCGCGAACGTCTGGTCGTTCGTGGTGCGGGTGCGCAGCGGGATCGAGTTCACGAACATGCCGACCAGGCCGTCGAGTTCGGCCTCACCGCGGCCGGCGACGGCGGTGCCGATCACCAGGTCGCTCTGCCCGGACAGCCGGGAGATGGCCGCCGCGAGGGCGGCGTGCACCACGATGAACGGCGTGGTGGTGTGCGCGCGGGCCAGCCCGGCGACCCCCGCCCAGACCTCGGGGGCGACGCGGGTGTCGATCGACCGGGCCGCGGAGACCACGCCGCCGGAGCGCGGGACCGCCGCGGGCGGAACCGATTCGGCGGGCGGGTCCGCGAGCACCTCGGCCCAGAACCGGTCCAGCGCCTGGCGCGGGGCACCGGTGAGCCGGTGCTTGTAGGAGCGGGCGTGCTCGGTGTAGGTGCGCGGCAGCGGCGCGAGCCGCGGGGCCTTGCCGCGGGTGCGCGAGGCGTACGCGGTGGCCAGGTCACCGGCCAGCGGCATCATCGACCAGCCGTCGGCGGCGATGTGGTGGATCACCAGCACCAGCACCTGGTGCCGGTCGTCGATGCGGTACAGCCGCGCGCGGATCGGTACGTCGGCGGCGAGGTCGAACGGCTCGCCCGCGTACTCCGAGGCGGCCTCGGTCAGCTCGTCGAGGGTCACGGTGCGCTCGGTGAACGGCACCAGGTTGGGGCCGGCGGGTAGCACCTGCACCTCCGGCTCGCCGGCGGTGGGGCCGTTGCGGTACACGGTGCGCAGCGGGGTGTGGCGCGCCACCACATCACCCAGGGCGACGCGCATGGCGGAGACGTCCACGTCGCCGCGCAGGTGCAGTGCGACCGGGATGTGGTACGAGCCATCGGGACTCACGCGGTTGCGGACCCACATCTGGTGTTGGGCAGGAAGCAGCTCGGCCGCCTCCTCGGGGTCCGACGGTGCCGTGAACTCCGGCTCCGGCCGGGGCTCGGCGACGGCGACGGGAGGCTCGGCGGCCGCCGCGGCGGGCACGGGCGCGCCGCCGATGGCGGCGGCGAGGCCCTCGACGGTGGGGTTGGCGAACACCGTCGCGACGCTGACGCGGGTGCCGGTGGCGGAGCCCAGCCGCGCGGCGATGCGGGTGGCCGAGAGCGAGTTCCCGCCCAGGTCGAACAGGCTGGTCGCTACGTTCAGGTCGTCCTTCTGCACACCGGGGATCACCTCGCCGAACGCCTCGGCGACGAGCCGCTCGGCGTCGGTCTGCGGCCCGCGGCCCACGGTCACAGCGGCGGCCCGCTCGGGCTGCGGCAGCTGCTTGTGATCGACCTTGCCGTTCACGGTGAGCGGGAACCCGCCGAGCGCGAGGACGTGCGCCGGGACCATGTACGCGGGCAGCTCGGCCGCGACGCCCGCGGTGACGGCGTCCGGCTCGGCGGTGCCGGTGACGTAGGTGACGAGTTCCGCTGTGGCGGTGTCGTCGCCGTTCACCACGGTGACTGCGCGCTCGACGCCGGGCACCCGCATGGCCGCGGCGTCGATCTCGCCGAGTTCGATGCGGAAGCCGCGCAGTTTCACCTGGGAGTCGGTGCGCCCGAGGAACTCCAGCGCACCGTCGGCATCCCACCGGACGAGGTCGCCGGAGCGGTACATCCGCGCACCGTCGGCCCGGAAGGGGTCGGCCACGAACCGCTCCGCGGTCATGAGCGGGTTCCCGTGGTAGCCCCGGGCGATGCCCGGGCCGCTGATGTAGAGCTCGCCGGCGACGCCGGCGGGGGCGGGCCGCAGGTAGGGGTCGAGCACGTACAGACGGGTTCCGGGGATCGGGCCGCCGAGCCGCACGGGGCCCTCGGCGTTGAGCGCGCCCAGGGTCACGGCGATCGTGGTCTCGGTGGGGCCGTAGACGTTCACCACGGTGCGCCCGTCGGTGGCCCACCTCTGGACGAGGGCCTGCGGCACGGTGTCGCCGCCCACGCCGAGCCCGGTGAGGGTGGGGAGCTTCGCCGGGTCCAGGGTGGCGACCGCGGCGGGGGTGATGAACCCGCCGTTCACCTTCCCCTGCGCCAGCACGTCCTCCAGATCCTCGCCGCCGTACACGTCCGGCGGCACCACGACGAGCGTGGAGGCGCTCTCGACGGCCATGAGGAGTTCGAGGACGGAGGCGTCGAAGCCCGGTGAGACGAAGTGCATGACCCGGGAGCCGTCGGCTATGCCGTGCGTGCGCACCAGCTCGTGCGCGAGGCTCGACAGGCCGGCGTGGGTCAC
Source organism: Tsukamurella paurometabola (assembly GCA_040391845.1). Classification (GTDB taxonomy): domain Bacteria; phylum Actinomycetota; class Actinomycetes; order Mycobacteriales; family Mycobacteriaceae; genus Tsukamurella; species Tsukamurella paurometabola_B. The sequence goes on along the minus strand of JBEBXD010000022.1, from coordinate 25,801 downwards.
GCTGACGCCCTTGGGACGCCCGGTGGAGCCGGAGGTGAAGATCAGGTAGGCGGGGTTCGCAAGGTCGATCGTGGGCCAATCCGCCTCGCTGGCACCGGCGTTCGCGCCGGGCCCCCAGACGCGGGCCAGGTCGGCCGGCGTGAGGGTGGCGACGGGGGCCGCAGCACCGGCGATGTGCTCGGCGCGCTCGGCGGGAAGCTTGGGATCGATCGGCACGAACGCGGCGCCGGTCTTGGTGACGGCCCACACCGCGATCACCGATTCCAGCGAGCGCGGGATCCGCAGCGCCACACGCTCCTCCGGCGCGGCGCCGACGGTCATCAGGTACCGCGCGAGGCGATCGCTGTACTGGTCCAGTTCGGCGTAGGTGATGCTGCGGTCGCCGTCGGCGACGGCCACCCGGTCGGGGTGCGCGGCCGCGGCCCGGCGCAGCAGCTCGGGCATGGGGATCGACGGTGCGGCGGCGGACGCACCGTCGGCGGCGCCGGCGAAGCGGGTCCAGTCGGCGGTCTCGGCGTCGGTCGCCACCGCGAGCGCGGAGAGCGGGGTACTGCCGGCCGCCGCGGCGAAGCGCTCGAGGTAGGCCATGAAGCGCGTGTAGTGGGCGTCCAGGTCGGCGACGGTGTAGGAGGCGGGGTTCGCCTCCATGTCGATCCGCAGGGCACCCTGCTCCGACTCGTACACGGTGACCGCCACGTCCTCGGCGGGGCCCGAAGTCAGCAGGTTCAGGGTGCCCTGCGCCTCGCCCAGCACCATCGCCGAGGAGAACATCATGATGTTGATCGTGTCGCCGAAGGTGGAGCCGACCACGCCCTCGCGGAGAGTGGGGGCCTCCATCCGGGCGGCCGGGTAGAGCTGGTGACGCAGCCCGTTGCGCAGGTCGAGCCCGGTGCCGTCGATGATGTCGGAGACCGTGGCGCCGGTGCCCGCGCGCACGGGAACGGGAAGCACGTTGGCGGTCATGCCGGTGGAGCCGCGCAGCGCCGCGGTGGTGCGGGCCGCCACGGGGACCGCGAGCGAGATCTCCTCGCGGCCGGAGACGGCGGCCACGTAGGCGCCGAAGGCGGCGATGACGAGGCCGGTCCGGTTGGTGCCCAGGCGTTCCGCTGCGGCCTCGAGCCGCGCGCCCGCCTCGGCGCTGGGGTCGCCGTTGCGGCGCAGGTTCAGGGCGGACGGCCCCGCGACGACGCGGCTCAGGCCGGCCGCCTCGGGGAGGCTGGAGACGACGCCCGCCCAGTAGTCGGCGTCGCCGTCGGCACGGGCGGAGGCGAAGTACTTGTCCTCCGCGGCGACGAAGCCCTCCGGCGGAAGGGGCGCGGGGCGCAGCGGAGGCACCTCGGCTCCGGTGGCGTAGGCGGTGTAGAGCTCGGCGACGCGGCGCTGCAGGATCGAGGCGCCGTACCCGTCGATCACCACGTGGTGCGCGCGGCCGTACCAGAGCCACCGATCGTCGGCGACGCGGATGAGACGGTTGATCACCAGGGGATCGACGGCCAGGTCGATGGGACGCGAGTACTCGGCCCGCATCCAGGCGACGGCGGCGTCGATGCGCTGATCCTCGGGGAGGTCCTGCAGGCCGAGGTCGATCACCTGGGCGGCGGGATCGAGGTCGTGGTCCACCCACTGCACAGGCGCGCCGGACTCGTCGACCTCGACCCGGACGTACGGGGAGAGGAACTCGTCACTGGCCGTGCGGGTGGCCGACCGCATGGCCTCCACGTCGAAGGGACCACGGATGTCCACGTACTGCGCGACGGTGTAGGCGACGTCCGGGGACATCTGCTGGCCGAGCCACATTCCGTACTGGGCTCCGGTCAGGGAGTGCACCACGTGGTCCACCAAGATCTCCTCTGCGTCACGATCACAGCACACGACTGTTGCAATCGCAGAATTGTAGGGATTCGACCGTTGGAATTGCAACACCTTCAACCGTGATTCCCGTGGGCGAAGGTCTCAGGAAGTTCGCAGGTCCGAGTGGCGTCGCTCAAGAAGATTCACCGTCAGGGCGGCGGCCTGCGGGTTCAGCCCCTCGGTCGATCGATCCGGCCTCTGAAAATTCTGTATCTCGAATTAGACGAGCCCGATTGATCCGCGATCTCGCGGCACTGTGTTCTGGATCACGGTGCGTCCGGGTGCGGGTTCCGTGATCAGCGACGGTGCGCTACATTCGACTCGTGCAGTGGCGCGGCCTTCTCCTCGGTTGCCGCGGCGGGGTCTGATCGGACCGGCTCCCCGTCGCGGGGTCCGTCGTGCAGTCGCGACAACGCCGGTCGAGACCTCACCGAACCGAGAAAGTAACCTCGACCCATGAGCCCTGCAGCCGATTCGTACACCTCCGGCGTTTCGAAGATCACCTCCCCTGCCGGCCCCCGTGAACCGGGCCAGCCCGCGTGGAACCCTCAGCGCGGTAGCGCCATGCCCGCCCACCGCTACCGCTCCTACGCGGACGAGGTGGAGCGAATCGCTCTACCCGACCGCACCTGGCCCGACAACGTGGCCACCACCGCGCCGCTGTGGTGCGCCGTGGACCTGCGCGACGGCAACCAGGCCCTCATCGATCCGATGAGCCCGGCGCGAAAGCGCCGCATGTTCGATCTGCTGGTCCGTATGGGCTACAAGGAGATCGAGGTCGGCTTCCCCTCCGCCAGCCAGACGGACTTCGACTTCGTCCGCGAGATCATCGAGGACGGCGCGATCCCGGACGACGTGACCATCCAGGTCCTCGTGCAGTGCCGCGACGAGCTGATCGAGCGCACCTTCGAGGCCTGCGAGGGCGCGAAGAACGTGATCGTGCACTTCTACAACTCCACCTCGGTGCTGCAGCGCCGCGTGGTCTTCCGCGCCGACAAGGCGGCGATCAAGAAGATCGCCACCGACGCCGCGCACAAGGTGCTGGCGGAGGAGAAGAAGTACCCGGACACCGCGTGGCGGTACGAGTACTCGCCCGAGTCGTACACGGGCACCGAGCTCTCGTTCGCCAAGGAGGTGTGCGACGCGGTCACCGAGATCATCGCCCCCACCCCGGACAAGCCGATCATCCTGAACCTGCCCGCCACCGTCGAGATGGCGACCCCGAACGTGTACGCGGACTCGATCGAGTGGATGAGCCGCAACCTGGCCCGCCGCGACAGCGTGATCCTCTCGCTGCACCCGCACAACGACCGCGGCGAGGGCGTCGCGGCCGCGGAGCTGGGCTACCTGGCCGGAGCGGACCGCATCGAGGGCTGCCTGTTCGGCAACGGCGAGCGCACCGGCAACGTGTGCCTGGTGACGCTGGGGCTCAACCTGTTCAGCCGCGGCGTGGACCCGCAGATCAACTTCTCCGACATCGACGAGATCCGGCGCACCGTCGAATACTGCAACCAGCTGCCGGTGCCCGAACGGCACCCGTACGGCGGCGATCTGGTGTACACCGCGTTCTCCGGCAGCCACCAGGACGCGATCAACAAGGGCCTGGACCAGATGAAGGTCGACGCCGACGACGCCGACAAGGACGTGGACGACATCCTGTGGCAGGTGCCGTACCTGCCGATCGATCCCAAGGACGTGGGCCGCAACTACGAGGCCGTGATCCGCGTGAACAGCCAGTCCGGCAAGGGCGGCGTCGCGTACATCATGAAGGCCGATCACGGCCTGGCGCTGCCGCGCCGCCTGCAGATCGAGTTCAGCCAGTCGGTGCAGAAGATCACCGACGGCGAGGGCGGCGAGGTCACGCCGAAGGAGATGTGGGACGTCTTCGCGGGCGAGTACATCGACCCGATCCTGCCGCTGGAGCGCATGCGCCAGAAGGTGACCGCCTCGGAGGTCGACGGTGGCGTGGACCGGATCGACGCGGTCGTCAAGGTCGACGGCAAGGAGCACGAGGTCTCGGGCGAGGGCAACGGGCCGCTCGCGGCGTTCGTCGACGCGATCGCGGGCGTCGGCTTCGAGGTGCGGGTCCTGGACTACAGCGAGCACGCCCTCTCCGCCGGCGACGACGCCCAGGCGGCGGCGTACGTCGAGGCGATCGTCCGCGTGGGCGACGAGGACCGCACCGTCTGGGGCGTGGGCATCGCGCCGTCGATCACGACCGCCTCGCTGCGCGCCGTGGTCTCGGCGGTGAACCGCGCCAACGGAAGCCGCCGCAGCGCTCAGGAGGCCGTCGGCGAGGCGTCGACGCGCACCTGGGCGCCGTAGAAGCTCCCGTGCGGACCATCCGCAGGCGCCTGATCATCGCGGCGGCCGTGCTCCTGTGCACGGCCGTCGTGCTGTACGGCCTCCTGCAGGTGAGCAAGTCGCGTTCGTTCCAGCTCTTCGGCGAACTCGTCGATCGCGTGGACACCTCCGAGCGCGTCGTGGCGCTCACCTTCGACGACGCCCCGACCGCGGCGACGGCCGAGGTGCTCGACACGCTCGCCCGCTACGGCGTCAAGGGCACCTTCTACGCGCTGGGTTCGGAGCTCGAGCGGGCGCCCGACCTCGGTCGACGCATAGTCGCCGAGGGCCACGAGCTGGGCAATCACACCTTCAGTCACAGGCGGATGGTGGGGACGAACGAGACGCCCGGCTTCGTGCGGTCCGAACTCGACCGCACCGACGCGTTGATCCGGGCCGCCGGCTACGACGGCCCCATCACCTTCCGCCCGCCCTACGGCAAGAAGCTGTTGGTCCTGCCCTGGGAGCTCGCCCGCCGCGGCGTGACGACGGTGACCTGGGACGTCGAGCCCGACACGTTCCACGCGGGCGACGCCGGCGGCATCGAGCGGTACACTCTCGAGCGCGTCCGGCCCGGTTCGATCGTGCTGCTGCACCCGTTCTGCGCGGACTCGTGCCGGGCCGACCGCGAGGCGCTGCCGCGGATCATCGAACGACTGCGCGCGGACGGCTACCGCTTCGTCACCGTCCGCGAGCTGCTCGCCCTGCGCTGACCGCCCTCACACGGACGGTGTGAAGGCCTCGAACCAGACCCGCTCGCGCGGGAGCCCCGCCTCGGCGAGCTGGTCAGCGGTGCCGGTCATGAACGGCAGCGGGCCGCACAGGTAGGCGTGCGCCTCGGACGGGATCGCCACCTCGCTCAGGTCGATCCGGCCGTGGGACTCCCTCTCCCCCAGCGGGTAGCCGTCCGGAAGCTCGTCGTACCACGTGTACAGGTCGGCGCCCGGGATGCGATCGACCAGCTCGGCGAGCTCGGCCCGGTGGGCGTGCGTGGCCCGCGTCCGGTCGGCGTGGGCGACGATCACGCGTCGATCGCCGTCCTCCTCGGCCAGGTGGTACAGCATGCCCAGGACGGGTGTGATCCCGATCCCCGCGGAGGCGAGCACCAGCGGGGTCGCGGGGTCGCTGTCGAGCACGATGTCCCCGAAGGGCGGCGACACCGTCAGCCGCGCGCCCTCGAAAACGTACTCGTGCAGGTACGCGGAGACCTCCCCGTCGCGCCGCACGCCGATCCGCCACCGGCCCGAGCCGGCGCCGGAGAGGCTGTACTGACGGATCTGGCGCGCACCGTCGGGCAGCCGGACGGCGACCGAGATGTACTGCCCGGGAACGAAGTCGGGCAGCGGTGCGCCGGACGGGTCCGCGAGGACGAAGGCGACGGTGTGCGGTGTCTCCTGCCGCCGCTCGGCCACGACGACGGTGCGCCACACCGTCTCCGGGGTGACCGACGCGGCCTCGTACAGGCCCTTCTCGAGGGCGATCAGCTCGTCGGCGAGCTGCCAGTACAGCGCCGTCCAGGCTTCCGCGACCGCCGGCGTCACGGCCTCGCCGAGGACCTCGGCGATGGCCGCGAACAGGTGCTCGTGGACCACCGGGTACTGCTCGGGTGCCACGCCGAGGGAGGCGTGCTTGTTCGCGACGCGTTCGAGCATCGACCGCGCCGAGACCTCGTCGTCGACGACGGCGGTGGCGTACATCGCGATCGACGCGGCGAGCGACCGCTGCTGCGCGCCGACGGCCTGATTGCCGCGGTTGAACAGGTCGCGCTGCAAGTCGGGGTGCGCCTGGAACAGGCGGCGGTAGAACAGCGGGGTGATCTCGTCGATCGCGCCGCCCACGGCGGGAAGGGTGTCGCTGATGACGGCGCGCTGGGCATCGGTGAGCATGGGGCATCGGTCCTCTGGCTGGAAGAAGGGCTACTACTACGCTAGGTAGTAGCTCCTGCCCCGCGCCAGGGACGTATGTCCCGACGATCCGGGACCCCTATCGCGACAGGCCGTGCCGCCGCGCGACGACGGCCGAGACCACCTCGACCGGCACCAGCCGCTTGAGCAGGAACACCAGCGGCGCGTTGCTCCCCACGGCGTAGAACTCGCGCGGCTTCTGCGCCTCGATCGCCTTCACGATGACCTCCGCGACCCTCCCCGGGGTGATCCCGGAACGCTCGTTCGCGTCGAGGTTCTCGATCATCGTGTCGAAGTCCTTGCGGTACACCGAGTCCTCGGCCACGTACTTGGTGCGCCGCTCGCCGATGCCGGTGGCGATCGACCCCGGCTCCACGGTGGAGACCCAGACCCCGAAGGGCGAGAGCTCCTGCCGCGCGGCGGACGCGAAGCCCTTGAGCGCGGCCTTCGCCGCGACGTAGGAGCCGCGGTAGGCCAGCGGGAAACTCGCGAGCATGGACCCCACCATGATCACGCGGCCGTGGCCCCGATCGCGCATCCCCGGCAGCAGGCGCTGGGTGAGCTGCACGGCGCCGAACACGTTGGTCTGGAACAGGCGATCGACCGCCTCCGCGGGCAGCTCCTCCAGCGGCCCGGACTGGCTCTCGCCGGCGTTGTTCACCACCACATCGACCGCGCCCGCCGCGGCCGCGCACGCGGCCACCGAGTCCCGGTCCGCGAGGTCCAGGGCGAGGTACTCCACGCCCGGGATGCGCTTGTCCGCGGGGATCGTCTCCGGATCGCGGCTCGTGCCGAGCACCCGGTAGCCCTTCTGCGCCAGCAGCTTCGCCGTCTCGTAGCCGATGCCGGAGGTGGCCCCGGTCACCAGTGCCGTACGTCCGCTCATACCCGTGAACCTCCGGTCCGGTCGCTCGTCGCGGCGGCCGCGGCGCGGCCGGCCGTCATACCCGAGAATATGCACCCTCCGAGGAAGGTGCCCTCGAGCGCGTTGTAGCCGTGCACCCCGCCGCCGCCGAAGCCCGCGACCTCGCCGGCCGCGTACAGGCCGGGTACCGGCGCACCGTCGGCCCCGAGGACCCGCGCCGAGAGATCGGTCTCGAGCCCGCCGAGGGTCTTTCGGGACAGGATGTTCAGGCGCACCGCGATCAGCGGGCCGTGCTCGGGATCGAGGATGCGGTGCGGTTTGGCGACGCGGACGATCTTGTCGCCCAGGTAGTTCCGGGCGTTGTTCATCGCCTGCAGCTGCGCGTCCTTGCTGAAGGAGTTGGCGAGCTCGCGGTCGCGGGCCTCGATCTGGCCGCGCAGGTGCTCGAGGTCGACGTGCCCGCCGCGGCCGATCCGGTTCATGCCCCCGACCAGGTCCTCGAGCGTGTCCGCCACGACGAAGTCCTCGCCGCGTTGCTTGAACGCCTCGACGGGGCCCGGCGCGCCCTTGGACTTCACCCGCCCCAGGGCGAGCTTGAGGTCCTTCTCGGTGATGTCCGGGTTCTGCTCGGAGCCCGACAGCGCGAACTCCTTCTCGATGATCGTCTCGGTGAGCACGAACCAGGAGTAGTCGTATCCGGTCTCGAGGATCGCCTTCATCGTCGAGTTCGTATCGAAGCCGGGGAAGTTCGGGGCCGTGAAGCGGTTGCCGTTCGCGTCGAACCACAGCGACGAGGGCCCGGGGATGATGCGGATCGCGTGGTCCGGCCAGACCGGGTCCCAGTTGTGGATGCCCTCGGTGTAGGCCCACACCCGGTCGCGGTTGACGATGTTCGCGCCCGCCGCCTCCGAGATCGCGAGCATGCGGCCGTCGACGTGGGCGGGGACGCCGGCGATCATGTGCTCCGGGTACGGGCCGAGCCGCTCGGTGGGCCAGTACGTGCGCATCAGCTCGAAGTTGTGGCCGATGCCGCCCGAGGTCACCAGGACCACCGGGGCGCGGAACTCGAAGTCGCCCACGACCTCCCGGCTGCTGGCGACGCCGCGCTCCAGGTCGCAGGGCTCGAGGACGGCGCCACGCACGCCGGCGACCGCGCCCGACCCGTCCGTGACCAACTCGTCGACCCGGTGCCGGAAGGCGAAGCGCACCAGCCCCTTCGACTCCGCGCGCTCGACGGGCTCGCGGAACACGCGCACCACCTCCGGGCCGGTGCCCCAGGTGAGGTGGAACCGCGGGACGGAGTTGCCGTGGCCGTGCGCGGCCCCGCCGCCGCGTTCGGCCCAGCCCACCACCGGGGTGAAACCGAGGCCGAGGCGCCGCAGGTAGTCCCGCTTGCGGTGGGTCGCGAACTCGACGTACGCCCGCGCCCACTGCCGCGGCCAGTGGTCCTCGTCGTCCCGGTCGAAGCCCGCCGAGCCCATCCAGTCCTGCAGGGCCAGCTCGTACGAGTCCTTGATCCCGAGCCGGCGCTGCTCCGGCGAATCCACGAGGAACAGGCCGCCCAGGCTCCAGAACGCCTGCGCGCCCAGGTTGTTGCGGTTCTCCTGGTCCAGGATCAGCACCCGCCTGCCGGCCCGGGAGAGCTCGTACGCCGCGACCAGTCCCGAGAGCCCGGCGCCCACCACGATCGCGTCGGGCGTGAATCCGTCCGGCCCCGTCGACCCGTCTTCGGCCATCTCCGCCTCCGCTTCATAGCTAGACTTGGTATTCTACTTATCGTTATCATGGCACGAGTCACACCCACCGTCAACGAAACGGAGGAACCATGGCCAAGGGCGAGCAGACCCGCGCCCGCACCGTGGAGCGGTTCCTCGACGCCGGGCTGGCGGTGTTCGCCGAGCGGGGCTACCACGCCGCGTCGATGGATGAGATCTGCCGGCGCGCGGAGCTCTCCCGGGGCGCGTTCTACTCCAACTTCTCCGGCAAGGAGGCGCTGTTCCTCGCCCTGTTCGACCGGCACACCGAGCGGCAGATCGGCCGCGTCTCGGCCGTGATTGAGCGGGCCGCCTCGCTGGAGGAGGCGATCGTCGCGAGCGCGCCGGCCTCGGCCCACGACGATCCGGAGGAACGCCGCTGGGCACTGCTCTCCACCGAGTTCACCATCTTCGCCGCGCGGGACAGCGCGGCCGCGGCGCGCCTGGCCGACCGCGACGCGGCGATCCGGGATCGGCTGTCCGGGGCGATCTCCCGCTTCGTCGCGGCGCCCGACGCCGCCGCGCTGGCCCGGTACGCCATCGCCCTCTACGAGGGCGCCCAGCTCACCCACCTGGTGGACGGCGACACCGCCGCCGTGCGGGAGCTGCTCCTACGCTTCCTGCCCGCCGGGCTGCACACCGTCGCCGGGCACTGACCGCCGCGCAGCGACCGTCCGGTCGCCGCCCGCGTACCAGCCGCACAGCAGCAGCGGGACCAGCAGGACGAGCAGGCTCACCAGCGGCAGCGTCCAATCGCCGCGCACCCCGTGCAGGACTCCCATGAGCATCGGCCCCCACGCCGCCAGCAGGTACCCCGCCGTCTGCGACATCGCCGAGAGCGACACCGCCTCCGCCGTGGTCGCCGCGCGCAGGTTCATCATGGTCACCGCCAGCGAGATCATCGCGCCGAGCCCGAATCCGACGAACACGTTCGCGATCCAGGCCCCGATCCCGTTCCCGAAGGCGAGCACCCCGACCACGCCGATCGCCTGCAGCCCCACGGCCGCCACCGCCACGATCCGCTGCTCGCGGCGGCGCGCGGCCCACTGCGGGAAGGTGAGCGCGGTGACCACGCTGAGCAGGCCCCCGATCGCGAGCATCGCGCCGGCCGTCTCCGCGGAGAGCCCGCGATCGCGGTAGATCGTGGGGATCCACCCGATCAGCGCGTACGCCTGCAGCGACTGCAGGCCCATGAACCCCGTGACCGCCCACGCGACGGGGCTGGACAGCACCGTCGCCATCGCCCCGCGGGCGTCGGCACCGTCGGGCTCGGGGACGTCCCGGCGGAACCGGAGGTAGCGCACCGTGACCACCGCGAGCAATGCCGCCGCGACGAGCGACGGGATCGCCCACAGCGCGAGGGAACCGCGCCAGCTCCCGTCGAGGGCGGTCGCGGCCGGCACGGTGAGCGCGGACGAGAAGCCGGTGGAGACGCACACCATCGCGGTGAAGAGCCCCGTCATGAGGCCGAGCCGGTGCGGGAAGAAGATCCGCACCAGGACCGGGCCGAGCACGTTGCCGAGCGCTATGCCGGCGCCCGCGAGCATGGTGCCGCCGAGCAGCACGGGCCAGCTCGGCACGATCCGCAGCGCGCTCCCGAGCGCGATCATTGCGGCGGCCGCCGTCGCGACGACCACCGCCGTGTAGCGGCGGGCCAGCCGCGGCGCCGCCGCGGAGAAGAAGCCGAGGCAGAGCACCGGGCCCGTGGTGAGCAGGGCGACCTCCGCGCCGCTGAGCCCGTACCCGTCGCGGATCTCCTCGAGGACGGCCGATGAGCTGCCGAAGATCAGGCGCAGGCAGATGCCCATGATCACCAGGGCGGCCGCGCACGTCAGGACGCCGACCGCGCGCAGCGCTGCGGGCGCGGGCAGAACCGGGTTCGTCGCCATCACCGAAATCATGGGATGAATCGCCCCGCCCCGTCAACTCACTTCCGCGACCTCCGCGTCGAGAGCACGCAGCACCGTCGCGACCGCCGGCCGGCGCTCGGCCCCCGGCCGGGTGGCCACCTCGAGGATGCGGGCGGCGCGGACGCCGGCGATCTCGATGCCCCGCACCCCGGGATGCGTCACCGCGTGCCGCGCCACGAGCGCCACCCCGAGCCCCTCGGCCACCATCGCCTGGATGGTGTGGAAGTCGTTGATCCGCTGCACCACCCGCGGCTGCACGCCGGTCAGCGTCGCGAGCGAGCGGAGCACGTCGTCCACCGGGAACCCGTCGCGCACGCTGATCCAGTCCAGGTCCGCGAGCTGGGCCGCGTCCACCCGCCCCGCCGCGGCGAGCGGGTGGCCGGCGCGGACCACCAGGTCGATCGGCTCGCGCATCAGCACGCGGGAGGAGATCCGCGGCCCGCCGAGCGGTGCGGCCCGTTCGTCGCGGTGCGCGACCACCACGTCGGCGTCGGCCATCATCGCCGGCAGCTCCGTCCCGGGCAGGTCGGCGTCCGCGGCGGCGACCCGCACCCCCGCCTCGGCGGCGCGGCGCAGCACGCCGGGCAGGAGGAGCTCCGCGGCCGAGGGGAACAGCGTCAGCCGCACCACGCCGACGGGGCTCGACCGGTACCTGTCCATCTCCGCGCGCGCCCGGTCCAGTTCGCCCAGAACGGATTCCGCGCGGACCACGAGTGCGAGCCCGGCATCGGTGAGGCGGACCCGGCGGCCGTCCGGCTCGAGAAGATCGACGCCCGCCTCGCGCGCGAGCACCTTGAGCTGCTGCGAGACCGCGGACGGGGTCATGTCCATCGCCCGCGCCGTGGCGGCGACGGTGCCCCGGTCCGCGAGCTCCCGCAGGATCCGCAGGCGATGGACGTCCATGTAGTCACGCTACATGGACAGTGCAGAAGTATTCGATTGTTCTTCCGCTGCGGCGGCGGAACAGTGGTCCGCATGAGCCCCCGCCACCGCCTCATCGCCCTCATCGTCGTCGTCGCATGGGGCCTGAACTTCCTCGCCCTCCGGTACGGGCTCGACTACTTCCCGCCCCTGTTCCTGGGCGCGCTGCGGTTCCTGGTGCTGGCGATCCCCGTGGTGCTGTTCGTCCGCCCGCCGGCGGGGCCGCTGCGGTGGATGCTGCTGTACGGGCTCGGTTCCGGCACGTTCCAGTTCGCCATGCTGCTCACCGCGATGCACATCGGCATGCCCACCGGGCTGGCCTCGCTGGTGCTGCAGTCCTCCGCGCCGCTCACCGTGCTCCTCGGCGCGGTCCTGCTGCACGAGCGGCTCGCCGTCCGGCAGATCGCCGGTATCGGCATCGCGGTGGCGGGCATGGCCCTCATCGTCGCGGACCGCGCGGAGGCGGCGGCCGGCGTCGGCGTCCTCGGCGTCGTCCTCACCCTGCTCGGCGGGCTCAGCTGGGCGTTCGGCAACATCGGGCAGCGACTGGCGGCACCGTCGGAGCCCTTCCGGTTCACCCTGTGGATGTCGGTGATCCCCGTCCTGCCCATGCTCGCGCTCAGCGCCGCGATCGAGGGGCCCACGGTCGGCTGGCGCGCCCTCGCGCACAGCGTCGACGGTGCCCAGGGGCGGCTCGCGCTGCTCGGCGTCGCGTACACCGCGATCGTCAGCACGGTGATCGGGTACGGGCTCTGGGGCGCGCTGATGGCCCGCTACCCCGCCTCGACGGTGGCCCCGGCCACGCTGCTGGTGCCCGTCGTCGGGATCGCGGCGAGCGCCGTCGTGCTCGGCGAACACCCGGCGGCGCTCGCCCTGGCCGGCGCCGGGACGGTCATCGCGGGGTGCCTGCTCGGGATGCTGCGCAGGCCCGCCTCAGCGCTCGGCGATGAGGGCGATGGTGGCCGCGTTCAGCTCCACGTCGCGCTCGCCGATGACGTCCGAGAGTGCGGCGCGCAGGGCGGCCCGGCGGTCGTCCGGCAGCGTTGAGTGGGCCGAGTAGGTGAAGGCGAGGTCCAGCCAGCGCTCCTTGGGCTGGGTCTCGGTCCAGGAGTCCTCGCGGACCGTGACGGTGAACCCGGCGTCCTCGAACCGGGCGCGCAGATCGGCCATCGCGGACATCTCCTCGAGCGCGGCGCCCGCGCCCGCGGCCTCCACGTTCTTGTAATCGGGGCTCGCGGCGCGCAGCGCGTCGTTCGACGGCCGGCTCGGGCGCAGCTTGTTCCACAGGAGCACCACGCGGCCGCCGGGGTTGAGCAGGCCCGCGAGGCGCGGGACGGCCGTCTCCGCGTCCACCCAGTGCCACGACTGCCCGAACGTCACCAGGTCGACGGTGCGGCCCCGCGCGTCCCATTCCTCGAAGGTCGCGACCTCGGCCGGCACCCCGGACCGCTGCGCGACGGCGGCCATGGCACCGTCGGGCTCCACGGCGAGCACGTCCAGCCCCCGGTCGCGCAGCTGCCGGGCCAGGATGCCGGTGCCCGCGCCGACGTCGAGGGCGGTGCGGGCGCCGCTCGTGACGGCGTCGAGGGTCACGCCGGCGTAGCGGGGGCGGAGCCGGTCGTAGTCGTCCGCGATCGCGCCGAAGGAGAGCGCCCGCCGCCGGTCCTCGTGCAGTTCAGCCATGCAGCCAGCTTGCCCTATCCTGGACCGCATGCCCGGACTCCCCCTCCGCGCCCGTGCGGCGCTGCTCGCCGCCCGCTCCGCAGCCTGGGCGTCGCAGCGCGCGGGCCGCGGCAAGGGCTCCATGATCGGCGGCCTGGTCGCGCTCAAGATCGAGCCGAACCTCATGGCGCGGTTGGCCGACGGTAAACGCACCGCCGTCGTGACCGGCACCAACGGCAAGTCGACCACCACCCGCATGACCGCCGCCGCGCTCGCCACCCTGGGCCGCGGCGTCGCCACCCAGGCCGACGGCGCCAACATGGACGCCGGCATCGTCGCCGCGCTCACCGCGCACCGCGAGGCCCCGCTCGCCGCGCTCGAGGTCGACGAGCTGCACGTCCCGCACGTGCTCGACGCCGTGCACGCCGAGGCGCTGGTGCTGCTCAACCTGTCGCGGGACCAGCTCGACCGGGTGGGCGAGATCAACGCCATCGAACGCCGGCTGCGGGCGGGCGTCGAGGCGCACCCCGAGCTGACCGTCGTGGCGAACTGCGACGACGTGCTGGTGACCTCCGTCGCCTACGACGCGCGGAACGTCGTGTGGGTCGCCGCCGGCGCGGGCTGGACCAGCGACTCCACCTCCTGCCCCCGCTCGGGGGAGCCGATCGTGCGCGACGGCGCGCACTGGTACTCGACGGGGACCGACTTCTCCCGCCCGGAGCCCGACTGGTGGGTCGACGACGAGAACATCCACGGGCCGGACGGTTTCGTCGCGCCGCTGGTCCTGAAGCTGCCCGGGCGCGCGAACCGGGGCAACGCCGCCCAGGCGGTCGCCGCCGCCGTCGCGATGGGCGCCGACCCGCGGGCGGCGGTCGAGGCCGTCGGCACCGTCGGGGAGGTCGCCGGACGGTACGCGGAGGTCGTCGTCGGGCCGCACACCGTGCGGATGCTGCTGGCGAAGAACCCCGCCGGATGGCAGGAGGCGATGTCGATGATCGACGGCAGCGCAGGCGGATTGGTGATCGCGGTCAACGGTCAGGTGCCGGACGGCGAGGACCTGTCCTGGCTGTGGGACGTGCAGTTCGAGCGGTTCGAGAACGGGCAGGTCGTCGCGTCCGGTGAACGCGGTGCCGACCTCGCGGTGCGGCTGACCTACGCGGGGGCGGAGCACACCCTGGTGGCGGATCCGGTGGCCGCCATCGCATCCTGCCCGCCCGGCCGGGTGGAGGTACTCGCGAACTACACCGCGTTCCGGGACCTGAACACGGCCCTGTCGAGGCGAGGGAGCGCGGCGCAGTGATCGACTTCTCCGGATCGCAGGCGCGGATCACCGAGTCCACCTTGGTGATCGGCCTGGTGCTGCCCGATGTGATGGGCATCTCCGGCGACGGTGGCAACGCCCTCGTGCTGCGGCAGCGCGCCCGGCTGCGCGGCATCGACGCGGAGGTCCTGCCGATCACGCTGGCCGACCCGGTGCCGGCGACGTGCGACATCTACACCCTCGGCGGCGCAGAGGATTACGCGCAGCGCCTCGCCACCCGGCACCTGACGAAGTACCCGGGCATGCAGGAGGCGGCCGCGGGCGGCGCGCCGGTGCTGGCGATCTGCGCCGCGATCCAGGTGCTCGGCCACTGGTACGAGACCTCGGAAGGCGAACGCGTGGAGGGCATCTCGCTGTTCGACCTCACGACCACGCCGCAGGCGACGCGGTCGATCGGCGAGATCGAGGGGCGCCCGCTGATCGAGGGCCTCACGCAGCCGCTGACCGGGTTCGAGAACCACCGGGGCGGTTCGGCGCTCGGCCCCGATGCGGAGCCGCTGATGCGCGTGGTGCGGGGCACGGGCAACGGCGCGGGCACCCCGGTCGACGGTGTCGTCCAGGGCAGCGTGCTCGGCACCTACATGCACGGCCCGGCGCTGGCCCGGAATCCCGAGTTGGCGGACTACCTGATCTCCCGCGCGACCGGGCAGCCGCTCGAGCCCCTCGACCTGCCGGACGTGGAGCTGCTGCGGCGCGAGCGCCTGCGGAAGTAGGCGCCCGGGCGCGAGCCTCGGGCGCAATGTAGGCGGGTGGCTGCGCGAAAGCCATGCGCGAGACGCATGGATGCATCATCCCAGTTCACGCGTCGTATCTGCTGCCGATGCCATGCGTGTGACGCATGACCTGGGGGTCGGACCTGGAGAGAACGTCACGTGTGGGAGAACGTGTCAGTGTGTCGTTCTAGCCTGTCCCCATCATCGAGAGTTCGGGGGGACATCATGAGCAGAACGAGCAAGCAGCGGCGGGACGCGCGGAAGAAGAAGCGAGCGAATCGCGGGTCGAGAGCAACGGCGAAGAGCGCGCCGACAGCGACCGCCCGGAGTTCTTTCGAGGCGTCGGCGCCGGATCCCGCGACCACCTCAGACTCCGCGGGCCTGGACTCGGAGACTCGCCAGGATGTGCACGACGCTCAGCTCACCGCGCTGTTGCGGTTCCTCTACGCCCGCGTCGAAGACGCCCTGTACGTGGCGATCCGCGAGTTGTACGAAGAATTGTGCCCCGATGACGACCCGTACGCTGCGTACGAGCTGACTCTCCCGGAGAGGGCCGCTGCCGACCTAGTGCTGGAGATCATCCGGGTCCTTGCCGGCGGGTGGCCGAACAACCCGGAAACGAGCGCGGCGTGAGTAGCACATCAAGTGCTACCGTCGATCACATGGAGCAGATCGGGGTCCGTGAGCTGCGGCAGCACGCGTCGAAGTACCTCAGAAGTCGCTGACGCAGATCCTCCTGGAGATGCGGGAGGAATGATCTACATGGACACCTCCGCGCTCACCAAGCTCATCATCGCGGAGCACGAATCGAACGCGCTCACCGCGTGGATCGCCGAGCAGGCCGAAGCGCACGAAACGTTGATTACCAGCGACGTCGGCCGCATCGAGCTGATGCGCACGGCGGCACGCCGCGATGACGAGGAGATCTTCGACCACGCCGGATACGTCGCGAACTGGATCAACGGCGCCTCCGTGACTGAGGAGATCGTTACCGAAGCCGAGAGAATCGGACCACCGACTCTGCGCTCGCTCGACGCGATTCACCTGGCGTCGGCTGTGAGCATCCGCGAGCTGGTCAGTGCGTTCGTCAGCTATGACGAACGACTGCTCGACGCCGCTCGGGCGGAGGGGCTGCCCGTCGTATCGCCGGGCGCGCGGTGATCACCAGAGCCCGAGCACGGCCCGTTCGGTCGCGAGCAGGCGCATCTTGGTGGTGACGCCGCCACCGGCGGAGAAGCCGCCGGTGCGGCCGTGCGCGGCGGTCACGCGGTGGCACGGCACCACGGGCGGGAAGGGGTTCTCCCCCAGCGCCCGGCCGACCGCTCGGGCGGATCCGGGAAGCCCGATCTCCGTGGCGATCTCACCGTAGGTGCGGGTGGAGCCGGGAGGTATCCGGCGGGCCGCCCCGTAGACGGACACCCGGAACTCGGTGAGCCCCCGCAGGTCCAGCGCCACCCAGGCGAGGTCGTCGTCCAGGTTCGCGCCCGAGACCAGGTCCGTGATCGCGGCGATCACCCGCGTGATCGCCTGAGGCGGAGCGGATTCGCCCGCACCGTCCCGGGCCAGGTAGCGCGCGGTGGCCTCGTCCGACTCGTCGGGGAGACGGACGGCGGTCACGGCACCGTCTGCGCCCCAGGCGATCCCGCACCTCCCGACGGCGGTGTCGAAGATCGTGTACCCGGCGGAGGTCACGGGTCAGCCCGCCCGCCGGGCCAGCTCGTCGAGGTTCGCCTCCATGCCCGCGCGCCACACGCCGAGGCGGTAGTCGATGATCCGCGCCTCCTTCTCGGGCTGCGCGGCGACGAACGCGGCGAACGGCGAGGCGCCGTCGCCGACGCGCGCCCATTGACGCACCAGCGCACCCTCCCGGGCGGGATCGACCTCGAATCCCCACGTGGCCCAGGGCGCACCCTCGCCGACGCAGACGGACCAGACCCAGCGGCGGCCCGGCTCCACCTCGGTGATCACGGCATCGGTGTGCCACTCGCCCAGCTCGTCGCTGCGGTTGTAGCCGCGGAAGCGCGCACCTTCCGCGACCGCGTCGGCCCCGTCGAGCCATTCGACGCGCTGCAGCTCGCCCTCGGCCGCGGTGGGCAGGGCGATGTCGGTGACCAGTTCCCAGGCCCGCTGCGGCGTGCAGGGCAGCTTCCGGGTGACCTCGATGATCGGGTTGTCGCGCAGTCGCATGGGCGAATCCTATTCCGCCGCCCGCGCGGCCGCCTCGACCCGGCGGCGGTGCGCGGGCCAATCGAAGCCCTCCGGGAGGTTGCTGTTGTCCGCCTGCAGGCCCACCGCACCGTCGATCCGCACCGGCGTCCACGGCTACAGGGTGCCAGGGGCCACCGACACGCACCGCTCGCGCGTGCCGTCCACGGCGAACCAGCCGCGCTCGAACTCCTGCCAGCGCCGCAGTTCCGCGCGGCAGTCCTCGCCGTCGCGGGCGACGGCCCGCTCGAGCCGCTCGGCGGCGGTGCCGCCGTCCAGCCACAGCGCCAGGGAGATCCCGTCGGCGAACGAGCGGCGGGCGCTGGAGACGCCCTCGATCACGATGAGCGGCGCCCGCGGCAGCCGCACCTCCTCGCCCGGGGACGGCACGCCGTCGCGCCAGACCAGCGGGCGGTAGAAGGCGTCGCGGCCGCGCGCCAACGGCTCGATCACCTCCTCGAGCAGCTGCGGCCACCACGAGACCGGGTCGTCCCAGGTGGCGTAGTGATCCGTGCGGACCAGGGCGACGCGCGCACCGTCGGCCCGCAGATCGTCGACGAGGCGCCGGGCGTACGTCGACTTACCGGCCCCGGAGGGGCCGTCGATCGCGATGACGCCCTCGGGCGCGCCCAGCCTCGCCAGCACTGCAGCGGCGTTCATCGGTCAGCTCGGCGGCGTCTCTTCGAGCACGCGGGGCGGCTCGGACAGGGACCGGCGGCCGCTCATCGCCCGGCCCAGGGTCAGCTCGTCGGCGAACTCGAGCTCGGCGCCCATCGGCAGGCCGGCCGCGGGGCGGGTCACCGTGAGGCCGGGGAAGTCCTTGAGCATCCGCACCAGGAACGCCGCGGTGGCCTCGCCCTCGGTGTTCGGATCGGTCGCGATGATCACCTCGTCCACGTCCACCCCGTCGACCGCGGTGCCGAGGCGCACCAGCAGTTCGCGGATCCGCAGCTTGTCCGGGCCGATCGACTTGATCGGGTTCAGCGCGCCGCCGAGCACGTGGTAGAGCCCGCGGTACTCGCGGGTGCGCTCCACCGCCTGAACGTCCTTGGCCTCCTCGACGACGCAGATCTTCGACGCGTCGCGCCGCGGGTCGGAGCAGATCCGGCACCGGGCCTCGGCGGAGACGTTCCCGCACACCTCGCAGTAGCGCACGTCGTTGCGCACGCGGGTGAGCGCGTTCGTGAGCCGATCGATGTCGGTGGGCTGCACGCCGAGGAGGTGGAACGCGATGCGCTGGGCGCCGCGCGGGCCCACCCCCGGGAGCTTGGCCAGCTCGTCGATCAGCTCCTGAACGGGTCCTTCGTACACGGGGCGACCGTCAGAACGGCAGGCCGCCGGCCAGCGGCCCCATCTTCTGCTGCGCGACCGCGGCCGTGTTGTTCGCGAGGTCGGAGAGCGCACCCAGGACCAGGTCCTGCAGCGTCTCGACGTCCTCCGGGTCGACCACCTTGGGGTCGATGGTCACGGACTGTACCTGGCCGTCGCCGGTGCCCGTCACCTTCACCAGGCCGCCGCCGGCCTGCCCCTCCACGGTGGTCACCGCGAGTTCCTGCTGCGCCGCCATGAGCTGCTGCTGCATCGCGCCGACCTGAGCCATCAGGTCTTCCATCGAGCCTCCGGGCTGCATACGTCACTCCCTACGCGGGTCGATCGACCCGCTATGTCCGTTTCGTGTTACTTGTGTTACCACTGTGCCGGATGGGGCGGTAGAGTGCCCCTCGTGAAGAACCGCCGTTCCGCCCTTCTCGCCGCGGTCGCGATCCCCGCGACGATCCTCTCCGGCTGCGCGGCCGCGCCCTCCAGCCTATCGCCCGCCGAGCCCGCCCTCGTGAACAACGCGGCCCCACTCGCCGCCGGCGCCCTGAGCGGGAAGAAGATCTTCGTCGACCCCGGCCACAACGGCGCCAACGACGATTCCATCAACAAGCAGGTGCCCACCGGGCGCGGCGGCACCAAGCCCTGCCAGACCACCGGCACCACCAGCGTGAACGGGGTGCCCGAGCACACCTTCAACTACGCCGTGGCGTACCGGCTCTACCAGGTGCTCACCGCCGCCGGCGCGCAGGTGATGCTCTCCCGCAACGACGACACCTCCGTCGCCTCCTGCATCGACGCCCGCGCCGAGGCCGCCAACCGGTGGGGCGCCGACGCGGCCGTGAGCATCCACGCCGACGGCTCCGCCCCCGGCAACCGCGGGTTTCACGTGAATCTTCCGTCGCCGCCGCTCAACGACGTGCAGCGCGACGCCGACCCCGTGTACGCGAAGGCGATGGTCGCGGCCCTCACCTCCGGCGGCTTCACGCCCGCCACGTACATCGGCTCGGGCGGCCTCTATCCGCGCTCGGACCTCGCGGGCCTCAACCTCTCGACGGTGCCGTCGGTGCTGGTGGAGGCCGGTAACCTCCGCGATGCCACCGAGGCCGCGGTGCTCGAATCAGCCGACGGGCAGCAGCGGCTCGCCGACGCCGTCGCCGCCGGCATCGCCTCCTACCTTGGATCGCCCGCGACGCGGTAGTACCAGCTCAGGCGAGGTGCCTCCCGCTGACGAACTCCCGCTCGCCGCCGTCGATCGGGTCGGTGAAGGAGAGCCTGCGCGCGAGGAGGCGCAGCGGGTCGCTGAAGTCGCCGTCCACGAACTCCCGCGGCTCCGGGTACAGCGGATCCCCCAGAATCGGGGCGCCCAGGCCGGACATGTGCAGCCGCAGCTGGTGGGTCTTGCCGGTCTCGGGCAGCAGCCGGTACCGCCCGATCCCGTCCCCGATCTCCGCCTCCAGTTCGATGCGGGAGCGGGCGTTGACGGGGCCGTCCACCTCGTAGGCGCGCATGATCCCGGGCGTCTTCTCGATCCGGGACTCGACGAGCACCGGCAGCTCCAGGCCGGGGCGGATCGGGGCCAGCGCCGCGTACTCCTTGCGGGCGGCCCCGGTGGCGAACAGCTGCTGATACGCCCCGCGCACGGACGGCTCGCGGGTGAACAGGAGCACCCCCGCGGTCAGCCGGTCCAGCCGGTGCGCGGGCGAGAGCCGGGGCTCGTCCAGCTCGCGGCGCAGCCGCACCAGGGCGCTCTGCACCACTCGCGCGCCGCGCGGCATCGTCGCGAGGAAGTGCGGCTTGTCCACGACCACGATCCGCTCGTCCTGGAACAGCACGGGCATCGGGAAGGGCACGTCGACCTCGTCCGGCAGCGCGCGGTACATCCACACGGCCTGCCGGGCGGTCACGGGCGCCGACGGGGCGAGGGGCGCACCGTCGGATCCGACGAGGCGCCCGGCCGCGCTCTCGGCGGCCACGTACCCCGCGGTGCCCGGGAAGCGGGCCTCGAGCACCTCGCCGAGCGGCCGGCCGGTCTCCTCCTCGGCGATCACGAGGCGGGTCGGATCGACCCCGTCGCGCAGCGGGAGGGGCGCCACGGGGGCACCCCGGTGGCGGCGCCTAGCCGTTGGACTCGACCTGCACCTTGAGGTTGGTCAGCAGCTCCTCGTAGATGCGCGCGAGGCCCTTGGGCGCGAAGGTCTTCTCGAAGAAGCCCCCGATGCCGCCGGCGCCCTGCCAGGTGGTGGTGACGGTCACGGTGGACTGCTCGCCCGACCCGCTCACGCGGTAGACGGTGACCATCGACGAGTTGGCGTCCGTCTCGGTGACTGCGTCGCCGGAGACGGTGACCGTGGCGCGCACGTTCCGGGAACGCTTCTCGGTGGCCTGCAGGACCCACTCGGCGACGGTGCCGTTGCCCGTGCCGCCCTCGACCACGCGGAAGTCGCGGTAGTTCGGGGGCAGGATCTCGGGCCGGCGGGTGTAGTCGGCGAGCGCGGCCAGAACGACCTCGGGCGCAGCGGCGATGGTGATGGACTTGGTGGCGGTTACCTGGGCCAACGTACTTCGATCCTCTCAACGGGTTCGATGCCAGCCTAACCAATCGGGTGCGACCCGCACACGCCGCGCCCGAGAGGTATAGCGTCGGTGTTCGTGAGTGCTCGCAACGTTTTGCCGGCGCGGACCCCGTCGACGGTGCCGATCGGCGGCGAGGCCGCCTACCAGGAGGGACTCGCGCGGCTGCGCGCCAGCTACCGCGCCATCCCGGCCGACGCCCCGGTCCGGCTGGCCAAAAAGACCTCCAACCTGTTCCGGGCCCGCGCGACCGTCGACGCCCCCGGGCTCGACGTCTCCGGCCTGGCGTCGGTGATCTCGATCGACCCGGAGGCCCGCACCGCCGACGTCGGCGGCATGTGCACGTACGAGGACCTGGTGGCGGCGACGCTGCCCTTCGGGCTGGCCCCCACCGTGGTGCCGCAGCTGAAGACCATCACTCTCGGCGGCGCCGTGACGGGCATGGGCATCGAGTCCAGCTCGTTCCGGGCCGGCCTGCCGCACGAGGCGGTGCGGTCGATGGACATCCTCACCGGGGCGGGCGAGGTGGTCACGGCCACGCCGGACGGGCCGAACGCGGACCTGTACTTCGGATTCCCCAATTCGTACGGGACCCTGGGCTACTCGACGAGGCTGACGATCGACCTCGAGCCGGTGGCCCGGTACGTGGAGCTGCGGCACCTGCGCCTGCACACCCTGGACGATCTGCAGGAGACGCTGGACCGCATCGTCGATACGCACGAGTTCGACGGCGAACCCGTGGACTACCTCGACGGGGTGGTGTTCTCGGCCGAGGAGTCGTACCTGGTCCTGGGCCGCAAGACCGACGAGCCCGGCCCGCTCAGCGACTACACGGGCATGGACGTGTTCTACCGGTCCCTGCAGCACGCCGACGGGATCACCCGCGACCGGCTCACCACGCACGACTACCTGTGGCGGTGGGATACCGACTGGTTCTGGTGCTCGCGCGCCTTCGGCGCCCAGAATCCCACGGTGCGGCGGTTGTGGCCGAAGCACCTGCTGCGCAGCAGCTTCTACTGGAAGCTGGTGGCGCTGGACCGCCGGTGGGACATCGGCGACAAGCTCGCCGCACGCAAGGGCGAGCCGCCCGGCGAGCGCGTGGTCCAGGACGTGGAGGTCCACATCGACGAGCTCACGGAGTTCCTCGAATGGTTCCTGGACGAGATCCCCATCGAGCCGATATGGCTGTGCCCGTTGCGCCTTCGCGATCCGCTGCCTCCGGGCGCGGATCCGGACCGGCCGTGGCCGCTGTACCCGCTCGCGCCCCGCGAGACCTACGTGAACATCGGGTTCTGGTCCGCGGTACCCAAGCAACCCGGCCAGATCGAGGGCCGGGCCAACCGCCTGATCGAGGAGAAGGTCTCGGAGCTCGGTGGACACAAGTCCCTGTACTCCGAAGCCTTCTACGAGCGCGCCGAGTTCGACGAGCTCTACGGCGGAATCCACTTGGAGAAGTACAAGTCCCGCTACGACCCGGAGGATCGTCTGCTGGGGCTCTACGACAAGACAGTCAGGAGGCAGTGAATTGACTCGATCCACTGAGCATCTTCCCAAGCTCAGCCTCTCCGAGATCATCGAGAAGGTGGCGGGCGGACGGCTCGCCGTGCGGATCAAGGCCTACGACGGCTCGTCCGCCGGCCCTGACGACGCGCAGTACGGCCTGAACCTGCTCACCCCGCGCGGAACCACGTACCTCGCGACGGCGCCCGGCGACATGGGGCTGGCGCGCGCCTACATCGCCGGCGATCTGGAGCTGATCGGTGCGCCCGCGGGCGACCCGTACGGGGCGCTCCGGGCCCTCTCCGACGATCTGACGTTCGTCAAGCCCGGACCCAAGCTGATCGCCCAGATCGCGCGGTCCGTGGGCCCCGAGCACATGATCCCCATCGCGCCGCCGCCGCAGGAGGCGCTCCCCCGGTGGCGGCGGATCGCGGAGGGGCTGCGGCACAGCAAGACCCGTGACGCGGAGGCGATCCACCACCACTACGACGTGTCCAACCGGTTCTACGAGCTGGTGCTGGGCCCGTCCATGACCTACACCTGCGCCTGCTACCCGACTCCCGATGCGACGCTGGAGGAGGCACAGGAGAACAAGTACCGCCTCGTGTTCGAGAAGCTGCGCCTGAAGCCGGGCGATCGACTGCTGGACGTGGGCTGCGGCTGGGGCGGCATGGTGCGGTACGCCGCCCGGCGCGGCGTGCACGCGATCGGTGCCACCCTCTCCAAGGAGCAGGCGCAGTGGGCGCAGGCGGCTATCGAGGCGGAGGGGCTGGGCGAGTTCGCCGAGGTCCGCTACAGCGACTACCGCGACGTGCCGGAGAGCGACTTCGACGCGATCAGCTCCATCGGGCTCACTGAGCACATCGGCGTGCACAACTACCCGTCGTACTTCACCTCGCTGCGGGAGAAGCTCAAGACCGGCGGGCTCCTGCTCAACCACACCATCACCCGGCCCGACAACAAGCAGTCGGGCAAGGGCGGGCAGTTCATCGACCGCTACGTGTTCCCCGACGGTGAGCTCACCGGTTCCGGCCGCGTGATCGCCGCGATCCAGGACATCGGCGGCATGGAGGTGCGGCACGAGGAGAACCTGCGCGAGCACTATGCGAAGACCCTCGCCGGGTGGTGCGCGAACCTGGTGGAGAACTGGGACGAGGCGGTCGCCGAGGTGGGCATCGGCACCGCCCGCGTGTGGGGCCTGTACATGGCCGGCTCGCGGTTGGGCTTCGAGCGCAACGTGGTTCAACTGCACCAGGTGCTGGCGGTGAAGCTTGACGACAAGGGAGGTGCGGGTGATCTCCCGCTACGCCCCTGGTGGAACGCCTGACGGCTACCGGACGTACCTGAGGGCCGTCCGATAGATCCGCTCGAACCGCGCCGCCGGGACGTCCTCCGGGTCGAGGAGTTCGTTCTCGGCGAGCGCGGAGTCCTCGCCCTCCGTTGTGGCCCTGTCGAACTCGTGCAGGCTCTTCCCGGGGCCGCGGCGCGCCTCGATCGCGCCGATCAGTGACCCGCGGGCCGCGAGCTCCGCGTCGAACTCGGCGGGCGGTACGCCGAGGTGCTCGGCGATCAGCCGGGAGCGGAACGCGGCGATCTCCGGGCGGAAGCGCTCCGCGCCGTCCGGGTTGCGGGCGAGGTCGATGGTCACGTCGCACTCGCTGTCGAACCCCAGCGAGCGGTTGTTGAGGTTGGACGAGCCGATGCGCAGCAGGCGGCGGTCGGCGATGAGCACCTTGGCGTGCACGTAGATCGGCTCGCCGTCGGAGTCCACGGGGTAGTAGGCACGGAACCGGTCGTGCGCGTCGGCGCGCCACAGCATGCGGAGCAGCCGGTACCGCGCGCCGTCCATGGCCGACCGCTCGACGACACCGTCGGCGTTGCGGGGCAGGACCAGAACGATCTCCGGCCCGTCGGGCTCGGCGAGGCGGGCGGCCATCGCCTCGGCGATCTCCCGCGATGCGAGGTACTGGCTCTCGATGTAGAGGCTCTCCCGCGCGGCCGCGATCGCCGCGAGGTACAGGCGGCGGATCTCGTCCACCTTCTCCCGGTCACGGTACTCGGGCAGGGTGCGGGAGACGCCCACCTCGCAGTGCTCGAACATGGTCCGCAGTTCCTCGGGCCAGATCGGATCCGCGGCGACCACCGGGGGGAGGCGCTGCCCGGTCGCGGCGTGCCACCGGTCGTAGGCGACGTCCGCCACCACCCGCGCGGCTTCGCCGTCGAGCGCCAGAGTCACGTCGTGCCACGGGCCGTGCGGCTCGCCGTCGGGATCGGTCCGGTGCGGCTCGCCCGGGGTGTGCGCGGACGTGTCCCACCGGTCCACGGTGATGTCGATGCCGCCGCAGAACGCGAAGACGTCGTCGATCACCGCGATCTTCTGGTGGTGCGCCGCGGCGACGGGGTGCGCCGCGTCCACCCGGTAGTGCAGTCTGCGGCCGGAGATCATGTCCTGCACGAACGTGGGCAGCATCCCCCGGGCGACCGCGGAGAACGCGCCCAGGTTCCAGCGCAGGACGTGGATCTGCAGCTCCGGGCGGTGATCGACCAGCCAGCGGAGGAGCTCACCGAGCTCGTCCGGCACGTCCTGGTCCGGTTCCCGCGGGTTCAGGCGGATGCGGGTGTCGAAGTCCCATCCGATGAGCATGACGCGGTGCCGTGCCTGCAGGAGAGCCGATTTCGCGGCCGAGAAGTAATCGGCGGCGTCCACCACGCACGCCACTCGGTCCGCCTCGCCGACGCGCCAGCACGTGGCACCCGGCACGAGCACCGGATCGCTGCGATCCATCGTCATCTCCTCCGCCGCAACGGGCCGCCGTCAGATGGGACGCGCACCGAGCTCGTTCTTGAGCAGTTCGAGCGCGATCTCGTCGGGGTCGCGGCGCGGCGCGGTCGAGCCGCCCGAGGCGGCGTCCTCGCGGTGCGCCGCGTCGATCATCTCCTCCTCGGAGACCTCCTCGACGG
>JBEBXD010000021.1:0-47658 GCA_040391845.1 Tsukamurella paurometabola | reverse complement strand
ACCCGCGACCCTCACCTTGGCAAGGTGATGCGCTACCAACTGCGCTACATCCGCACTCGACCGGACCGGCGCTGAGCGCCTTTCCGATGCGAGAGGAAACACTACGTGAACATCGAGGGCTCTGCCAAATCAGCAGGTCACTCGCTGTTTCGTGCGCAGTCGGCGTGGTGGGGCGCATCCCCGGCCATCGTCGGCTTCCGGTACCGAACAGTATCCGCTGGTGGCCGCCCCGATTACCGTTCCGCTCAGGCGTCGTGTTAGTGTTCTCTCTCGTTCGGCTCCCTGGTAACACGGGGCCGGGCAGCGCTTTCGGTCCTATGGCTCAGTGGGAGAGCGTCCCCTTCACACGGGGAAGGTCGCTGGTTCGATCCCAGCTAGGACCACCGAGAAACCGCCTGGTGACAGGCGGTTTTCTTCGTTTCAGGGGCGCTCCGCGCACGATGTGCGCACAATTCTCAGCGCGTAATCCTGGCCGTTGTTGGCCACGCCTGGCAGAATGAGTGCATGCCGCGATCCACGCGCGGCGTACGTGGCCTCGCCGCCGCGTATCGGCTCGTGCGGGCTCCCAACGCCGGTCCGCCTGACCCCCGCCGTGGATGGGGCTGTCAGGGGAAGCCAACCGGCAGTTCTAGGAGACTGCCATGACCCTGTCCACCGTGCGCCGCCCCGCCGGCGCCCATCGCATGAGCTGGCGCACGCCCGCCGCGCTCGTCCCGCCCACCATCGCCGGTATCCCCGCGCAAGCCGTGAGCGTCCCGGTGGCCGCCGCCATGCTCGGTATCAGTGATCGCTCCATCAGGCGGATGATCGACTCCGGCGATCTGCCCGCCCGCAAGCTGCCGACCGGTAGCCTCTCGATCCGGGTGGCGGACCTCGACGCGGTGGGGGAGCCCGTCGGACCACGGCGTGGCTGACCGCCCGACGTACTCCACCTCACAGACGAAGCACCCCGCCATGACTCGTGACGGGGTGCTTGCGTTGGTGGTCGGGGCGCGGCACCCGCTCGGTGGCGGATGCCGCACCCTGGCGGCCGGGGTCAGCGGCGGTTGGGGTCGGGGTCGACTCGGCAGCCGGTCACGGCCGTGCTCGCCTCTACCGGAGCGAGCTCCAGCGGCCCGTCGCCGTCGTTCTCCGGCAGCAGGTACAGCTGCCCGTCGACGCGGGGCTTGCGAAGCTCAGCGCGAACGCGGCGATGGAGGCCACGATCACCGCGAACACGACCACCCCGCGCGCGCCCTTGGGCAGCCCGGCCGCTCGCGGGACGAGGTGAACCGCGGCAGGCAGGAGCAACGGTGCGACGCTCGCGGCTGCGATCACCGCGGGGGTGGGCAGCGTGAGGGTGTGCGGCAGGAGGGTAGCGGCGCCGACGTTCCCGGCGAGGCTCACTGCGGTGCAAACGCCGAGGGTGACGGCGAACGGGGTGCGGTTGGTCATGCTCTTCTCCTCGAAACCTTCGTCTACCTGCGGAAACGGCTCCGACGCGTCTACCGTGCGTCCCTGACGTGCACCCTGGACGTCGCCGCCGCGTGCTTCGCGCGGTTCCGCCGTATCGGCCCTCGTAGCGGCGTTTGTAGCGCCGTTCGTAGCGCCGCGTGTAGCGCTGGCCGACTCTCCGGTGGGCTCCGGGGCGTTGCAAAAGCCCAGGTCGCGGTCTCGCAACCCGTACTTTTCTGCGCCGGGAGCGGTCGCGGGGGCCGGAGCCGTGATCGGCGCTGTAGCGAGGGTGGTAGCGGCGGTGGTCATGGGGTACCTGCCTCTGCGGCGGCGACCTCGCGGACCGTGCGGGCCGCCTCGATGCGGCTCTTCACCGCGCTGTGGTGCATCCCGGTCTGCGCGGCGATGCTGCGCGCAGAGGCACCGGCGTCGGAGAGCAGCAGCAGGCACTGGGCGAGTGCGTCGTCGGCACGGGCCTGCACCCGGCGGGCACGGGCGATGGCGGCGAGGACCTCGTCCGGCGTGGCGGTGGCCTCGAGGGCGGTGAGCGCCTGCGCGGCGAGCTGCAGGCGGGCGCCCACGGACCGGGCGACGTCGGGCAGCTGGGCGGCGGCGCGAGCGGCGGCGTCGTGGTCGGTGACGACGAAGCGGGTCATCAGCGATCACCACCGATCGCCTCGCGCTCGACCTCGCCGAGGTCGATCCCCAGGCGCTGCAGCTCGGCGTGGTCGGCGGCTACCACCGCCGGATCGATGTCACCGGTCGCCGGAATCTGCGCACCTGCCGCAGCTGCTGACGTGTCCGGTGCGCCCGAATCGGTGTCCCGGGCGACAGAACCGGCGCCGTTCGCGGCCTCCTGGTCGAGTTCGCGCAGGTCAGAGGCGTGCACGGGCTTCCACTCGCCGTCGCCCTTCTCCAGGTCGAGGCCGCGGAGCTGCGCCGCGGTGCTCTGCAGCCACACGGAAAGCGTCTGCGGCCGGACACCGAACGCGCCGCGAGCCGTGGTGCTCACGGCCGCCCCACCCAGGACAGCGGCCGCCGCGACATCGAACAGCGCGGACTGGATCGCGTCCTGGGCGGCCGTCCAGGCGGCGACGGCAGCCACCATCTGCGCGGTGGAAGGGTGCGTGGTCTCGCTGAGCGCGTGGAGCGCAGTAGTGGCCCGGCCGATCCAGCGGACCGCCTCACGGGCGGCGGTGCGCGAGAGGTCGGCGGAGGCAGCGAGATTGGACGGGGTCGGGGCCCGCTTGAGCGTGGTGGGGATGGTCGGATACTGGGTCATGGTGGGTCTCCTTCGTGAGTCAGTTGGCGTTCAGGTGGGTGGCGCTCAGGGGCTTTGAGCCGGGTGCGTAGCTCCGGCTGGTCGGGTCGAAGATCGCCGCGTCGCGGAGCGGTCGGCCGTCGCGGTCGTCCAGGAGGACCACGGGCAGCGAGTCACTCGACGGATCGGTGACGGGTGTCCAGCTCTGCCACGAGCCATCTGCTCCGGGCTCGTCGCCGCGAGGGAATCGGAACGCGAACCGACGCAGACGCGGAGCTGCCTCGATCGCTGCGGTCATCGCGTCGGCGGCTGGCCCGGGCGCGTTGAAGAACCCTTGGAACATTGAGACCTTCACATCGCCGTCGCCGGAGCTGTCGGCCAAGATCCCGCGCCCCTTGGTGCGGGGGCTGACCTGCGCGCCGAGCTGCTTGGCCTGCTCACGTTTCGGTCCCTCGAACAGCGACTCGAGGTGCTGCTTCGAAGGCGGGCCGATCACGACGAGCGTCTTGATGTTCTCGCGCAGCGTGCCGCTCACGGCGCTGACATAGGAATGCTGGCCGCTGAGGAGGATATGGATTTTCAGCTCCCTCGACTGGGCGGCGAGATACTCCATCCGTGCCACCGTTTCGGCGGCGGCCTCGGCCTTCTCGCCCTTCGCCGACACGAGGTCGTGGATCCAGCTGCCCCACTCGTCGAACACCAGCAGCAGGGTTGTCGGCCGGTACTCGACGCCCTCGCGTTGCAGCCGTTCCTGCAGGGCCTTGCGGCGGGCAAACTCGTCGGCGCAGTACGCCACTACGCGATGCAGGGCAGCCTCACTACCGGCCGCGTAGGCGACGATCCCGTTGCGGCCGGAGAACGCAAGGCGACGAAGGTCCTTACCCGCCTTGCCGTCGGCGAGGATGACCTCTGCGCCCTGGATCAGCGCTGCGTCGATCATCGACGTCAGCAGCACCGTCTTACCGGAACCGGTGCCTCCGAACACCGCCACGTTCGGCACCTGCGTCTGGTCGATCAGGATGGGACTGCCATCCGCGCGTACCCCCAGCGGGAGCACGAAACTCTCGGCGGAGACGTGGCGGTCGGCCAACGTCCGCGGCCGCACGAACAGCGATGGACGCATCGGATTCACGGTCGGGAAGTCGGCCGCGAGGGACTTCGTGTTGAGCGAGAGCAAGGGGTGCACCCCACGCTCGCCGACCTCGAGATCAGGTGCGTTCAGGCTCTGTCGCAGGGACGCACGAGCCCGCTTGACGTTCTCTACCGTGAGCCCGTCGGGCAGCTCCAACTCGACGGTGCCGCCACGGCCGTCCTCCGAGAACTCGATGCACTTCGGCCGCCGCTTCTTGTCCTTGACCGAGCCCGGAACGCTGAGCCCGGCGGCGTCCCAGACGGCCGCGCGCGACGCGGGATCGGAGTAGAAGCGCCCGGCCTTTCCGCCGTGCGAGGCCCACGCGTCGACGGTCACGCCGACGCCATCCCGGCGGAGTGTGAAGGCGTTCCCGCCGGCGCGCACGACGGTGAAGCCACCGAGATTCCCGGCGCTGTCGATCGCCGCGAGCATCGCCGAGGCGATCGGCTTCCCCTTCATTCCGGCGGGCGGCTGCACCGTCGCGGCGACCGTCTCACCCACTACGCCGGTGGTGATCCGTGTACCCGCGGGGGCCACGGGCTCGATCGCCTCATGCAGCCGGTCGGCGACCCAAGCGGCACCGGACAGGCGAGGCGTCTCCGGCTCCTGCCCTCCCACCTGCGCGGCGCGCTCCCGCTCGGCCTCATCGTCGGCCGGCTCGTGGGCGTCGGTGGGCTCGGGCGTGGGCTCGTCGATGCCCTCGAAGAGGAAGTCGTACTCGGCGGACATGCTCACCAGTCCTCGTCGTCGCTGTCGCTCGATGCGGCGGACCCGCTGTTCTGGTCCAGGGCAGCGAGGTCGCGATTCGAGAGCGCGACCACCCACTCACCGCTTGCGTGAATGCGTGCGGCCGGGCCGGCGTGGCGGACGCGGGCGGTGCGCTCGAGCAGCGTCCGGATCCGATCGATCTGCTCGCCGCCGGTCATCACGCTGCGGGGCCTGATCACCAGCGCAACATCGCCGGGGTCAGCCGTCGGTTCGACCCGCACGACCTCGGCGGCGGGCGTGAACACTCCCGTGTCGGAGTCGACGTCACCGAGCCGGCCGAGCTCGCACGCTTCGGCGAACGCACGTCTCGCGGGGGCGATGCTGCCGGCCCGCGTCATCACGGTGGCGAGGGCCGTGCCCGGGGTCCAAGGCACCACGGCGCCCAGTGCCGCATACCGCGCGAGATCTGGGGATCGGTGGGCGGGCCCGTGACGGCGGGCACTTGCACCGCGGGTGCCGGTAGGCCCAAGCCGAGCGGATCGAACTCCGAGCGCGGAGGCAGCTGTGCGAGCGCGGCCTGCTCCGCCTCGCGCTGTCGGCGCGCCTGATCCGCTGCGGCGAGGGCGCGGCCGCGGGCGGCCTCGGCAGCTGCGGCCTTCTCCCGATCCTCCGCGTTGCCCTTCCGGATCGTGACGGTGATGGCGATGGCGGCGGCGATGCCGATGAGGAGGCAGATCAGGCCGCCGTTGGCGCTGAACCAGTCGGCGACGCCGTCGCCGATGCCGCTGTTCTTGTTCGCCTCCTCGCCCCAGACGCGCTCGGCCTCGCCGGCCGCTTCGCACGCGCGCTTGAGATTCTCCGAGAGGCCTTCGCAGGAGGGATCGGGCGCGGCGGATGCGGCGCCGGGTGCGGTGAGCGCCGTGGTGATGCCGACGGTAGCGGTGACGATGCGAATGCGGCTTTGCATGCCTCAAGAGTTGCTCCAGGTGCGCACCGTGCGCAACGAAAACTGCAGCCGGACTGGAGGATTCGTGACTCGATTCTCGGTTCTAGAGACAGCGGCATGTTCGCTGACCTGCGGCGGCAGCGCCCTTACAGGTGTGATGGACGCCACAGGCAAACTGGCAAATCATGCACGGTTCTGACACCGAGACCGACCGCGGGACTGCGGTTCCGGGTAGCTGATCCGAGGAACGGAGGAGGGGGAAGGGTCTCGCGCGAGGGGGGTTGCGACGCCCAGGAGGGTGCCTCCTTCCCTGGCGCAGGGCACTGGTGGTGGGACGGCGGGCTCGATGCCGGTGGCGCGCCCGCGCCACCCGGCGGTGGACGGTAGCTGATCCCGTGGTGAGCGTGTCGGCTCGTGTTGAGCGCCGCCGCGGCGGGCGAAGGTTCAGAGAAACCGCAGGTCGGGCACGGTGTCGGACTCAGGGGAAGTGACACCGGTTAGAAGTCGGAAGCAAACCGTCCCGGAGGCGTAGCCCCTGGTCAGGAGTGGGTCGCGGGATTCAGGCGGGGTGGGACGACACGCCGTCCCACCTGCGAAGGGAGGCTCAGTCGTCGGATCCGGATGGCTGGGTGCACACTGCTGCCGCACAAATCGAACACCCCGCACAGAAAGGAACACTCGTGACTCAGCTTCCTAGCGACCTGATCACCCGGCCCGTCGGCGCTCGCCGCGCCCACGTCACGCCCCCGACGATCACGCGCTGGATCGAACGCGGCCTGCTCACGGGCTACCGCATCGGCAGCCGGACGTTCGTGAGCGAGGCCGAGATCGACGAGATGCTCGCCAACGCGCGCATCCCTGCCGCCTCCTGATCCACCCCGTAAACGGCGAACGGGCCGAGGTTCCGACACCTCAGCCCGCTCATGTTCGCCACCCCTCCAAGGAAGGCAAGACCAGCATGGCACACGTCACCCGCGCCGTCCACGATGGCGCGTCCTACGCGCCGTTCCACCGCGACGGTCAGTACATCCTCCACCCTCGCTCGCCCATGTCGTGGACCGAGTTCGAGTCCGCACGGCGGCTCTACGGGGCGACCATCGACGTGTTCGCGCTTCCCGATGAGGCGACGGCGCACGCTGCGCGCTTCGGCCTCCTGCTCGAGGAGGTGGCGGCATGACCGAGCAGAACCAGACCGCCGATCCGCTCGCGTCGTCGAGGGCGCGCGATGCACAACTCGAGGGGCTCAAGGCGCAGGCCCAGGCCGTCGCCGCTACCGCCGCGGAGACCGGCACCCCGCGAGAGGTCGATACCGGAGACCGCGCCCTCCTCGAGCGCATCGTCGCGCTCGGCGGGCATCTCATGCCGCTCAAGCCCGGGATCAAGAAGGCGCTGCTCGCCAAGTGGCAACTCGCCCCTGCCCTCACCGTGGACGAGGCCCTCGCCTACATCGAGTCCGGCGGCAACATCGGCGTGCACCTCGGCTTCTCCGGCCTGATCGCCCTGGACGCCGAGAACGCACCGGCGACGCAGCACGTGTTGCGCAGCGGGTTCCAGCTCACGGTCGCGCCTGCGAAGTCCCGCATCGAGGGGCACCCTAAGCAGCACGGCAGCCACACCTGGCTCCGCGTGCCTGAGGGCATCGACCCCACCACCCTGAGCACCCGCCTACAGATCCCGCTCGCCGATGGTGGCGTGATGGACGTGCTCGCCGGCGGCCGCTACGCCGTGGCACCGCCGTCGCAGCTGACGGAGGCACCCGGTTGGGCATACTCCGCGTACGCCGGAAGCCCGCTGGACCTCGCTGTGCCCCTCGAGGACGCGGTGATCGCGGAGGCGCCCATGTGGCTGTTCGACGCCGCGGCGGAGGGCTGCCCCGAGGGGCTGGAAGCCATCCGCGGGTGTCTCGCACCGAAGGTTCAGCGTGACCTCGCCGAGCTGGACGCCCGGTCGATCGAGCTGACCGCCGCGATCGACCAGGTGCCCTGGGCCGAGTGGCTGGCGGCCGATCCGCGCCTGACCCCCACCGGTGAGGTGGACGGCTGCGGGTGCGTGATCTGGCACTGGGAGGGCTCGGACCACGACAAGAGCGCCACACTTCACGAGGACTGCTCGCAGGGCTCCGGGGCACACATCTGGAGCGGCACCATGCAGAGTGAGCTCGGCCTGGGCGATCACTGCTCGCGTCTCGACTTGGCGTGCGCGCTGCGCAGCGAGTCGCGGAGCAAGGTGGCCGCAAGCGTCGGCATCCGTCTCGGCGGCGAGCAGGAACTGGACATCATCGACGCCGACAACCTCGAGGAGCTCGCGGCCGAGGCAGAGGCCGCCGCGCAGGCCGGCGGGTGCGTCGAGACCGTGCCCACCACTGGCACGCGGCTGGCCGATGGCACCGGCGTGGGCCGCGTGATCGAGGTCGAGGTCGGGGCCGACGGGCTGCTTCAGCGTGCGCAGCGGTTGCGCAGCGCAGCGACGGTGATGCGGGTCCGGCAGCACGACGTCACGTCGCAGGCGGGTGCGGTGCTGATCGGTGCCGACAGTGTGGTGGGTGCGCCGACCGCGGGTGCGACTGCTCTCGCGGTGATTCAGGAGCCCGCCCCTGAGCACGAGGCAACCGAGGACGAACCCAAGCATCACGCGGACGCGGCACCGGCCGTCGCCGGTCTGCCGCCGGTGGATCCGCGCATGCCGGCATACGTGGCGCGGGCTCAGGAGGAAGTGTTCGCGCCTGCCGCCCCCATCGACACGAACGCGGGTTACGCGCAGGGCCTCCTGCCCGCCGACACCCGGAGCCTCGCAGAGGCGGTCTCGGGCCCGCGGGCCACGGCGTCCCCCGTAGACGTGGAGGCCACCGATGGTCAGCTGGCGCAGGCGGTCGCCGCGGCGATCGGGGGAACCAAACTGCTCTACGCCGCTGACAGCGAGACCTGGTACGGGTGGGATGGGGACCGCTGGGCGATCGACGCTGAGGCCGCCCGCGGGGCGGTGCAGGCGCTGCTGCAGCGGCAGGGGCAGGCCACTGACGCAGCGGAGCGGCAGCGGAAGATCAGGGCTTGGGCCTGGAAGAAGCTCACCAACGAGCAGAAGTTGCGGGCCGCCAAGGAATGGGACGGCTTCGTGATCGACCTGGAGACCGGTGACCTGGTCGGCCCCGACGGCGTGCGGATCGAGCAGCTCGCCGTCGAGGTGCCGGCCAAGGCGGAAGAAACGCGCACCAGGAACGCGGTCGTCGCACAGCTCGCCTCGAACCCGCGAGTGAAGATCCGCACCGAGGCGCTGGACTCACGGCCCGAGGTGATCGCAACTCCCGGCGCCTACCTGCACCTCTCGAAGAATCCGGAGGCGGCGGTCACCGCCACCACCCCGGACCCCACGGCGGGAGTCACGAAGCTGATGGGCGCGGCCTACGATCCGGCGGCCACCTGCCCGCGGTGGGACAAGCTCCTCGCGGACGCGCTGCCCAGCGAGGGGGTGCGCCGCTGGCTGCAGAAGGCCTACGGTCAGGCGCTCTTCGGACTCCAGGAGGAGCATTTGGTCCTTGTGCTCGAGGGCCAGGGTGGCAACGGCAAGGGCGGCGTCGTCGACGTGCTCACCGCCGTGTTCGGCGACTACGCGGCCACCCTGCAGACGAGCGTGTTCACCCTGGCCGGCATGAACAACCACTCCACCGACGTGATGCCGCTGCGCGGCGCGCGCTTCGCCACGGCGGACGAGGTTCCACCCCAGCAGCTCAACGTCGACCGGGTGAAGAAGTTCTCCGGCGGCGGCCGCGGAAGCGCCCGCCTCTGCGGGCAGGATCAGACGGAGTGGGATCTCAGCCACACGCTGTGCCTGATGACGAACAATCGCCTGCAGTGGCCTCCGTCGGCGATGCAGGCGATGCGCCGGCGACTCCGCGTGGCCAGGTTCGAGGTCGCGTTCGGCGAACCTGGCCACCCGCCGATCATCTCGGGGCTCGCCGCCGCGATCGTCGCTGAGGAGGCCTCCGGAGTGCTGAACTGGCTGCTCGAAGGCTGGGCTATGTACGTCACCGAGGGGCTGGCCGAGGTCCCCGCCGAGATCGAGGAGTGGACGCAGGCCACCCTCGCCGCGTCCAGCACCTGGAGCGGCTTCTGCGACCTCGCGTTCGAGGTCACCAAGAACGCGGAGGACGTGCTCCTCAGCGCCGACATCTTCCCGCTGTGGGACTACTACCGTGGCCTGGACACCGACCAGAAGCACGCCTCGCCCGGCTCGACCCGCGTCGTCGCTGCGATGCTGGTCGAGCAGCTCCGCGGCGTCACCCGCATCGAGGCCAGGGGCAAGATCAAGGCCGGCGTGCGCGGCGTGCGGTGGAGCGAGGACGGACTCGCGCTCCTGGAGGAGATGCACGCGGCGAAGTTCGCGACCCCTGCCTTCGGGTGACGGGGCGGTTCTTCGTCTCGGCGCCGCTCGGCGTTGTGTCGGGTGAGCAAACGGGTGAACAAACGTTGAAGAGGCTTCTGCGTTTGCGCAGGTCAGAGGCTCGCTGGGTGAGCAAAGTTGAGCAAGGGGTGAACAAACTTCTGGGTCTCGCGCCGGAGAAGTGGCTGGTGGGAGGCGGTGTCGGACCCTCTGAACCCCTGAAACGGGTGAACAAACTCATCGAGAAGAGGCCAGCAAACTAGAAGCTGTCCAATATGTCCGAATCGGTGACAGTGAAACGGACATACTGGACAAGGTCTCCAAGGGTCGCCGGGTAGCTGAGTTTTGTTCACCCAGGGCCTCAGACTGGGGCGATCACCGCCGTGAGCTGGGGAAACGACGCGGTGAGGGCCGGAATCTTGTTCAACCTTTGCTCACCGCTTGCTCATCCACCGCCGTGCAGGTCGCCGCGACCCACCCCACCCCGCGACCGACCCCACCACGCGCCGGGTGCGGCGGGGCGGTGACGGGGACGGGTGACGGAGGAGGTGACGGTCTAGGGCCGGGCGACACGTTCGACGAGCCGTGGACCTTCGACCTCGATTGGCGGGTCGAACAGCGGCCACCGGGCGTAGGTTCGTGGCGGCTGGCGGATGACTTCGAGCCGGAGAAGATCACATGAGGAACGGCAGAGTTGAGACTTGACGCCTGAGCGCCCCGTCAGTTCAGGTGTCGTCGTCAGGTTGCCATTCGGGTCTGCCGCCCAACTTCACGTGGGTCTCGTCCAGCAGAATTCCGGGGATCCCGGCCAGGGTCGTAGCCGCGAGTACCTCCGTGCGAAGTGTGGGGAATGTGTCTCGCACCACCCGGCGGACGAAATCACGACGGTCGTCTTCACTGGCCAGCTGCATGGCCCAGTTCGACAGGTCTTCCGGCGGCGGCGCGCTCACCCCGGAGGCCGAGGCCGAAGCGATCCGGCGGGAGGTCGAGGGGCTGAGTGATGGGTGAAGCGCTCCTCGGCGGCGCCCTCGCCGGCGTCGTCTTCTTCGGGATCCGGTGGCTGCGCGGCTTCTCGCAGCGAATGAACGAGCATCCCGCCGATGACCTAGCCGAGGGCTTGGATACGGACCCCGAGGGCCCGTAGCCACCCCGCCACACGCGCACCGCGGTGGCCCGCGGCGATGCGCGTGCACTCCGCGAACCCGGTCGGCGTGGAGTGACTCACCTGGATGATCGAGCGGTACGGCCGGCGTGACGCGATGAGGTGTGGCCCGCTGCGCATCGGTGCCGCAGGCGGAGCGATTGGGTGCGTGTAGGCGCGCCGTCTGCCGCTCGAGTCGCAGCCCTCTGCGCCTTCCGTGGTTCGTCTTTCCGTAAGCACCGCGATACCCGCAGCGCACACCGGAACGCCCGTTGCTCGGGAGCAGGCACGGCGGTGGCAGAGGCGGCCGCAACCTCGAGCGATTGACAATCGATAGAGATCTATCGATAATCAATGCATGATGATGTGGAAGATTCCTCTCAAGGCCTGCCTGCTCGTCCTCTTCGTCGGCTCGTTGTGCGCGCAGGTCATTGCCTTCGGGGTCTACGTGACGAAGTTCGCCGGTTCGCCCGAGCAGCTACTGGCGACGGTAGGGCTCGCCGTCGGTGTGATCGCCTTGCTCGCCATCGAGGCCATCACCGTGTCGGTGTGGAAGCTCGCGGACCGCTTCTTCGCGGGGACGGTCTTCGCTTCGGGGACTCGCCGGTGGCTGCGCACGATCAGCGTCGCGGCGTCGCTGCTCGTGTTGCCGGGCATCTGGATGCTGCTGTCGATGTGGTTCGTCGGTGACGGCGCCCCGCCGGTCCTATACGCCGCGGCGGTCGCGGTGGTCGCCGGCGCGGCTGCCGCAGCGCTGGCGGTGGCGATCTTGTGCGAGGCGTTCAACGACGCGGTCGCCGCCAGGCTGGAACTCGAGGGCGTGATCTGATGATCCGGGTGAACCTCGACGTCCTTTTGGCTGAGCGGGGGATGTCGGTGGGTGACTTCGCCGACGCCGTCGGCATCTCACCGGCGAATGTTGCCGTGCTCAAGAATGGACGCGCTCGGGCGGTCCGATTCAGCACTCTCGATTCGATCTGCCGCGTGCTCGATTGCGAACCGGGGGATGTGCTCCAGTTCCAGAGGTAGGCGATGAGCCCAAGCTGCGCCCGCCGTCGGCGTCGCCGCAGTGGGCGCTGGGTTCCCTGACCACCCGCAGCGAAGTGTCCCCGCGCGCCTACTCCTCGCGGAAGAAGTTGATGTTCGCACCCAGGCCGTCCGCGGTCACCTGCGGAGGATCAGGAACCAGCCCCGCCCCGAAGATGCCGCCGTCGTTGTCGCGGATGCACTGCTGGATCGCGCGCTGCAGATCGCCGCGGTCGGTCACCTGCACGGTCTCCGTCTTGACGTATACCCGGCGTGGTGGTGCGGGCTGCTGGCGTTCCCACTCCGTGACCAGGCTCATCGAAAGTCCCCAGTTATGCTCATCGAAATTCCCCACCTGGGTGCGGGGCTATTGTAGCGGTCGTCGGCTGGGTGCGATTGCTGTGCGTTGGGTTTCGTTGCGGGCGTGGTGGTCTCGGAGTCGGTAGCTGTCGCCGTCGAGTTTGAGGACGACGGAGCGGTGGAGGAGTCGGTCGAGCATGGCGGCGGCGACGGTGGTGTCGCCGAGGACTTCGCCCCATTCGGAGACGGATCGGTTGGTGGTGATGACTATGGATGTTTTCAGATACCGTTGTGCGACAACTTGGAACAGTGCGGATGCGGCTTCGGCGGGCAGTGGGAGGTAGCCGAGTTCGTCGATGACGAGCAGGGTCGGTCCGGCGAAGAATCTCATGGTCGTCGACCAGCGGCCTTCGATGGCTGCTTTGTGGCAGCGGGCGGCGAGGTCGGCGGCGGTGGTGACGTAGGTGCGGTAGCCGGCGTGGACGGCGGCGTGCGCGAGTCCGACTGCGAGGTGTGTTTTGCCGGTGCCGGGTGGTCCGACGAGCATCACGTTGGTCGCGGATTCGAGGTAGGCGCAGGTCCCGAGCTCGCGGATCAGGGCTTGGTCGAGCCCGGGGGCGGCATCGAAGTCGAAGTCGTCGAGCGTGGCACCGGTGGGCAGGCATGCGAACCGCATCCGGCCGGCCAGGCGTCGGGCTTCGGTGGCGTCGACCTCCACTGAGAGGAGGTGCTCCAATGTCGCGGTCATGGTCCACTTCTCGGCGCTCGCGGTCTCGAGAACTCCGGGGAGTGCTGCTGCAGCGGCGTCGAGTTTGAGGATCGCGAGATGCCCACGGAGCTGCTGATACAACGACGCCGCGTTACTCGTACTGGTGGTGTTGGTGGTCATGGGAGGGTGTTCCTGTTCTGTGCGGCCGCCTCGTAGGCGGCGAGATCGATCACCACGGCGTCATCGGATGCTGTGGTGTGATGAGAAGCTGGCTGGCTGGGGGTGTGAGAGGTGTTCTGCCGCAGGACTTGTGCCGCAGCGCGGGATCGTTCCCCGGGAGGGATACGCTGTTTGCGGCGGTGCGGCCGCCCGCCGTTGCCGGCGGAGGCGGCGGCCGTCGCCGCGGTGTTGAGCGCGCTCACGTGCACGGTGTCACGGACCTGCGCCCCGGTCCCCGCGGCGGCCAGGCGGTGACGGGCGATGACAATCCCTGAGGTGGTGGCGATGTCGATATGCTGGTCGCCGAGCCGCTCGGTGACGGTGACCTCGCTCATCGCCAGCTCCGGCGGCACCGAGTACTGATTGCCCCGCCAGGCCACCAGTGCCTGCCGTGGGACTTTCCGCAGCTCGGTGAGCACCGCCGGGTACGGCGCTGCCGGCGGTGGCTGCAGGGGCTCGCTGGCCGCGACGGTCAGCACCGATGACTTCCCGTTCTTGGTGGCTCGCATCCGGGTATCGGCGCGGACCCGGCAGTGCTCATCGAGGGAGGCCTGAGCCTGCTCCGGGGTCAGCTCATCGGGCAGGGTCCGCCACCAGCGTTGCGCGATACTCCGATTCTCGCCCTCCACAACGCCTTTGCGGTGCCCCGCGCGGGGTGGGCAGATCTTCACCGCAACGCCGTAATACTTGGCGACAGAGGCGAACTCGGTGGTCAACTCCCCGGATGCGGGATGGCAGACCGTGCTCATGCGGTCGAACCGCCAATCGCGGGTCACCCCACCGAGACGGCGGGTGATCCGATCCAGGCCGGCGATCACCTGCGGGCGGGTGGTGTTCGGGGCCAGGTAGCCCCGCCACCGACCCGAACAGGCCAGCGTGCCGACCAACAGATGCGCGGTCTTGCCCCACCCCCACGACACGGGCGGATCCGGCAGATCCAGCCAATCCCACTGCGTCTCCTCGCCGGGCGGGTGCTCGATGATCGCGTTCGGCCGGTTGGTTGCGGTGGCGCAGGCCGGGCACACCGGCCGCAGGCCACGCTCCCGGATCTGCCGCGTCAGCGACGAATACGACTGGACGAAGCCAAGATCGCGCAGCTCGTCGAACAGGGTCTGCGCCCACAGATGCGGATCCTCAACCAGGCGGGCGGTGACGTACTCCACGTATTGGTCGAACGGATCGACCTCCCGGTGACGGACACCGGGCTCGGTCACCCCGTTCAGATAATTCCGGACAGTCTTGCGGTCCCGTCCCAGATGACGGGCGATCGCTGAGATCGTCCACCCCTGCGTACGCAGGGCATGTGCTTCCACGGTCTCTCCTTGTGTGAGCATGAGATAAGCGGGCCTCCCTCGAAGGCTGGTGCGTGGTCAGAGACCACCAGCATCACGGGGAGGCCCGCCCATCATTGGCGGATGCACACAAGTGGGGAGATTCAGTTAGCAGAACTGGGGAGAATCAACGAGCGCAGTCATCCGCGCGCTCGGCGGCCACGGCGGCGGCGATCCGGTCGAGTTCGGCCTGCTCCGCAGCGGCCTGACGGTTCCACTCCTCCTGCCGACGAGCCCGTTCCAGAGGATCTCGACCGCGGGTACGGGAATCCGCGGGAGGGGTAAGTGGTGCTTAGGGGCTGAGGGCGTAATTCGAGGTCACGCTGGCCCGGGCTGAACCCGCAGCTTCGTGACATTTCCGTACCTAGGTGTCGGTTGCACCGATAGTGCTCGAGTCTCGGTGCCGACGCAGTGCGGGTTGTCGTCTGATCCCCATGTTCATGCCCATGCCCATGCCCATCGCGCAGCGGCTAGTCGGTCTCGTCGTCGCCTAAGGGGAGCCCATCCATCAATGCGCCCGGTGTGGTGTCGAGGCCACGCGCGATCTTCAGGACGAGCTGCACGCGCGGGGACTGTTGGCCGCGTTCTACGCGTGCGTAGTTCGTCCAGTGAATCCCCGTGTGGCGGGCCGCGGCCTCTTGGGACAGGCCGAGTTCCGTCCGGCGGGCTCTTATACGTGCGCCGAACTCGGCGAGGGCGGCATCCTGCGGCGGCTTCGGGGTTCGAGTAGGGCTCATGACGAAGCAACTAAAGCCGCTCTGAGCAGCTACAACCAGAGTGACTAGCACTACGCCGATATCAACTAGACCAAAATCGGCTATGGTTCTCGTGGTCGTTCTCTAAAACAGAGAACTGTGCACACAATGAGGACGCTGATGATCCGTGGGTCGATGTCGAAGGTTCGTCGCCGGGTGGTAAGTGGCGCTGTCGCCGCGACCGCAGTCGTGGGTCTGGTGCCCGCGGTCGCGCATGCGGGGTGGGAGCTCAGCCCCGGTGACACGATCACGATGGCCGC
This sequence comes from Tsukamurella paurometabola, assembly GCA_040391845.1. Lineage (GTDB taxonomy): Bacteria > Actinomycetota > Actinomycetes > Mycobacteriales > Mycobacteriaceae > Tsukamurella > Tsukamurella paurometabola_B. Next base: position 32,059 of record JBEBXD010000021.1, on the reverse strand, counting down.
TGGGAACAATTGCAGTGTCGGGTACTTCGCGAGCGATTCGGATGGCTTGTACATCGTGACGGCGGGGCATTGCACTGAACACACCAACACCGAAGTCACCGCGGATGGTGAGCGCATTGGCAAGGTCGTCGCCGGGTATAACGAGTGCCCCGGCGGAAGCTGTTCGCGGGGGAGATACGGGATCACGATCATCCAGCTCTACAGGGGGACCGGGCTCACTTTGAATCACTGGTGGACGTCCACGGGTGATGCGAGTCGTGGTGACAAGGGGACTGGTGCACGATCGGGTGACAGTGTCGGTGTCATGCCGCTAAGGCGGCTGTGTTGATGATCGTCTCGTATTCGACCGGGGTCAACCGGCCGAGGCGGGAGCTTGTCAAGTTTTCTGTGTAAGTGCCTGATTCCTGATTTCTGTTAGCCGTGCTTACAGGTGCTGGTTGATGCGGTCCGGGTAGACCACCGACAGTTGCTCGATGGCCTTCTTCCAGTTGGTCACCACCTGGCCTTCGACGAGCCGGCCGAGGGCCTTGCGGTTGCCGCGCTTTCCGCGTTCCTTCGCCCGGGCCAGGGCGCGTTTGTCTTCGATGTCGCAGATCGCCAGCCACAGCAGCTTCACCACCGCCATATCGTTCGGGAACTGGCCACGGTTTTTGATGATCTTACGCAGCTGGTAGTTCAGCGACTCGATGCTGTTGGTCGTGTAGATCACCCGCCGCACCTCGGGCGGGAACGCCAGGAACGGGATGAACTCGGCCCACGCCCGCTCGAACGTCGCTGCCGCCGAGGGATTCCGCACCCCGAGCTCGGACGCGGCGAATGCGTCCAGGGCGGCCTTCGCGGCGTCCGCGTCAACGGCCTGGTAGACGTCCTTGAGCGCGGCGGCGACGGCCTTGCGGTCCTTGTAGGACACGAACCGCAGGGCGGCGCGGATCAGGTGCACCACACAGGTCTGGACCGTCGTGTGCGGCCATGTCGCAGCGATCGCCTCGGGGAACCCGGTCAGGCCGTCGCAGCACACGATCAGCACATCCTTCACGCCGCGGTTGGCCAGGCTCGCGCACACCCCGGCCCAGAACGAGGCGCCTTCGGTCTGCTGCACCCAGATCCCCAGGACGTGCTTGATGCCGGCCATGTCGACGCCGACGGCGATGTGCGCGGCCTTGTTGCGGGTATGCCCACCATCTTTGACCTTCACGATGATCGCGTCCAGGTAGATCACCGGATACAACGCCTCCAGCGGGCGATTCTGCCAGGTCAGGACCGCGTCGGAGATCTCGTCGACGATCTTGCTGATCGTCTCCGGGGAGATCTCCGTCCCATACACACTGTGAAGGTGGAACTGGATGTCCCGCAAGGTCATTCCACCTGCATACAGGGAGATGATCATGTCATCGAGGCCGCCGAGGCGGCGCTGGCCCTTCGGGACCAGCCGCGGGGTGAACGACCCGTCCCGGTCCCGCGGCACCGCCAACTCCACCGGCCCGACCTCAGTCTGCAGCGTCTTCGGCGACGACCCGTTCCGGGCGTTCGGCAGCTCCCGGCCAGCCGGATCGCCCTTCTCGTAGCCGAGGTGATCCGACAGCTCCGCCTGCAGTCCGCGCTCCAACGCGAGCTTCAGCAAGCCCGACAGCAGCCCACCGTCGCCGGTCAGCTGCAACTCACCGCCGTCGATCTGCTCCAGCAGCCCATCGACCGCGCCGGAAGCCTTCAACGCCGCCGCAACATCCGCCGTCGACTCCGCCGACCGCAGCTGATGCGCCAGCCCCTCAGCAGCGCCGTCAGGCGTCTCTCCCGCCCCATCGACACCCTGCTCCATCGTGTTCGTCATGCCCTGCGATCCTTCCGTGAGGAGCACTTACACAGACCATCTGACACGCCCCCCGGTGAACGTCCGACAACCGACGCACGCTGAGATACTCGGCTCCATGAGTGACGAATCCCGGTACCCCGAAGAGTTGGCAATGCGCATCGGCTACGTCGTGCTGGAGGCCGCCGAGGTCGAGAACCTCATCGGTGAGCTAATCGTCCTGCGCACAGGTCTGAGCGCCCCCGATCCGTCATGGTGGGCCAGCGGCGAGACGCTCGTCAAGGCCGTCGAGAGGATCGGCGACCCATCGCTGCAACCGATCGCCGACGAGATGAGAAAGTTGCTGCCACTTCGCCACTCGATCGTCCACGGCCTGTTCCTTGGCTACGGACGGATCCGAATGACGATGAAGCGAGCCAAGGGCAAGAAGGGTGACGCCCCCTCGTTCGATACGGCTGGAGAATGGACTGACGAGGCGCTCGCAGACCTAGCGCGTCGGTTCCGCTCTTTGATCCCGATGGTCGATGACGCCATCAGCGAGGCGATGGGCCTCAGCTCTCGAACGTAGATTCGCCCCACCAGGGTGTGCCCAGGGCGACAACACGAATCGCCTCCGCTGTGCGTGAAAGCGGGGTGGTTACTACTTCGCCGTGACGGTGTCGCGGCAGGCACTTTGGATCTCGTCAGGCGTCCCACGGTGCCGGCGGGACGATCTCGGCGCCCACCTGCTCAGCCCATGCGCGGTGCTCCTCCGGACCCCAGCCGATCACGAACAGCGCCGTCATCTGCCGCGAGTACTCCACCTGCTCGTCGATCGACTCCACCCGGGGTGCCAGCATGATCAGCGGACCGGGGTGCCCTTGCGTCTGGAAGCCTCGCCCGGTGATGACCTCGATCCCTGACCGCTTGACGAACGCGGACAGCTCCGCGTTGCCCCGCAGGTTCTTCTTCAACGGCACCCACAGGGCGACCCGTTCGCCTGAGCCCATGTGCTGTCCGCACCACGCCACCGCTCGCGCCAACGCTCCGTCGCCGTGCGCGGTGAGTGCCACCGGCACCTTGATCTCGTCGTTCATCTGGTCTCCATCTGGTTGAGTGCCGATCACCGTAGCCGTCGACTGCGACATTCCTACACGTCGCGAACCGCTACACGAACGGCACCGACAGCTTCTCCACCGCTGCGCGCCGGGCCTCGATCCCGCGCCGGTCGTAGCCGGCCGTCGTCGACGGTGAGGTGTGACCGACGATCTTCGAGACCGACGACAGGTCCGCGCCGGCGTCGAGAAGGTCTCCGACGAAAGTCCTTCGCAGGTCGTGCGGCCGCACAGCCTCGTCCTCACCGGCGAACCGCCGCTTGACCGCGGCCGCGACGGCGTTCACCGACAGCCGTCGACCGGTCTCGGCCACCCGCGGCACCGTCTTGCTCATAGGCGTCAGCAGCGGGCCGTCGTCCTCGCCGCGCACCTCCAGCCACGCGACTAGCGCCCGGCGCACGCCCGGTGCCAGCGGTACCGACCGGACCATCGCACCTTTGCCCGTCACCACCAGCGTCTCGCGCGCGCCGTCCAGGTCCGCGAGGTCCAGTATCACCGCTTCCTCGCGCCGCAGGCCGGCCCCGACCAGCAGCGCGATCAGCGCGGCGTCCCGGCGAGCGGTAGGGGACTCGTCGGCGGCCATCGCCGCGAACGCGGCCCTGACCGTCGCAGCATCGATGTGGCCGCGTGCCTGCTTCTCCTCGTCGCGGCCGATCTTCTCCGGCCGCAGCGCGCTCAGCGCCACCGTCGCCCGATCATGCGTCATGAGTCCCGCGTCGCGGCAGCCGCGCACCACCGCTCTGACTGGGTCCCTCATCGCATTGCGCGTCGACGCCGCGCCCCACGTCGTGCCGATCGAGCGGTCGAGCGTCTCGAATGCTTCGTCCGGTAGCGCGCTCCAGTCGGTCGCCCATGCCGCCGCCGGGGAGTCGACCTGTCCGGTCGCCATCACCACGCGGGCCAGCCTTTCGAGCCTCAACTTCGCCGTCTTCTCCGACCCGCGCGCGACCGCCAGCGCCACCGACCGATGCACGTCCGTCGGAACCGGGCTGCGCGCGTCGTCGACCGCCGCGCGCACCACCGCGGCCGGCACCCGCGCCGGTGCGATCAGATCCTCGGTCCGGGCGCCCTCGTACAGCTCGATGTCCATGTGTCCAGCGTACCCAGAATGATTGGTCGATAACATACATTATCGCTATACGATTCGATAGACTGATTCCAGTGTCCGGACCAGACGAGGAGCGCCATGCCGCCCAAGACGACCCCTTGCGCCGCGGAGGGCTGCGCCGAGCCTGCCGCCTTCCGCGCGTACAAGCGGCCGGCCTGGTGCCACGCCCACATCTCCGAGATTCTGCGCAGCGCGGACCTGAAGCCGCTGGAGCCCGTGCTCAAGCGCACTTCGTGGACGTTGATGCGGTGTCTCAAGTGCGGTGTCGCCACCCACATCCGTCTGGAGTACGCGCTGGAGAAGCTCGCGATCAGGGAGCCGGTCTGCCGAGCCTGTTTCTGGACGGACTGGGCCGAGGGCGCCAGGGCGATGAGCGGTCAGGGCTTGGCACCGGTCGACCTCGACGAAGTGCGGGCGCTCGCTGCGGCCGCCGGCCTGGAGTACATCCGCCCACTGACCGATCCGTCGCTGCCTGACGACCCTCACCTGACCCGCTGCCTGGGAACCTGCGGGAAGATCAGCGCCGAGAGGATCGGCGACATGGGCTGGGGCTGCACCTGCCAGCGCAACCCGAAGCGGTCGACGCCGGCGCCGACACCCAAGGACAACAGCGCCAACCTGCTCCACCTCTCCGACAACGAGGCCGTCTCCTGGTGGGACCACGAAGCCAACGACGAGAAGCTGTGGCAGATAGCCAAGCTCCGATCGCCCAAGCACGCAGCATGGAGGTGCCCGGACTACGGCCACACCTTCACCGAGGTGCTCCGTGAGATGACCCGGTTGCCGCGCTGTCCGCAGTGCAGGGAGATTCGTGATCGCGAACGCGACCAGTGGCTGGCCTCCTACGAGGGCCTGACCGTCATGGACGTGCCCGAACTACTCGCAGCGTGGGCCGATCCGACGCCGCCGGCCCTGGTCCCGGTGCTCGACGGCACACACAACCCGGGGTACCCGGGCGGGTACCAACCGCGTGGCATGTACAACTTCCGCTGCGCAAACGGTCACCACCCGAAGATCTCCCCGATCGGTTGGTTGGAGCGAGGCTGTCAGTACTGCCGGGCCAATGCCACTCGCAAGGCTGCCCGTGATGCCGATGTTCCGCGACTGAGCCCGGAGATCGCCGCTCAGTGGCACCCCACGCGCAATGGCGGATGGACCGCCACGCAGGCCAGCCCGGAGTCACGCCGCATGGCCTGGTGGCTCGATCCGAACTGCGGACACCAGTGGCAGCAGACTCCGCGCGAGCGCGACAAGTACACCCGCCGACGGTGCCCCGAGTGCGACACCGTTCTCGACAGTCTCGCGTACCACTATCCCGAGCTCGCCGCCGAATGGAGCCCGGCCAACGCGCTCACGCCCTGGCACATCCGGCCGACCGACGACCGAGTTGTCGAGTGGCTCTGCCCGGAGGACCCGGCGCACCAGTGGTCTGCCACTTCGGTGTCTCGGGTGTGCGGCTCGACCTGCCCGGAATGCCAGGTCGTCGGTAAGTCCCGGGTCGAACTGGATCATCTCGCCGCGGCGCGAGAGGTGTTCGGAGACGCCGTTTCCGGACGGCGCGTGCGCAGTGACGACTTCGTCAGAGCCACCTCCTGGACGGTGGACATCCTGGTCAGCATCGACGGCCGCGAGGTCGCCATCGAGTACGACGGGAGCTACTGGCACGCCGATAAGGCCGATCTCGACACCGAGAAGTCGCGCGACCTGTTGAACGCAGGAATGGCGGTGGTCCGGCTGCGCGAACATCCGCTACCGCCGCTGAAGATCGATGATCCCGACTACTACGAGTTGGTGGTCTACAGCGCCGCTCCGGATCCCAAAGGGGCGATGCGATCAATCCACGACATTCTCGTCCCGAGGCCACGATGACCGTGACCACCACCCCGTCCCCAATCACCTACTTCGGCGGCAAGGCCCGGATTGCCCAGCAGATCGTCGACCTCTTCCCGCCACACCGGCACTACGTCGAGGTCTGCGGTGGCGGCCTGTCCGTGCTGCTCGCCAAGCCTCCGAGCCGCCAAGAGACCGTCAACGACCTGGACGAATCCCTCATCACCTTCTGGCGCGTCCTGCGCGATCGTCACGACGACCTTGAGCGCGTCGTGACTCTCACACCGCACAGCCGCGCCGAGCGTGAGCTCGCCTGGACGATCACCGACGATCTCGACGAACTCGAAGTCGCCCGCCGAGTCGCCGTCGCGCTCACCCAGGGCCGCGCCGGGTCGCGCACCAGCACCGGCTGGCGGTACGACGCAGGGCCAGAGACCCCGACGATGCCGGTGCGTTTGCGCCGGTACGCGGGTCGCATCGCCCCGGCGGCCGCGCGGCTCGCCGACGTATCGCTGGAGTGCCGCCCCGCCGTCGATGTCGTCCGGGCTTACGGAGTGCACCGGACGAGCCTCCTCTACGTCCACCCGCCCTACGCCGTCGACATGACCGGCGCCGATCACGCGGAGTTGATCGACGCCGCCCTCGCGTCCGACGCGGCGGTCGTCGTCTCCGGCTATGCCGGCGGGCTCTGGGACCGCCGACTGACCGACGCCGGCTGGTACAGACACGAGATCACCGCGACGACCTCGCAGAGCGGTGCCCTACAGCAGCGAACAGAGGTCGTCTGGAGCAATCGAGTTTCATCGCACGGTACCCCGGTTCGCGACGAAACCCAGGCTGCCCCGACTCGCTGTCCGGCCTGCACCGCGATCATCCGGCAGCCACGAACCGGCCGCCGCCGACGCTGGTGCTCGGTCGCCTGCCGCAACGTCGGGTACCGGGCGCAACGCACCGGACCGACCTGTGGCGCGGGGCCGCAGGCCCCGCCACGATGAGAGGTAGGCAGTGCGGTCGTGATGGTCCGCACCACCTGCGTCGAACACCCCCTGCACCGAGTCGGTGCGGGGGGTGTTCGTTTTCTCCGCCACGAGATCCCGTGCCGGACCCGCTGACACACCACCCACCGGGCTGCGCCCGGGCGCGCCGGCTTCGCCGACGCCATCGCCCTATCCAGGGGGCCGGGCTTCGCCCGGAGCGCCTGCGGCGCATCACGCGCGGGTCCGGCCCGGGCGGAGCCCGGGCCATGGGGAGGGTTGACCGGCGAAACCGCGCCGCTCACAACCATCACAAGGAGAAATCCCATGTCCTACATCGACACCCCCTTCGCCCGCTCCGCCTGGCGCGCCCTGCCCGGCGACACGATCTACCCCGAGGCCGACGAGACCGCCGTCACCATCGACCGGATCGAGCGGCACGGCAGCGACATCACCCTGACCGGCCTCGCCGCCGACGGCGCGCCGTTCCAGCGGCGCTACGCCGGCGACCAGCCGCTGGCGACCCTGCCCTTGAGTGAACTGCGCGACCTCCTGACCGCCTGACCCCACCAGCACCCCCGCACCGAGCCCCGGTGCGGGGGTGCTGGCATTTCGCCGCAGCGGCGCAGCCGCAGCCACCGGCCTCTTCGAATCCGATTCGAGGAGGAACGTATGTCTGTGACCGTCAGTACCAGCCAAGCCGTCGCGCGAGAAGTCTTGCGCGCCATCGGCGTCACCGTGCCGTTCGGCCGAGCCATCGTGGTCACCGACCGTGATGACACCGGGGTGCGCGGCTGCACGCACCGGATCAACCCGTCGCAGCTCGAATACGCCGTCGAACAGCACCGCCTCGTCACCGGCGAATCGATCGACTACGACGACCTGGAAACGTGCATGCCCTGGATTGGCGACGACGAGGGGGCTCAGTGATGACCCAGCGACCGTTTGTCGCGGTCACCGCACAAGGAGTTCCATCGGCCTGGCTGGGCTGTGAAGCGTGCTACGGGGCAGGTCGTCTCGTCGGCCGCTGGTATCCGGTCACTGAGATCGGCGACGTCACCATAGCGGACCTGCACGGCCACCCGACGTCGCACGAGGAGACCGTCTGCATGGACACCGACGGCCTGCCGACGACCGGTGAGCCGTCGCAGGAGACTGCGTCGAATCGCGCTGCCGGTGGGTACCGGTGCGCGGCCTCGAACCGCACTGGAAGGCGTACTCCGACACGGCGTACCGGCAGCCCGCGCGTCGTGCCTGGTTCAGCTCCGACCGGGCCGCGCAGCGCGTTATCGCGCGGTCGCTGGCTCGTGATGCAAACAGCGGCGGCGTCATCGACGAGGACGTGATCGACAACCGCCAGACCAGTCGCGGCGCGGAGTACGGCGGCGGGTACTGGGACTGAGACGGAGTGCGCCTCATACCTCGCATCCTTCGGTGCCCGGCCAAAATTGTCAGTGCCCTTGCCCATAGTCTCGGCATGCACAGCACCTCAAGTGGTCTGATCGATCCCGGAACGTGCGTCGAGGACGCCGACTCGGTCACCTGCGCTTGTCAACGTGACGACGCAGCGATACCGCTGTCCGAGCCCTGGTTCCCCGAGGCCGCAATCCAGATGGACACGCCGATCGGGCGCCGACTCACCTTCGCTGTTGATGGTTCGGTCGATCCCGAAGGGCACTGGGGTGCGGCAGCAGTGAGTACTCGCGGGGATGTGTGCCTCAGGACTGGGGTTCGGCGCTTTCACGCGGCCACCGCCGAGCTTGAGGCGGTCATCCTCGCACTGGAGGCGGTCGTCGAACTCGCACCGCGCCGCGCCGTCATCCTGATCGACAGCTTCGACGCGCTAGCCACCGCTTGGTGCTTGCAGAGCAACCGCCAGCCGCGCCTCGATCGGGGAATCGACATCGAAGTGCGCAACCGGCTGGAAGACGCAATGGCGACGATCGACTGTCCGCTCAAACTGATCAAGGTTAAGGCACATTCTCAGAACACCCTTCACGACGCCGCCGATCACGTCGCCTGGATCGGGCGTCGCGCCACGCGGTCTCCGAGGAGCGAGATGGAGCCACTCCTGGCCGAGAACCTCACGGCGGTCAGTGCAGATGTCGTGGCGAAGGCGCCGGTTCGTAGGCGCCGCAAGTGGCCTCTCGGCATCGCTGCGACTGTTGGCTGAGGGGCCGGGGTGGGCGTCGGGGGGTGGAGCCGCGGCACCGCCTGGAGACCTTCACACTGACCGGGCTGCCGAACACGATCCGGTTGCTGCCGTTGTCCGGTCACGCAGACGGACATGCTGACGTGCTGCTCGACACCGATGACGGGTTCCTGCTGCACGTAGGCGACGCGGCGTTCCACCCGGCGAGTACTCCGGGGGAGAAGTTCCCGCGGACACGGTTCACCGGCCGAAACGATCGCTCAGCGCCGTGCGACCTGGTGATCCCGAACGCAAGCGGCGCAGAGATCGTCGTCGCGGCGAAGGGCTTCGACTCGACGGGCTCCAAGCTCACCGACGCCGTCCGTGAGATCGAGGAGATGGCAGAGGTACGGACACCGCGGCAGTTCGTCCTGGCGGTGATCGACGGTATCGGGTGGAAGAACCGCGCCTCGGACCTGCGCAAAATCCACAACCTGTGGGTCACGCACCAGATCGACGGGATGTACACCCTCGCGACGCTCAACCAGTTCCACGACGACGTCGAGGAGGCGGCGAGGCTACGGAAGCTACTCTGAGTCCGCCTGCCGCTCGATCACCTCGCGCTGCTGCTCCTCCGTCAGCGCCCCTCCACCCCGCAGCAGCCGCCAGAACGCGCGTTGCTCGGCGAGGTAGTCCTCGGCCCACCAGGGCAGTGTCGGGCCGGGCAGGTCTTCGGCGTACTCGTCGTCCACATCGATTTGACGCATCAGCTCCGTGATCGGTTCCACCCTGGCGGTTATGCAGGTCCGTAACCGCCCGCTGGCAGAGCCTACGCGGCGTCCGGCTGCGGCCCAGACCGGCGGCCGTCGTTCCGAGCGATCGTGCCCCCAAGGCACGGCCTCGGCCTGGGCATGTCGGCCGTGCATCAGATCCGACTGCTCGGACCCCGGCGCCGCGACCGTCTGCTCCTTGTTGCGATCCTTCGCGCCTCCGCCGCCTGGGCCGCCCATGCCCGCAACAGGCGGCATCATCGGCATGCCACCGGCGCCCATCGGCCGAGCGCCGGCCGCCTGAGCGGGAGCAGCCGCGGCATTGGTGCCGGTCGCGCCCGAGGTCTTCGTCTCCGGGCCCACGGAGAAGGCGCCGCGTGGCTCACCAGCCCTGCCGGAGACGTCGGTGCCGGTCTGCAGGCCGGTCGCGCTGGTCCCGGAGGTCGTGGGCTGAGCGTTCACCGCCGTGCTCGCGCTGAGGCCCGTGGCCGAGGGCGACGCCGGCGCAGGTGCGGTCAGGGTGACGGCCGTGGCCGAAGGCATCAAGCGAGGGTACGGAAACTAGGAGGGGGTCAGTAGCACTTAGGGGCTTAGGGCGTAACTCCAGGTCACGCGGCCCGGGCTGAATCCGCAGCTTCGTGACATTTCCGTACCTAGGCGTCGGTTGCACCGATAGTGCTCGAGTTCCGGTGCCGGCGCAGTGCCGAATGTCGGCTGCCTTCTCTACGTCGACGGCACGGCCGCTACTCGGTCTCGCCGTCGTCGATCGGTAGCCCGTCCAAGAGGGCACCTGGCGTGGTTTCGAGGCCGCGGGCGAGTTTGAGGGCGGTTTCTATGCGGATGCTCTGCTGTGCGCGTTCGACTCGGGCGAGGTTCGTCCAGTGCATGTGGCATCGCACGGCGGCCTGTTCCTGAGATAGGCCCAACGCCTTGCGGCGCGCGCGGACCCGTTTGCCGAACTCTTCGAGTAACGGGCTCAGCGGCGGCTTGGGTGCGGGCGTGGGGCTCATGGCGAGCCAACTACACCCGCTCTGAGCTGGGCATACCAGAGTTCTACAACCTATAGCTGAACAACCTAGGGTAGATACGCTATGTTCTTCGTGTTCATTCTCTAAAACAGAGAACCGCGCTGCACACGTTGAGGACGCTGATGATCCGTGGATTGATGCCGAAGGTTCGTCGCCGGGTGGTAGGTGGCGCTGTCGCCGCGACCGCAGTCGCGTGTCTGGTGCCCGCGGTCGCGCACGCGGAGTGGGAGCTCAGCCCTGGCGACACGATCACGATGACCGCTGGGAACAACTGCAGTGTCGGGTACTTCGCGAGCGATTCGGATGGCTTGTACATCGTGACGGCGGGGCATTGCACTGAACACACCAACACCGAAGTCACCGCGGATGGTGAGCGCATTGGCAAGGTCGTCGCCGGGTATAACGAGTGCCCCGGCGGAAGCTGTTCGCGGGGGAGATACGGGATCACGATCATCCAGCTCTACAGGGGGACCGGGCTCACTTTGAATCACTGGTGGACGTCCGCGGGTGATGCGAGCCGTGGCGACAAGGTGTGTATCAGCGGGGCAGGCGAACGCGCGACCCGCTGCGGAACGGTCGATGAGTCGACGAGCACGGTGACCAACGTCGTTGGTGCCGAGGCGATCGCCGGCGACAGCGGCTCGGGCGCGTGGGGTGGACCTGACCACAAGTTGGTCGGGCTCGTCATTTCGGGTGGTGACGGGGAGACGCAGGTTCAGCCGATCTCAGACGCTCAGGCCAAGGCCCGTTCGCTCGGGTACGACTTGTCGATCCTGGTCGCCTGATCACTGTTGCGTTGCACGAAACCGACTCCGAAGGCAGGGGAAGTAGTGGAAGCGTTTCTGGGGCTGGCCTTGATGGCCGGTGTTGCCTGGTTCATATTCGCGTCGACAACAGAGAAGTCTGAGGAGCCTGAACCTGCCGCTGCGGTAGATCCGGCGTCGTCTGCCGGGCCGCGGCTGGTATTCGTCCGGACCGAGACCATCACCGTGACCCGCCGCGAGGACTTGTCAGCTGCGATTGACCGCGTGCGCCGCGACAACACCGGGCGGTGGATGTCGGAGGACCTCGTGCTCGGGGCACCGCAGGTCACCGGTGATGGTCTGACCGCGAACATCCCGTTGTATCGGGAACAGGGGTAGTGCCGACGCTCGACGCGGAGCTGAGGTTCGGAGGGCTCGCGTGCAGATCGCTACCGCCCGCGCCGCACCTGTCAACTGTGCAACGCTCCGCGAAGTTCTTGCGGAGCCCGAATAGGGAAGGTCTCTGATATGGAACCCAAGGGCACTGTGCTGCCGATCTACTTCGTCGTCGATGAGTCCGGTTCGATGGCGCCGCACATCGATGAGCTGAACGCCGGCCTGTTGGGGCTGCTGGACTCGTTGCAGGGGGAGTCGTTCGCGGCCGCGAAGATCCGTTTCTCGGTAATCGGGTTCTCCGACACTGCGTACACGCACCTGGAGATCGCGGATCTGCGGTCACTGCCGGCGATGCCGACGCTCGCGCCGCGCGGACTTACGTCGTACCTGGCGGCGTTCGAGCAGATCGGGTACCGGATCTCGGTCGACGTTCCGAACCTCAAGGCTCAGGGCTACCTGTTGAACCGGCCCGCGGTCTTCTTCCTCACCGACGGCGTTCCGAATGACGAGGACTGGCGAAGCGCCCGTGCGACGCTTCTGAGCCAGCCTGCGGCTCCGAACATCCTGTCGTTTGGCATCGGTCAGGCGGATGCCGCGATCATCAATGAGATCGCGACGGCACCTCAGTACGCGCGGGTCGCCTCGGCGGGGACAGACACGGCGGTGGCGTTGAGCAGCTTCATCGTCTCGCTTACCCAGTCGGTGATCAGCTCGGGCCAGTCTCTCGCGGACGGACGCGGCGAACTCCAGCTCGAAGAGCCCGAGGGGTTCACGCTCGCTGTGGACCTGATCTAAGCCATGGTCAAGCGCAAGAAGCTCACCGCAGTGCGGGAGTGGCTCAGCGAACGACCCGACCATCCCGCGGAGACTGCGATACCGGCGGGAATCGAGGTGCCAGAAGTCGTCGCACCTGATGAGACCAGGCGTCTGCCGATCGAGCTGGCGGACAAACGTGGCGTGAGAATCGAGCCGATCGTGATCGGTGATCCGTCCCCCGTAGTCGAACCGGTCCCAGTCGATGGTCGCTTTCGGACAGTGCCTCACCGGCCCGATACGGTGACCGATGGCTGGGCGACCGCGTCGCTTCTGGTCCGAGGCGCTTCACTGCGTGGGCACGTGCACCGGTTCGACGGTGCCCCGCGGCAGGACGAGATGGCGGTCCACGCCCTCGCATCCGGGCGGATCATTGTGGCGGTGGCAGACGGGGTTTCCAGTGCGCTGCACGCGCACATCGGAGCCGCGGCCAGTGTTCGTCAGGCCGTACAGTGGGTCGTCAACCACGCCGCTAACGTCGGCGACGAGGTCGACTGGAATGCGCTCGTCGCAGAGGCAGCGTGGGCGATCGTGGTCCAGGCGCGCGCGATTCTCGGCGAGGACGATCCTGACCTGACTGAGGTGGAGCAGCAGTTCGCGACCACTCTCGTCGTCGCGGTGATCGACCCGAACCCCGACGGTTCCGCCACGGCGCGGTTCTCCGGCGTCGGAGACTCCGGCGCGTGGGTTCTGCGCGGCGATGGCACTTTCGACAATGTCCTCGGCGGCAAGCACGCCAACGCTGCCGGGCTGTCGTCGTCGGCTGTAGCGGGACTGCCGCGGCGCCCCGGCGCAGTTGAGGCCCTCGAGACGATCATCGGGGTGGGGGAGACGTTCCTCGTCGGCACGGACGGGATCGGCGATCCTCTCGGGTCCGGTGTGGGCGGTGTCGGAGACCTCTTCCGCGATCTGTTGCACTCAGGCGCCCCGTCGTTGATCGAGTTCGCGCATGCTGTGGACTTCTCCCGCGTCACGTTCGATGACGATCGCACTCTCGTTGCTGTCCAGCCGCGACAGACCGCTGCGGAGCCGACGTGAGCACACCGAAGCGGATCGACCCCAACGATCCGTTCACCCCCACAATTCTTCGGCAGCCAACAACGGCGCCGCGCTCTGCACCGAACGTTCCTCCCGTTCCCCCTGCGGCAGCGAGTGCCGGGGCGTCGCCACCTGCGTCCCACGCAGCCAGCGCGAGCGCCACAGGCGGCGGAAGTAGGGCGACCGGCATTCTCGCTCTCGTGACAATCGCGGTCGTGGTGACCGGCATCCTGTACAAGGGAAACGAGGACGCGACCCGATCATTCTGCCGAGCGATCGCAGCCCAGTACACCGAGTTCGCCGCCGACACCCAGAGCGACGGCACCCCCTCCGTCCTCGCGTTCGTGAACTACAAGATCGGTCTCGCCCGACACGAACAGCCCTCCGGGCCATGGGCACTCACACATCCCGGGCTCGGTGACGCACACACTGCACTGGTCAAGTTCGTCGACGCAGCCGCGGGCCGCAGCGATACCTCGGACGCCGCCACCGCCAGCTACTACGCGGCGAAGTTCAACCGCGAGTGCCCACGGTGAGCCAACCCCTTCAGCGGTCCGTCCTCGGCAACCTCACCCGGATCGCCGCAGGGGGCCAAGGCATCGTCTATACCGCTCCCGGCATCCGCACCACCGTCTCCGAGAAGATGGTGTTCAAGGAGTACAAGCCGCCGTTCCAGGCGCAGCTCGACGTCGCGGCCCTGGCAGCGATGCCCCGGTTCCTCACCGCACTGCCGGCGACCGCTGCACACCGCCTCATTTCGATCGCAGCCTGGAACTGCGGGCTCGTCGAAGACAACGGCAAGGTGGTCGGCTTCGTCATGCCGCGTATCCCAGACCAATTCGCCTGGACCATGACCTTCCCCGGCGGACCCAAGACCAAGACCACCGAACTGCAGCACCTGCTCAACCACCCCGACATGCTCTACAACTGGGGCCACGTCATCAGCCTCATCGAACGCCTCGGCCTGATCCGATCCTTCGCCACCAACCTCAACTTCATGCATCAGATCGGCATCGTCGTCGGAGACCTGTCGCCGAAGAACCTCCTGTTCTCCTTCGCGGGCGGGTCAGCGCAGGCCTACTTCATCGACACCGACGCGATGATCGTCAACGGCCGCACCGCCCTACCGCCCGTCGAGACCCCCGGCTGGTCCGTCCCGCCAGGGGAACCGCCCGCAACCGCGCAAGCCGACACCTACAAGCTCGCACTGATCGCCCTACGCCTATTGACCGCCGACCAGGAATCCAAGTCACCACAGACCATCCCAACCTTCACCCCGCCCCTACTCCGGCAGCTGATCACCGACACCCTCACAGCAGCACCGCACGCCCGTCCCGCACCAGCGACCTGGGTGCAAGTCCTCGATGCCGTGGCGCGGACGGTGACGCGCGCACGACCCCTGTGAGCTGAAGGTAGAAGCTGCACCTCAATTGGTGGCGGCACCTGTTCCTAGCCTGGCGCGCCCGGCATCGCTAGGCCCAACCCCGCAAGAGCGCAGCATGTCCCAGCCCATCCCCGTCACCCTGATCGGCTCGCGGTTCCGCATCGAGCCGTGGACCACGATCCTGCGCGACGGCGGGATCACCGTCACGCCGCCGCACGAGGTGCAGAACGCCACCGCCGCGGTGCACCTGGCCACGGTTGCGCAGCTCCCCACCTTCTTCACCGTCGTCTGGGTCCGTCCGAGCCCGCACGAAGACGCCGCGACCGACGCGCATCTCCGGATCGGCCGTCGCGACCTGCAGGAGGTCTCCGCGGCCTTCCATGCCCTCGAGCACGGCCTGCGCGTGGTCGGCGTCCTCGGCGAGGTCACCTCTTCGCCACACGAGACCGCCGCTGAGCTGCGCGAACTGCTCGCGACGGCGCAGGTGCCCGAGCCTGCCTGACCCCGAGTACGACGACAGCCCCGGCCCTGTGGCCGGGGCTGTTCTAGTTGCTGCCGTAGTAGCTGACGGCGATCCGTTCGACCTCGGCCTCGCCGATCCCGTAGTCGAACGCGACCCGTGACGGGCTCTCGCCGTTCTCGATGCGGTACGCGATCAGCCGCTTGGCGTCCGTGCTGAGCTGCCTCTTCTCCATGTCGCCGGTGTAGCAGCGCGGCGCAGGATCAGCCCCTCGCGGCGCGGACCGTGATCGCGATCGTGTTCCCGTCGGGGTCTGTCACGGTGGTGGGCTCGGGGCCGACGCCGAACGGATCGCGCACGACCAGGCCGATCCTGGTGCGAGTGATCGGGTGGTCGTCGCCGGCAGGGAAGAGCTCGACGACGGTGCCGTCCAACTGCGTGGAGTAGTGGATCGGACCACCGCGGTGCTGCTCCTCGGTGAAGTGCAGCCCGAGGGCGTCGGTGTACCACTTCGCAGAGGTCTCGGGGTCACGGACGTAGAGGACGAGGTAGCTCAGGTTCATGACGTGAAGGATGCCTCGACGGTGTGACGGGATCAGGTGACCGCCGCCGGTAGCCTGACTGACCTGCGGCAACGCGAGCAAGCTGGATGCTATCCAACTTGCTCAGATCTCACCTAGCAGTTCCCACACCGCCTCGGCACCGAGCTCCCGCTCCCACCGCCGGCGGCCACCCCGACGGCAGGCGTGGATGATGCTCTCGCGCTCGAACGGGTCGAGCTGCCGGATGGTGCGCTGCATGTGCTCGAACTCGGCACAGTAGCGGCGGACCGTCGCCACGCTGATGTCGAACTCCTCCGCCAGTTGCTCGGGGCTGATGCCGTCGCGCACGGCGAGGGCGATGTCGCGGCGGACGCCGGGGTTGGAGATGGCGTGGGTGAAGGGGGTGCGCTCGGTCATGCGGAACACCATCTGGGTGTCGGCGCCCGCATGGTGTGCGGGGCGCGACATCACCCAGGACGCTCGTCTCAGAACTAAAGTTCCGAGATACCGCCTCGGCAACCTCACGGCCGTCCTGAACCCGCAGGAACGCCAGTCTCAGAAGTTGTCTCAGAAGATGCGTCGCAGAATTCGGTTGTCGGCGGCTTCTGATACACCTTCGGCATGAGTGAGCCCTACGTCCTCGGGTACGCGCGAGTGAGCACCGAGCATCAGTCCCTTGACGCGCAGCGCGACGCCCTCCTCGCCGCCGGGGTGCCGGCCGACCGGATCCGCGCGGAGAAGGCCTCCGCATCGCCCGGGTCTCCGCGCCCGGAACTCGCAGCGCTCCTTGAGCACGCACGACCCGGCGACGTGATCGTGGTCGCTGCTGCGGATCGCCTCGGCCGCGACGTGCCGGAGATGAGCAACACCATCCGCGAGCTGAGGGAGAAGGGGATCACCGTCCGCGCGCTCCGCGAAGGGCTGGACAGCAGCACACCCGTCGGCGAGGCGATGCTGAACCTGTTGATCGCCGTGGGCGGCATCGAATTGGCCTACGGCAAGGAACGCCGCGCTGCGAGCCGCGCGGCCCGCAAGGCCCGCGGTCAGTCGATCGGCCGGCCGAAGGCCTTGACCGACGCGAAGGCTGCGCGGTTGGTGCGACTAGTTAATGGCCACGCGCATCGCTATGGCATTGGCTACTAGCGCGACGAAAGACCCTACCAGTGCGACCATAGCCGGAAAATACACAACTACCTCAACCACTAATTGTAGAACCTAATCAAGCGGCGTAAATCCAGTAGCGTCCGTCGAAGAATCAAACTTCCAGCTGCCTCAACAACGCAGGATACCGGAGAATTAATTACCCTTAGCAGGAATCTGTTCTTCGACAGCCTTCTTCATCTTCTGAATAAGAGGACCATCGAGCACCATATCCTTATACAGGGGAATATCGCCGTAGACAGGGATCATCTCCAACCTTCCCCCACTCCCTTGCGTCACAGCAAACAGAAGGCTCTGCTCTATGTCCGCGATCAGGTCGTTCCCAACCACAACTCTCGTTGTTCCATCAGGAGTGGTACCACCTTGTTGCCAGACACGGACAGTCTGGTTGGCAATGACTGTTCCCGTGGTGTCCTTCAAGACTTCCCCAACCTCGACGGAGTGCTCCGTCCAAGGAACATTATCGGCGTCTGGCGCATTGTTCACCACCGCCTTTACTGTTCCAACAAAGATAGAACTTGAATATCCCGCGAGTACGCGCGGATCCGCGAGGTCCACAGGATACGTAGCAGCAATCCTCTTCGTCGTCGCCGCAGGTCCGGCTGCCGCGCTTGCAGTGCTTGTGGAAGATTTTGACGACGCGCCGTCACTAGTTCCACTATCGGAATCACCACATGCGCTCAGAGCTAGTGACGCCCCGATTCCTACCGCAACAAACCTAGACATAAGGCTGATCTCTCGATGCTCAGACAAATGCGATTCACCCACTTCTTCCGGACCGGACTCTACCGTAAGCTCCAGCAACGATACTAATACCAGCGGCGACGACATAGAACAGCGCAGGAAGCAGGAGGCGGTAGATTCCCCAGAGCGTCAATCCCACCTGCACCGCGAGGCCGACCACGGGCAGCTCCAGCAGAGCTGGTGAGTAAGCAAACGCCAGCCCACCCAATATGGCCGCCGCAGCGAAGACGGCCACCACGTACGCTACCCCAGAGCGTCTATTCGGCCTGAAAAGTAGGCGTACAGATATTGCATCTAGTGCGTGCGCCCACACTGGCGGGGCAAGCCACGGTACGGCGGAAGAGGCTACCGGAGACATCAGCCTATACCGCTTCCTTGATTCTCGCGTTGATCGCACCAGAACGCTCAATGTCCAGCATGTAGCGAGCACGACCGCGACGGTCAACAGAAGCCGCCCCGGATCCGAATACGATGCGTTCATCTCAAACCGCACGAATCTAGTATCAGATTTATACCGAGCACTTCAGAGGCAATCGAAAACAACAGCGCCGATTGCTGTCGCATGTCTACCAGAATTATCATGGCCTCTTTTGTTCGATCCCACCAGGATGTTCCCGCCGGAGCGTTAACAACCCGCTCGGAGAGCAATTTCTTTGCATTGTCCCACGCCATGGAAATTGCCTTGTAGTCATTAACGGAGTGTCTGTCCTGTGCGAGCCTTAGAACCTGCTTGGTAAGCCGTGGTATTTGAAGAATCTTCATTGCAGGCAGCACGAATGTCGCCACGTTATAGGCACACTTCGCAGGGTCGCTAGCCCAATTGTAAGCAGACTTCGCGGCATCCCACGTAACTCCCGCTACATCTTTAACGCCCTCCCACGTGCTGCTCCAAGCGTCCCCTACCGCACTGCACACCTTGTCGAGCCAGCCGCATCCGTACATGGGGCCGTACGGCGCCCCACCTGTCGCCGCCAGGTCTGCACATCCAGCGAGCGCCTGGCGAAGGGCACCAAGATCGGCATCCGTCGGTGCGAACGCCCTAGACGGACCGCTATGGTCCATGATCTTCCCGCCCGAAGTATCTGGCAGTCCTAGAGCATGCCCCAGCTCGTGCGCGATGAGCGCGACGTCAGCATCAGTGTTTCCCGACAGCTTTGCAGTATTTATCTTGATGGCCGGGCTAGCGCCCCCTAGCGCCGGCAGGTACACCCCTGCCTCTTGCATCCCCGGATCATTAACAAAGGAGATTCGAACCGATGGCCCTGACTTGTCACCGATGTTCACCAACCCAGTGCGATTCCAAAGGCTTGCAGCACGGGCGACCAACGCGGACTGCGAACCATCGAGACTCGCACTATCCAGGTTGATCGTCGATGGTGAAGGCACGCCACCCGGACGACACTGCTGGTCCGCCGGATCCGAGGTCGATTGACCAGCAGTGGTCGAGGGAGGCTGGACTGTCGTCGGGGTTTGTTGGCCTGGTGGCTGTTCGGTCGGAACCGGCGTCTGGGTCGGTCCGAAGATGCCGTTGGGATTGGTGGTCGCCGGCTGGTTCGGGGTTTGGACGTTCATGCCGTTGCCGCCGTCTTGGTTCGGCGTCGGCTCGGATGGCGCTTCGGTCGGTTGCTGCCCGGGAATCGCCGTGGTCGTAGGCGCCTGCGGGGCGGTGGTCTGTCCACCTGTGGGACCGTCGGTAGGGCCAGTCGGCTGAGGCCCAGGTGGGCACGTTGGCGATGATCCCGGAATACACGGCTCCGCAGCGGCAGGCGCCGGAGCTGCGATGGCGGTGTACGTGAGACCTCCGGCAACGAGTGCTACCACGGTCAGTATCGAGGTGAGTGCGCGACTAAGTCGAGCCATCCTCGTCGGCGTGTACGCCATGCTGCATTCCTCCCACAAGGTCCCTACCCGCGCGACCTGACGCTCATCACTCATTCGCGGTCACCCGATGTTCAAATCTCACGTTTGACCTAGCGGAACACGCAGGTCGAACGCTTCGTTCGGGACCCTACCGCACTAGATCAGATCGTGTCTACATCATCACCAATACCAGCTGATGGACACACGGCGGACTGCCTAGCGCCTCACAGATGGACACGAGTTGTTTAGTCACGATCCGATCTCAGGTGTTGACTTTTGCACCGACACACTGCTTGAGTCCCTACGGAGTGTTGCAGATGTGGCATATGAGACAGATGTGACGACAGTGACTTCGGATGGAGGGAAGTGCGGGATGTCCGCGAAACGCAGAAACAAGATGACGACTGCTACCGAGGGGGCGCGTACGCCTGAGCGTCGGGGCAACCTTGAGCAGGCGCAGCTCGACCGCGGCGTGCGCCGCCGGATCCGCAAGGCTGGCACGCTGGCGGTGTTGAGCGGTGTGGTGATCGCCGGTGTGTCGGGTGCAGCGTTCGGCGCGCCGCCTGCGGCGGATAAGGCTCCGACACCGGGTGCGATCCGCGGGGGGATGTATGCCGACACGTCGCGGGCGTTGGAGATCCCCGAGGGGTACACGATCCGGGTGTGGAAGTACGGCGAGAACCTGAGATCGGTTCTGCCACTTGGTCGTGCGCTCAACTCGTACGAGGCGTTCAGTCAGCTGGCCGGTAGTGCAACGCTGTCCATTACTGACCCGAAGAAGCCGCCGAAGGTTCGTGTCAAGGGCGGCAACGTCACCATCGGACTTCAGCTCGGCTGTGCCAGTGAGGCCAAGTCCTTGGCCCTGGCCGGTAACGCCAGCGACGCTGTCAATACTAGCGTCACTCCGAGCCTCAACGGAACTGTGGGAGCGTCGGCGAATGGCTCCGGCGGTTCCAACGGCGGACAGGGCGGCGGCTCGGTCAACGGATCGATTAGCCCCGGTATCTCCGGCACGCTCGGCAATACCGTCACCCTCGGTGGCTCGATTACCGGCACCCTCGGCCCCGGCACCACCCGGGACCTGCCGATCGCCAAGAAGGACCTCAACGGTCAGACCGCGTATCTGATCTCGCGGGAGACCCGCGTCTCCGTTGACGGATGCCTCGGCGGCGCGCAGGTCCGCTCCTACGCGACCGCCACGGTCGTCACCGACGCCGGCACCTCGAACATCACCACCTACGGCAAGGTCCTGTTCATCGAGCGCGACAAGCCCGGCGATGCCAAGACCCCGCCACCAGTCAAGGAAGCTCAGGTCCAGCCCGGACAGGCTGCTTCCAAGCCCGAACAGAAGCCCGCCGCCGCACCCGCCCCGGCGCCGAAGCCCGAAGCTAAACCAGCTCCCTCGCCGAAGCCGGCGCCCAAGCCCGACGCCAAGCCTGCGTCCGCGCCGAAGCCCGATGTCAAGCCGGCACCGGAAGCGAAGCCGGATGCGAAGCCCGCTCCGGCGCCGAAGCCCGTCGCTACGCCCGCCCCGGGGCCGGAGGTCAAGCCCCGGGCGTAGGGTCAGTGCACGGCTCTCGTGATCTCGTCTCGCCCGCCGGCAAGGGGCGGGCGAGACGTGTCCGCGGCGCGGGTGCTCCTCGTGTTGGCGTCGGTGTTCGGGGTGGTGCTGGCATGGTGAAAGGTGTGAAGGATCTACCGGTGTCTCCGCTGCGTCAGGGCGGTGACGATGAAGGTCGGGTTGCTGGTCTGGTCTTCGACGGCGAGCGGCTGCAGTGCGCGGAGTGCGGGGGCTGGTATCGGCACCTAGCGACACATGTATTCATGGCCCATGGTTTGCTGGCGCAGGACTACCGCGCTGAGCACGGCCTGCCGGCGAGCGTGCCGCTGGTGGTCGGTGAGATCTCCGAGACGTTGCGCGCTGGTGCTGCCGAACGCGGCACCGATCACCTCGAGGTGTGGCGCCGCCCCGGCCCGGAGCACGAGGAGCTGGTGTCCAAGCTGCGGGAGACCAAACGCGAGCAAGCCGACGAGTACTGGACGGCGCGGCTCGCGGAGGCCGGGTGGCGGTCCTGGTTCGACGCCACCGCGTGGGCTCAATCGACGGGGGCCGGGTGGGCAGGTATCGGGGAGCGGCTGGGCATCAGCTGGCAGTCGGCCCGCACCGCGGGCCTTCGTGCCGGGGCGCAGCTCCGGCATCGGTCGTGGCGGTTCTTCGAGCTCGCCGAAGCCTACGTGCACGAGCACGGCAACCTCGACTACGCGGGCGGGGAACTTGGCCAGTACCTAGCCAATGCTCGCGCGTATCTGCGCAACACCGGGCGGCACACGGCGATCGCGACCGCCCTCGACGGGTTGGATCCGAACTGGCGTCTCACCGCCGCCGAGCGGGTGGCCCGCTCGATCGCGGCGGGTGATCTGTTCGAGCACCCCACCGCGCGCCGGCACCGGCTGCTGTGGGAGGCGCGTCTCACGGCGGCGGGGTGGGCGTCATGGTCCGACGCCGTCGTGTGGGCGGCACGCACCGGCGGCGGTCCTGCTGAGATCGCCGACCGCCTCGGCACCGACAACCTACAAGTCAGCAAGGTGCTGCAGCAGTATTGGCACCGTCTCGCCGACGCCGGTGGCGATCCGCACGCCGCCACCACCGTTCTGATCCTCGCCCCTGCCGCCGGCTACGCCGGCGCCGTCACCAGCGATGACCACAGCAGCGACGGACCGGACCTTGTGCGGACCACCACGGAAACCGAACGCATTCAGTGCATGGTCTGCGGGCTGTGGCTGGGCACCCTCGGCCAGCACCTACCGGTGCACCAGCTCACCGGCACCGAATACAAACAGCAGTTCGGGTTGCCGCCGAAGGCGCGGATGTCCGGGTACCGGCCGCGGCGCCCCGCACCGCCAGCCGACAGTCCCCAGTACTGGGAGCCGGTCCTCTCGGCCCACGGCTTCGAGGATCTCACCGCGGCGGTGGTGTGGGCGATCGAGCAGGGGAAGGTCGCGCCGGAGCTGGCCCGGCACCTCGGTGTCCCGTACGCCCGGCTCAACCGCGCGCTCAAGGTGGCTGGGCTGCGGTTCCCCACCGTCGGGGACCGCATGATCGCCGAAGCGAAGCAGCACGTAGCGGCCGGTGGGAACCTCTCCGACGCGCCAACGCCGGAGATGCGGGCCTGGCTCGACACTGTCCGCGGCACACTCAGGGCCGGCCGTAACTCCGTTTTCGCTGCGCAACTCGATCAGATCGACCCGCAGTGGCGGCTGAGCGCGCATCAACGCGCCGCCAGCACCGGCAGGGCGTACGTGCACAAGCGCACCCGCACCATGCGCGCCGAGCACACGGCAGGGCTCACGCGAGCCGGATGGAACAGCCTCGACGACGCCGTCGCCTGGGCCCACCAACACGACGCTCCGATCAGCGCGATCGCCATAGCCATGGGCCTACCCACCGACCGTGTCTCCGCCCAGCTCAAAGCCCTGGGGTACGAGCTACCTAGGCCGCCGAAGTCCGGCGCCAGCTTCCGCCGCCAACTGACCACCATCACCGACCACCTGCACCACCACCAGAGCATCGATAGCCTGCCCGACGAGCTGAAAACCTGGCTACGCCGACGCCACGACCTCGAAACCACCACCACCGACGCCGCGGCCGACAGGAGTGCGGTGATTCCGGATAGATGGATCAACCACCTACTTGACCACCTGCACCCCGCCTGGCGACCCACCGCCGAGCCTAAGCAGGCTGCCGCCCCAGCACCGCAGGCAGTCACCTCGCCGCCGCGGATCCTCGATCCGAACTGGAGCGCACTACTTGCCGAGGCCGGCTGGAAGAACTGGAACGACGCCGTCGACTGGGCAGCAGCCCAACAATCCGGGCTCGCCGCGATCGCCAAACGCCTCGGCACACAGAAGATCGACATCCTCGAACAACTGCAAACGTGGTGGGCTCACCACCCCGACACACTCGGTGCTGTCCCGGATGAAGCTCAACGCGCGCTCCCCAGCCGTGGGGTCCACGCACCCTGCCCCGCCTGCCGCCTATGGTTCATCGACGTCGCCGGCCACTACAAGGCGGCCCATACACTTACGCCGCCGCCAGCACCCACTTCACCTGCAACAGGTACAGGCACAAAGAAACCGCAGCGCCGGCGAACGACAGCGCCGGCACCGACTGCCAAGCCAGCAGCGTCCCCGGCCGCCCGAATCGCGACCGACCCCTGGGCAGCACGGCTCACCGAATCCGGCTTCGCCGACTACCTCGACGCCGCAACCTGGGCCACCGCGACGCACCCCGACGATCCCCTCACCGCCCTAGCGAACAAGATCCAAACCCCCAAGGCGGTTCTCGCCGCGGCACTGAAAGCACACGGGATCTACACCCTGTTCATCCAGACCTGATCCACCCGGCAGCCTGGAGTCGTACCGACCCGGAAACCCACGTACCAGTACACGTGCTCGAGAACACCACGCTCGCCGGTGCGTCACAGCTACTCTCAGCCGGTGACCGACGAGGAGCCGATCGAAGGCGGGCAGCGCCTACCCGACTGGGTTGAACGTGAACTCGCCCGCCGCGGCGACTATTGGCGCGTGCTCCGCGACGGCGGCGTGATCACGACGGCCGAGGAGACCGAAGCAATCCGCCGCGAGACAGAGGGGCTACCCGAGTAGCCCGGGGTCACCGGCACAGGAAGCAGCGAAGCCCGCCACCACGGCGGTGACGGGCTTCGATTTGTGGAACTCGGTCAGGCGGCGAACCGCTCGACCAACGCCGTGCGCTGCCGCTCGCCGAGGCCGGCTACGCGGCGGTTCTCCGCGATCTCGAGTTCGGTCATGATCTCGGCGGCCTTGACCTTGCCGATCTTCGGCAGGGCTTCGAGGAGCGCGGCGACGCGCATCTTGCCGACCGCCGGCTCGTCCGTACGGTCGAGGACGGCGGAGAGGGTGGTTGCTCCGGTCTTGAGTTCGTTCTTGATGGCGGCTCGGGCGCTTCGAACGGCGGCGGCCTTGGCGAGTGCGTCGGCGCGCTGCTCGGGGGTGAGGGTGGGGAGTGTCATGGGGACCTCCTGGTCGTGGCGAACATTGAGGTGTCTAGCGCGACGGTAGCCGGGTGCACTGACAGGTGCCACGGGTGGGCGCGCCGCACACGGTGATGCGCTGTCCGCCGCCACGATGTAGCCGACGACGTGTCGGTGGTCGTCGCTAGCCTCCCAGCATGGACGAGACGCTCGATGCTCAGCTCCGCGTCTACGTGCGCGACCTGCTCGGCGGCAAGCTCGTCGCCTACCCGGCCTCAGAGTGGCTCGACGAGTACGCCGCGGGGATCAACGCCGCGATCGAGACCTGGCAGCAGAGCCTCGGCGGCACCATCGCCATCACCGGCACCCCCGAGCAGGGACGGGTCACCGTCAACGACGCCGACCGCGTTATCGTGCTCGACGAGCAGTGGTGGACGGTCGCGGTCGACGCCGCCGGTAATCCAGTGGCGGCCGGCGATACGCTGTGACCATGCAGCGCGGCGAGTTCGAGCAACGCTAGCCGCGCCCGATCCCGGGTGCGGCGACGTTGTCACAGAGGAGATCAGTATGTCCGTACCTGCCCTGTCCCGTGTCCAGCTGTTCGCTGCGCCCGCCGACGCCGAGCAGATCGCCCGGCTCATCGCCGCGATCATCCAGGCCGAGTCCACCGTCCGGCCGATGACCCGTGTGGACGGCGTCGAGACCCGCCGCTTCGACTTCACCACCACCGGCATCGACCTGGAGGTGATGGCCGACGATCGCACCCGTGTCCCGAGCCTGCTGCAGTTCGACACCGCTGACCTCGACGCCGCGCTGGAACGCGTTCTCGCGGCCGGGTTCTCGGCGCGCACCTGGCCGCGGGAAGGCGAGACCGAGGACGTCGTCGTCGAGGTTGGTGAGCTGACCGTCTGCATCGCCCGCCGCGAGGAGCGCTAACGCCTGGGGTGCCGGCGTCGCGGTGGTGGCGCCGGCACCTCCCGGTGCTCGATCCGGTCGGCCGGCACCCGCGAGGTGTGACCGCAGGCGAGGCAGCAGTAGGTGCGGTTGCCGGGGGTGCCCGGCTCCCACCCGACCAGCACCCGCCGCGGCGAGGAGGACGGTGCGCTCCGCTGTGAGGATCACTGCGGGTCCTCCTGGTCGGAGTCGGGCCAGATGGCGCCCTCGGCATCTGCTGCGTACCAGGCGCATGCGGTGTAGCTGCCGCTCTGCGTCGTCACGGTGCCGCGCCCGCGCAGGTAGCTGCCCGAGAGGCGAACCCGTCCACCCGCCACACCCCACAGCTTCAACGCCGCGGTGAGGATATTCGGCCCCTCCCGGTGCCAGTCTTCGATCGGGTAGGTGGTTTCGAGCGGCTCGGGGCCGGACCGCTCGACCAGCACGACGCGGTCGGCGCGCTCGGCGAGCTGAGCGGGGTGCAGCTCGAAATATCCGAGCGCCTCATCGACCGCGTCGACGATCTGCTCCAGTCTCATGCTCACGTGCATCCGCACATTGAACTCGTCCTCCGGCAGCCCCTTCCGCATCAGAGCCATCACCTGCTCATGGACCGCCATCATCTCGGCATCGACCGCATCGAGAAGCGCGATCCGCCGGCGGTAGTACTCGGTCTCAGCCACGGTCCGCCTCCGCGCGGCGCTGCTGGTCCTCTGCGCCCAGCTCGTCGGCGACGCGCTTCGCCTCCGCGACCGCAGCCTCCACCGCGGCCGCCAGCCGCGGCATCCGCTCCTCGATCACCAGGGCGGTGAGCGCACCCCGTTCCCGTGCCGGGATCAGGGCCAGGAGCAGGGCCTCGACGGCGTCCATCTGCGCGGCGGTCTGCTCAGCGCGAGCGAGGGCGTACCGGGCCCACGCGGCGCCGGGGCGATCGCCGCGCGCCTCGGCGTCGGCGAGCATCCGGCGGAGCTGCGCGATCACATCGGGGCCGTCGTCGGTCATGCCGGCAGTATCTCTTGAGGGGCTGACACCGCTGCGGGCGGGCTTGAGGCTCAAGGCCATTCGGTAGCGAGGCGTCAGTCGCTCAAGAGAGGATGGCGGCATGGATGACACTGACCTCGAAGCGAGGGCCCATCGATACCGGGTGATGCAGCACGCTGCCGCCCTGCACCGTGCCCTCGCGGCGATGCCACCCGAGGCCGCGCGCCTGACCACCGGAGGTGATCGCGATACGGTCGGTCAGCTGGCATCACGCATGCTGTGGTCTAGCACGGCGGACCTGAACGAGCAGGAGCGGTTCGCCGAGTCGAAGCAGGTGGTCGCGCGGGCGGCGGAGATCGCCGCTGAGGAAGAGGGCGCTGCTGCCCCGGCGGTGCGCGTGGCTGTGGAACTGTTCGACAGGCCGTTCGCCGGCCAGCTCGCCAGCGTGCCGGTCCTCGAGGCGATCTTCGAAACGAAGGCCACTGAGGAGCTCTTCGCCGAGTATGACGGCTCGCAGCGGCCGTACTCCCGGATCGTCGGGGGTGGCGTCGAGTTCCGTGTGTTTGAGTCCGACAAGCGTTCGGCTGCACTCGACTTCACGGTTCCTGACTTGCCGGCGCTGCGGGCCCGGCTCGATGCCAACGGCGGTCACGCGATTGGGAACCGCCGCGGAGGTGTGGCCACGATGCCTTCTGGCGGCGTGGTGATGCAGGCACGGCAGGCAGGCTGGGCCCCGCCGGTGGAATCCACCCGCACCGGGAACGTGATCACGGTGCGCTTCGAGGACGGCCGCACCGTCGAGCTGCCCTGCCGCGCCGCGTTGATCGGCAACCCGATCGCGAGGCAGATCAGCGGCTGGGCGGTGTACCGCCGCCAGGAGCCGTGGCGGCTGCTCGACGGCGGTGAGCACGAGGCGGACCTTCAGGAGATGCTCGCGGCAATGCCGGAAGCAGACCGCTACTTTGACATCGAGCCCGGCTGGTACGCGCTCGCGGCGCAGTGCTGGCGGCAGCTCAAGAAGATCGATCCGACCTGCATCGTCACCGAGGTGAAGGAGAAGTGGGCCGAGCTGAGGATCAGTGCGTGCGACCAGGACGGGCAGCCGGTCGCGCGCTTCGGGGGCCCGATCGGCTGGGCCCGCAAGCAGTCCCTGCGGACGTGCGAGTGGTGCGCCGGGTCGATCCCGACCGACGTCTCGCGGCCTGGGAGGCCCTCGCGGCTCTGCGGGTCGTGCCGCGAGTTCGCGGATGCGTGGGAGCGGGCGCGGGAGGGGCGCATCCGGATCAGCGCCCCGTCGATGTACGAGCTGAAACCGCAGATGGAGAAGCTGCTGAGCGAAGGCTGGACCATGGCACGGATGGATAAGCCGATCGCGGAGGGGCCGGGCCTCGAAGTTTCCGCCTGGTTCGAGCGGCAGAGCAGGAGGTCCGGCCGTGATGACCGTCGATGAGTTGCGCGCACTGCTCGCGGACCTCCCCGGTGACGTGCCGGTGCTGGTCTCGGGCTACGAGTCCGGCTTCGCCCCGGTGGCGGATGCGAACGTCGTCGAGATGCAGGAGCTGGATCGCGGGACCAGCGGCGAGTACATGGGCCGGTACGTCACGCCGGCCGACGACGCCGAGGAGATCGACGGTCGTGGTTCGAGCTGGCTGTACATGGTCGGGGGCGAGGCACCGCGGACGGTCGGAGAGCCGATCACAGCCGTGGTTTTGAGCAGGGAGGGACGCTGATGGCGGAGCGCGACGACGCCTACTGGGCGGGCATGAGCGAGTCGATCGAGCGCGGCGAGTACACCGCGGTGGGCCCCGTCGAGCTGGGACCCGCAGCGCCCCTGCGGCTGTCGCGGATCACGCTGTACACGCCCGCCCTGGTGCTGGATCACGTGGCCGCGGCCTACGCCGCGATCCTGAACACGGAGCCGACCAGCGGGGAGGATGAGCGCGGCGAGTACGTCGAGGTCATGGGTACAGATGGGTTCACCATCGAGCTGCGGCCCGCCGAGGCCGGAGAGGTGCCCACCGTGACGCGGCTGGAGTTCCGCGGCCCCGGGGCGAAGGAAGCCGCCGAGCGTCTGCACGAGCAGACCGGCGACGTCCAGCGGCATCTGCTTGGTGGGCAGTGGGACACGGTGGCCGGGAACGCCATCCGGCTGATCGGCCCGGGCGAAGAGGTGAGCGACGAGGAGAGGGCGCCCATCCGCGCGGCGATCCAGCGGGGCGAGCTCAACCAGGAGATCGAGCGGATGAACGAGGAGAAGCGGTGAGTGTTCCGTGGCCGATCATCGGCGTCGAGAGTCGGGGCGGCACCGTAGTACGGATCAGGCACGCCGACGGCACGGTGGCCGACCACGACTTTGAGTATCTGCTCGGCCGGTCGGGCATGTTCGCGTATCTGAGCGGGGAGCTGATCCCGGAGGCCAGCATCTGTGACGGTGGCACCGTCGGGTGGGAGACCGAGGCCGGCGTCGTGGATCTTGCGCCGGATGCTTTGTGGGAACACGCGACGCTCGGCTTCTGTCCGGGCAATGTCTGTCGCGGCTGGACCCCGGAGCACACGGTACTGGTGCACCGCGGCGGTCGCTGACCGTCACTCCCACGCGTTGCGCCAGCCGCGCAGCCACGCGGCCTCGTCGTCAGGGTGCAGGCCGCGCGGCAGCATTTTGTCTCCGTCATCCCCGGACCATCCGATACCGTCGCGGCGCAGCTCTCGGGCGGCGTTACGGCCAGCGAGGAACGCGGTGGACTCGGCGAAGTCGTCGTAGTTGCTCACGGACGTGATGATGCGCCGGGGCGGTGACACCGGCGGTGCGGGCCGCGGCTACTCCTCGATCCCCAGCTCCCTGAGCCGCTCCTGCACTCGCCGTTGAACCTCCGCCTCGACGGGGTCGATTGCGGCGGCGACCGGCCGCGGGGGAGCGGCGGGCCTGGCAACCGGGGCAGCCTTCGCGCTGATCCGCTCGGCGACCCGGACGTCCGCCCCCTGTGCCTGGACTATGTACCGCTGCGCGGCGGTGATGGTGCGGTGGCGCAGGCGCGCCATCATCTCGGCGAGCGTCGCGCCGCTCTCCGCCGTGATCGTCATCCCGGTTCGACGCAGGTCGTGGTAGGTGAACTGGGCGAGCCCGGCGCTTCGTTTCGCCTTCTGCCAAGCATTGTCGAGGGTGCTGGGGTGGAGTGGTGCCTCCGGATCGGTGCGCGACGGGAACAGCCATGCGCGGGGGTGTTCGGCGACGAAGCGGTCCAGATGCTCCCAGAGCTCCGGCACGATGTGCGGCGGCACCACCACCGCCTCTTCAATGCCGCTGGCCTTCGAGCCGGTGACGATCAACAGGCTGGGCTCACCTGCTGAGCGGCCGCGGTTCTGCACCAGGTGCCGCCGGATCCAGAGGCGCACTGTGGGTGCTGTCGGAACAAGCGCGGCGGGATCGGTCGCCGCGTCCTGCCGCTGCAGCGCGGTTACTTCTCCCGCGCGTAGCCCGCACCACGCGGCGATCAAGATCCCGGCGCGGTCCCGCTCGGGCATCGCGTCCATCAGAGCGGTGAGCTGCTCCAGGGAGGCGGTCTGAGGCTTCCTCGCCGCGGAGACAGTGCTCGCGCCCTTGATCCGGAGCGGGTTCTGCGGGATCAAGTCGCGGTCGACGGCATCGTTCAGCATGGCGCGAAGATTCTCGTAGCACCGGGCCCGCTGCGTCGGATACTTCGGGCAGCAGCCGCGGTACCACGCGTCGCACTGCTCCCTGGTGAGGTCCGCGAGGGCAGTGTCGCCGAGCACGGGGTTGATGTGGAGTCGGAAGCGGCTCGCGCTGTTGTGACGGTGTGAGTGGCTCTTTAGCGTCGGGATCCACTGCTCCGCGTACTCGGCGACGGTGAGCCGGTGAGCCTCCGCTGCGGCCTCGGCCTCGGCGTCGAGCCGCGCCTGCTCGGCAGGGCTGACCCAGGTGCCATTGTCGATGGCGACTCGCACCTTGCTCAGCGCGGCGTCGGCCTGCCGTGCGGTGCCGTAGGTGCCGAGGGGGTACCGCACGCCATCGGGGCCGGTGTACTGCGCCTGGTAGCGCCCGCTCCGCTGCTTCCGTACCGTCCCGAAGCCGCGTTTCGCCCGTGCCATGCCGCCCCTCACCGCAACCGTTCCGCGCACAATATGCGCACAATCGGAGTGTAGATCCTGTCAACACCTGACCATCGGAGTGCCGAGGAGAACACCGTGAATGTGCAGGTAGACCGCCTGTTCGCCCCGGTTGGGTCGATGTGCCCGCGATCTGTACTGTACGTTTCGATCCCAGCTAGGACCACCGAGAAACCGCCTGGTGACAGGCGGTTTTCTTCGTTCCGGGGCGACCTGGTGAATCGCCGATCCTGTCCTCGGCCTCCGAATCGGCGCTCAGCCCGGTGGCCGATGGAAAACGAGCAACTCGCCCGCACGAGGCGACGGCGGAATAGTTTGGAGGGGTCCACGCATCCTCGTCCGCAAGGCGGTTGGACCATGAGCTTCCTCGAGCGGGTCATGAACAAGGCCCAGGCGAGCATTCCGATGGAACGGCAGGTCCAGGGCCTGCACCTCGTCCAGAAGGCCAAGAAGCTGGCCCTCGGTGACCGACAACCCGAATTCGTCGAGGAGCAGATCCCCGACGTCGACGCGGTCACGCTGACCGAGATCGACATGAGCAACCCGTTCATGTGGCGGCAGGGCCAGTGGCTCCCCTACTTCGAGCGCCTGCGCAACGAGGCGCCGGTCCACTTCCGGGCGTCGAGCGAATTCGGGCCGTACTGGTCGGTCACGCGCTACGACGACATCGTCACGGTGGACCGTGACTTCGAGACCTACTCCGCCGAGCCGCAGATCGTCATCGGCGTACCGCCGGAGGGCCTGGACATCGAGATGTTCATCGCGATGGACCCGCCGCGCCACGACGAGCAGCGCGCAGCGGTTCAGGGGGTCGTGGCGCCGCAGAATCTCGAGGAGATGCAGGGACTGATCCGCTCGCGCGTCCAGGAAGTCCTCGACGACCTGCCCGTCAACGAACCCTTCGACTGGGTGGACAGGGTCAGCATCGAGCTGACCTCCCGAATGCTCGCCACCCTGCTCGACTTCCCGTACGAGGAACGGCGCAAGCTCGTGCACTGGACCGAGTTGGCGGGCGCCAGCGCGTCGGCCACCGGCGGCGACGTCGACATGGACGAGTTGTACCGGGGCGTCGCCGAGATGGCGAAGAGCTTCAGCGCCCTGTGGCACGACAAGGCGGCGCGCCTC
>JBEBXD010000020.1:0-48090 GCA_040391845.1 Tsukamurella paurometabola | reverse complement strand
CCGCCGCGAGAAGGCCACCTCCAACATCTGCACCGCGCAGGTGCTGCTGGCGGTGCTGGCCGCGATGTACGCCTCGTACCACGGGCCGGAGGGGCTCACCGCCATCGCGCGCCGGGTGCACGGCCGGGCGCAGCTGTTCGCCGCGGCGCTGGGCGACGCCGTGGTGCACTCCAGGTTCTTCGACACCGTTCTCGTCGAGGTCCCCGGCCGCGCCGACGACGTGCTCGCCGCCGCCAAGGCCGCCGGGTACAACCTGTGGCGCGTCGACGACGACCACGTCTCCGTCGCCTTCGACGAGACCAGCACCGAGTCCGACGTCGCCGCGGTGGCGCAGGCGTTCGGCGCGTCGGTGCCGGACGGGGCCGGGGGCGCACCGTCGGACGGTGATCGACCGCGGGTCGAGAACCGCACCTCCGAGTTCCTCAAGCACCCGGCCTTCCACGCCCACCGCACCGAGACAGCGATGCTGCGCTACCTCCGCATGCTGTCCGACAAGGACATCGCGCTCGACCGGTCGATGATCCCGCTGGGCTCGTGCACGATGAAGCTCAACGCGACCGCCGAGATGGAGTCCATCACCTGGCCCGAGTTCTCCCGGCTGCACCCGTTCGCGCCCGCCGCGGACACCGAGGGCATCCGCGCGCTCATCGCCCAGTTGGAGGAGTGGCTGGTCGCGATCACGGGCTACGACAACGTGTCGCTGCAGCCCAACGCCGGGTCGCAGGGCGAGTACGCCGGCCTGCTCGCGATCCGGAACTACCACCTGTCGCGTGGGGACGAGCACCGCACCGTCTGCCTGATCCCCTCGTCCGCGCACGGGACGAACGCCGCGTCGGCCGTGATGGCGGGCCTGCGCGTGGTGGTCGTCGCCTCCCGCGAGTCGGGCGACGTCGACACGGCGGACCTCAAGGAGAAGATCGCGAAGCACGCCGACGAGCTGGCCGCGATCATGATCACCTACCCGTCCACGCACGGTGTGTACGAGCACGAGGTGCGGGAGATCTGCGCGGCCGTGCACGAGGCGGGCGGTCAGGTCTACGTCGACGGTGCCAACATGAACGCGCTGGTCGGCCTCGCCCGGCCCGGGAAGTTCGGCGGCGACGTCTCGCACCTGAACCTGCACAAGACCTTCTGCATCCCGCACGGCGGGGGCGGGCCCGGAGTCGGCCCGATCGGCGTGCGCAGCCACCTGGCCCCGTTCCTGCCCGGGCATCCGCTCGAGCCGTCGCTGGGCGACGGGCCGACGATCTCGGCGGCGCCGTACGGCAGCGCGTCGATCCTCCCGATCACGTGGGCGTACATCCGGATGATGGGCGCCCCGGGCCTGAGGGAGGCCACGCTGACCGCGATCGCGTCCGCGAACTACATCGCGGCGCGCCTGAACGATTCCTTCCCGGTGCTGTACACGGGCGAGAACGGGCGGGTGGCGCACGAGTGCATACTGGACGTCCGCAAGATCTCGAAGGAGACGGGCGTCTCCATCGACGATGTGGCGAAGCGCCTGGCGGACTACGGCTTCCACGCGCCCACCATGAGCTTCCCCGTCGCGGGGACGCTCATGGTGGAGCCGACGGAGAGCGAGTCGCTGCGCGAGATCGACGAGTTCTGCGACGCCATGATCGCGATCCGCGCCGAGATCGACCGGGTCGCCTCGGGGGAGTGGACGGCCGAGGACAACCCGCTGCGCGGGGCGCCGCACACCGCCGAGTGCCTGGTGGGCGAGTGGGAGCACCCGTACTCGCGGGAGATCGCGGTGTACCCGCAGGGCCTGCCGTCGGGCGGTGCGCGCGCCAAGGTGTGGCCGTCGGTCCGGCGGATCGACGGTGTCTACGGCGACCGCAACCTCGTCTGCTCCTGCCCGCCGATCGAGGCCTTCGCAGAATAGGCGCAGCACTGCGCGGTCGCGCCCGGCCCGCTATTTGATCATCTAAACTCGCTATCGTGGATCGATCAGGCTGGTGGGGTTCGTACGCCGCCGGGGCGCTCGTCGTCCTGGTGCCGGTGCTGATCGGCGTGGGCGTGGTCGCATGGATGACGCGGCGGACCCGAATCCAGTTCCGGTGCGACGCCCTCGTCGTCGGGTACGGCGTGGGCTTCGCCGTCGCGCTCGGGCTGCAGATCTGGATCCGCCCGGGGTCCTCGTTCGGCCAGGCGGTGGTCAACACGATGCCGTTCGCCATCGCCGCGGCGATCATGGCGCCGTGGAGTTACTTCCGCACGCGCCGGTGGCGGCGGCAGGACGCCGCCGGGCTCTCGGCGGCCCGGGCGGCGGTTCCGGTGGCGGCGCGCGAGCACTTCGGCTCGGAGGTGTTCCAACGCGAGCTGGCAGGACTCACCGAGCTGCATCCGCCGGCGCCGGCGACCGCGTCGGACGCGATCGGGTACTGGGCGTTCCGCGCGATCGAGACCCGCGCCTACGTCGAGTGGTCGCGGCTGATCTTCTACGCCACCGCGATCAAGGGGTGGCGCATGTCCTCGCCGCCGAGATCCCGTGGCTCACCGCGCCGTTCCTCGAGAGCGGTGACAAGCAGTGGGATCCCGCCGTCGACCGGTCCTTCCGCGAGCACGCCCTCGCTCTCTTGACGGCTCGGTTCGGCGACAGGGTGTTCGTATGAGCTTCTTCGGCGGTGCGACAGTGGGATTCGCCACCGTCTTCATCCTCTTGATCCCCCTGACGAGGCGCCTGCTCCGGGAGTATCCCGGTCGCACCGGTCGGGCCGACTGGATAGGGGGACTGGCGATTGCGCTGGCGTGGTCGGTCGCGGTGACGGTGGTGTACGCTGCGGGGTGGCCAGAGTCGCGCGCATTCGTCGATGGGCTCACCTTCGGGATCGCCGTGGCACCGATCGCCTTCCTGCCGGACATCGTCGCGGCACTGCGGCGACGTCGGCTTCCCGAGCCCGCACGTGCCTTACGTCCGGTGCGGACTACGGCGCGGCGCTCGATCGCGCCAGTGGCGTTCGGCCCGGAGGTGCACAGCCACTTCGCTGAGCCCGAGATGCGTGCCCGGTACCTGGTGGCGGCGTATCGCCGCCGGCTCGTTCCGGCCGAGTTCGTCCCCGCCCTGGCGGCCGACCTGGCGCCCGTGTTCCCCGCCGGCGGGCGGGCCTGGGCCGCCCTGGCGGAGCACGACGGTGGGGACGGCTTGGACGACGCCGTCGACCTCGTGGCTCACGAGATCGGCTACCTACCGACCCCGGACCAGGAGCGATCGGACGCCGTGGAGCGGCTCGTGTACATGGCGCTGTGCAGCACGGACCCAGCTGTGCGGCTCGCCACCGTTGAGCTGCTCGCCCCGCCCATCGCGATACCCGATTCCGGGCCGCAGGTCCGGTGGCGAATCGAGTCGCGGCAGGCGGAGATCGAGCAGGCCTTCGCAGTGCGCTACGACGGGCTCCTCACACCGGGCGTCGAGCGGCACTTCACGGACCCGACGGTGCGTGCGCGCGAGCTGATCGCCGGGTTCCGGCGGGGCGTGATCTTCTCGCCCGAGGTGCCGCAGTGGGCGGCACGGGTGGTGGCCGACCTGCCGGGCGCGGGGGAGGCGTGGACGGAGCTGGCGATGGCACACGGCACCGAGCCGCGCTCGGAGCTTCTTCCCATTCTGGACCGCGCGGCGGAGGAGATCGGATACGCCCGCAGCGATGAGGAGGCCGAGGCGGACCTGCTCGAATCCGCCGCGTACCGCGCGATCCTCACGGGCGAGGTCGCGCGGGAGTCGGAGCGACTCCGCCGGCTCGAACGCGACCAGGACAACGACGACCACCCGTTCGACTACCGCTTCGACCAGGCACCCGAACTCGAGGCGCTGCGCGATGCTGAGTACATCTGCGGCGACGACTACTTCCAGCAGGTCGCGTCCGTCCGCGCCGCGCTCGGCGCGTACCTGGCCGCCCGCTATCCCTGACACGCCCACTCACCGCCGCCGCGCCGCAGGGCCGAATCGCCCGCGGCTACGGGAGCTTCTCGAACACCATCGTCGCCTGGATGCGGTCGCCGCCGGCGAAGCCCTTGCTGCCCGAGGACGAGGTGGTGATGGTGTGCAGTCGGTAACCCAGGGCGGCCTGCCGGTTGATGGCCCCTTCGAGCTCGGTCAGGTTGCCCGAACCGGTGCCCAGGAACTTCTCCTTGAGAACGACCTGCAGGACCACGTAGCTCATACCGTTCTGGGCCGGCCGCGGCTGAGCACCAGCCTTGGCCTCCGCCTCGATCCGGTTGATCACCCCGCCCAGGCCCCCGCCCTGCGGGCGCTGCGTCTGTTCGGTCCAGCGTTGGCCGTCCCACCACCGCTGCGTTCCGGATCCGTCGTCGTACCACCCCGGAGTCGTCATGGTCCCCTCATTCCGCGCATCGAAAGCCGCACCTCCGTGCGGATTCCGTGATGCTATCGACCGCACTCCCCGGGCGAGCACGATCCGTGGCGGGTTCATCCGTTCAGTCGAGCGGCTCGGCAGGACCCCGCGACGGTGTCGGCGCCCAGTACGACCGCGGTCACGGCCATCGCCGTCGGAGACAGGGCATCGCTCGCGAGGGCGAATCCGATCGGCACGCACCGGCCGGACAGGGAGGGCGCCGCGACTACGGTCGGCACCGGTCAGCGGGCCTTCACGGCGTCGGCGAGGGCGATCACCGCGGCGTTGGACGAGGGCGCCAGCGGCTCCACGGTGCCGAAGGCCACCGAGGCCGTCTTCTCGGGCGCGGGCAGCCCCGACACCCGGAAACCCGCCTCCGCGAGCGGCTTCGCGTGCTCGGCCTCGGTGAGGAACGAGACGAACGCGGCGGCGGCCCGCCCCTGGGCCTCGGTCGTGCCCTCGCGGTCCAGCACGGCGGCGGGGAACGTCGCCGACGCGGTCGGCCCGGCGGGGTACACGGCCACCGGCGCAGCATTCCCGCGCCCGCGCACGAACGCCGCGAGCTGCTGCTCGACCACCGGCACGGCGTGCGGCTCGTCACCGGGCTTGGTCAGGGCCTCCAGCGCGGCACCGGTCGTCGTGCTCGCGGGGGCGTCCTTCGACCACCGGCCCAGCGAGCCGGTCACGACGGGGCTCCTGGCGGCCTCGTCGGACAGGGCGGCGCCCGCGGTGCGGCTCACCGCCGCCGCCACCGACTGCGCGGCGAGGTAGGTGCCGTCGGAATCGGTTCCGGTGGGGAGCGCGATCCGCAGCTCGTTCTGCCGGCCCGGCAGGTCGAGCCAGCGGACCCCGTCGAACGTCGAGCGGGCCGAACCGCGCACCGCGAGCACCACGGGCGAGGTCGCGATCGACGTGGGCTGGCCGGACACCTCGGACGGTTTCGCGGCCGCGAGCCGGGCGGTCCACACCGTGCTCTCCGGGATCCACAGTGCCGGGGCCGCCCCCAGCTTCGCGTCCCAGGTTCCGGTCAGCGCAGCCAACGCCACGGGCGAATCGACGCCCGTCACCTCGATCTTGGCGCAGTAGTCCCCGGACACCGTGCCGCTGGAGTTGAACTGCTCCGCTATGCGGCGCAGTGGGCCCACCACGGCAGGTGCGGCGGCCACGTGCACCTCGAGGTCGCCCCGCACGCACGAATCGGCGGCGTCCCGCCCCTCCTGCGCGGAGCGACCCGACAGCCACACCATGCCGGCCGCGATCGCGGCCACCACGACGACGGCGGCGATCGCGGCGAGCAGCCAGCGCGCGACGCCGCGGGAACCGGTTCCAGAACGATGTGATCCCATCGAGAGCAACCTACCCGAAGACGCCGCGCGGCGGCGCCGGAGACACCTGAGCGTTCGCGCTGGTGAAAGGCTTCGCGCCACCGATGAATCGCGTCGCGTCCGCGCCCGCGAGAACCCTCCCGGGGAACGGGTCCCCGGCGAGCCGCCGCGCCAACTCGCCGGGCACCGTTCCGGCCACGAGGACGAGGTTCCCGAACCTGCGGCCCTTGAGCACCGCGGGCTCCGCCATCACAGCCACCTCGCCGAACACCTCCGCCGCGGTGGCCGTCACGGACCGGGCGAAGGGGAGCGGCGGACCGTCGGCGATGTTGAGCGCGACGGTGGCGCCCGGCGCGAGCAGAGGCAGCAGGGACGCGAAGAACTCCGCAGTGGTGAGCCCCGCGGGCGTGCGGGCACCGGCGAAGACGTCCAGGACGAGCAGGTCGACGGTGCCTCGCATGCCCGGGGGCAGGACGCTCGCGGCGAGAGCGGCGTCCGCGCAGCGGATCTTGATCTGCTCCCGCTTGGGCAGCGGCGCGGCGGCCCGGACGGCGTCGATGAGCGCGCGGTCGACCTCGAGCACCTGCTGCCGCGAGCCGGGCCGGGTGTGCGCGATGTACCGGGGCAGCGTGAACCCGCCGCCGCCCAGGTGCACGGCCGTGATCGGATCGCCCTCCGGCCGAACGAGATCCGCGACGTGCCCGATCCGCCGCACGTACTCGAACACCAGGTTCGTGGGATCGCCGGTGTCCACGTAGCTCTGCGGTGTCCCGGAGAGCAGCACCGTGAACGCGCCGGGCCGGTCGCGATCCTCCTCGATCACGACCGGCCCGGCGTCGGACTCGGCAGCGCTCAGCTGTTCGCGGCCTTGAACTCGCGACGGCGTGCGTGCAGGATCGGCTCGGTGTAGCCGCTCGGCTGGGCGGCGCCCAGCAGGATCAGGTCCTTCGCCGCCTGGAAGGCGATGTTGGAGTCGAAGTCCGGAGCCAGCGGCCGGTACTCGGGGTCGCCGGCGTTCTGCTGGTCGACCACCGGCGCCATCCGCTTGAGCGCCTCCACGATCTCGTCCTCGCTGACCACGCCGTGGCGCAGCCAGTTCGCGAGCAGCTGCGAGCTGATCCGCAGCGTGGCACGGTCCTCCATGAGCGCCACATCGTGGATGTCCGGCACCTTCGAGCAGCCCACGCCCTGATCGATCCAGCGGACCACGTAGCCGAGGATCGACTGGCAGTTGTTGTCCAGCTCCTCGCGCTTGTCGGCCTCGCTCCAGTCGGCCTTCGGCGCCAGCGGGATGGTCAGGATGTCGTCGACCGATGCGGGATCGCGCTTGGCGATCTCGTTCTGCACCTCGAACACGTCCACCTGGTGGTAGTGCAGCGCGTGCAGGGTGGCCGCCGTGGGGGAGGGCACCCACGCGGTGGTCGCGCCGGCCTTCGGCTGCGCGATCTTCTCCTTGAGCATCGCCGCCATCAGGTCGGGCATCGCCCACATGCCCTTGCCCACCTGCGCCTTGTGCTGCAGGCCCGCGTGCAGGCCGATGTCGACGTTGCTGTCCTCGTACGCGGGGTACCAGGTCTGCGCCTTCAGCTCGCCCTTGCGCACGATCGGCCCGGCGGCCATCGACGTGTGGATCTCGTCGCCGGTGCGGTCCAGGAAGCCGGTGTTGATGAACACCACCCGGTCGTTCGCGGCGGCGATCGCGGCCTTGAGGTTCACCGACGTGCGGCGCTCCTCATCCATGATGCCCACCTTGAGCGTCAGCGCCGGGAGGCCCAGCACCTGCTCGACCCGCTCGAAGATCTCGGCGGCGAACGCCACCTCGTCGGGACCGTGCATCTTCGGCTTCACGATGTACACGGAGCCGGTGCGGGAGTTGCGGATCTCCCCGGAGAGGCCGTGGATGGCGATGAGCGAGGTGACGATGCCGTCGAGGATGCCCTCGCCGATCTCCTGGCCGTCCACGAGGATCGCGTCGGTGGTCATCAGGTGGCCCACGTTGCGCACGAACAGCAGCGAGCGGCCGTGCAGCACCAGTTCCGAGCCGTCCGGCGCGGTGTACTTCCGGTCCGGGTTCAGCGTGCGGGTGAAGGTCTTGCCGCCCTTGCTGACCTCCTCCGCGAGGTCACCCTTGTTCAGGCCCAGCCAGTTCCGGTAGCCGAGCACCTTGTCGTCGGCGTCGACGGCCGCGACCGAGTCCTCGAAGTCCATGATCGTGGTGATCGCGGACTCCACCAGGACGTCCTTGATGCCGGCCGGATCGGTCTTGCCGATCGGCGACTCGGGATCGACCTGGACCTCCAGGTGCAGGCCGTTGTGGCGCAGCAGCACGCCCGACGGTGCCGCCGCGTCACCGGTGTAGCCGGCGAACACGGTGGGATCGGCCGGTGCGCTGGTCTTCTCGCCCTCGGTGACGACGAGCGCACCGTCGGACACCGAGAGGCCCGTCACGTCCGCCCAGGAGCCGGACTCCAGGGGCACGGCCTCGTCGAGGAAGTTCTTGGCGTACGCGATCACCTTGTCGCCGCGGACCTGGTTGTAGCCCTTGCCCTTCTCGGCGCCGTCCGTCTCCGGGATGGCGTCGGTGCCGTACAGGGCGTCGTACAGCGAGCCCCAGCGGGCGTTCGCGGCGTTGATCGCGAAGCGCGCGTTGAGGATCGGCACCACCAGCTGCGGGCCGGCGGTGGAGGTGATCTCGGTGTCAACGGCGGACGTGGTGATCTCGCGGTCCTCCGGGACCGGCACCAGGTAGCCGATGTCGGTGAGGAACTGCTTGTAGGCCGGGTAGTCCACCGGGCCGGGGTTGGCCGCGTGGAACTCGTCGATCTTGGCCTGCAGCTCGTCGCGGGTCGCGAGGAGCGCCTTGTTCTTGGGGTCCAGGTCGCGGATCAGCTTCGCCGCGCCCTCCCAGAAGGCGGTCCGATCTACACCCGTGCCCGGAAGCGCCTCGTCGTTGATGAAATCGTAGAGGACCGTAGCGACCTCGAGGCCGGCGACGGATGTCCGGGCGGTGTCAACCATGAAGAACTTCAACCCCTTCGTAGCACGTGACTAAGTGCCCATCAGGTTACTCCGCGCGCGATCGTCGCCGACGCCGGGACCACCTGGCCGAAGTCCAGTTTGACCAGCTGGTCGGCGCGGTCGAAGTAGCGGTCGTCGTGGGTGATCACCACCACCGTCTTGCCGCGCGCCCGCAGCTCCCCGATGATCCGGTCGTAGAACACCTCCCGGAAGCGCGGATCCTGGTCTGCGGCCCACTCGTCGAACAGGTACACCGGCCGGTCCTCCAGCAGCGCGGTCAACAGCGCGAGCCGCTTGCGCTGCCCCGTCGAGAGGGCCAGAGTCGAGAGCTTCCCGTCCCGCACCGTGACCGCGTGCGCCAGCTCCAGATCGTGCAGTAGGCCGCGCACCCGCTCGTCGAGGTCGTCGGCCGCCAGGCCCAGGTAGTCGTCGAACAGGTGGAAGTCGGAGAACACGGCCGTCGTGTGCTGGCGGAACCACTCGGTGTTGTGCGCTCCGATCGGCTCGTCGCCCACCCGGATCTCGCCGATCCGCGGCGGGTACAGGCCCGCGACCAGCTTCGCCAGCGTCGACTTGCCGCTCCCGTTGCCGCCGACCACGAAGGTCACCTCGCCCGGGCGCAGCGTCAGGTCGATGGGGCCGAGGCGGAAGCCGTGCGGCACGCCGGGCGGCGGGCCCGGAGGCATCCCGGGGCCGGGGTGCGGAGGCGGCCCGCCGGGACCGCCGGTGCCGCCCTGGGGCGGGTGCTGTCCGGGGCCCATCGGCGGGGGCTCGGGCAGGTACTCGTAGCCCACGCCCCGCAGTTCGACGGTGCCGTCCGAGAGCGGCCGGTCGTCGTACGGGAGCGCCGACTCGTCGCGGGGAGTCTCCAGCGACAGGTCCAGGCCGCGGATCTTCGCCAGCGCCACATCGCCCCGCAGCAGGTCGGGGATGCGGTGCATGAGGCTCTGCATCGGCATCGAGAGGAACGTGGTCACCAGGACGTAGCCGATCATCGTCTCCCGCGGCAGCTCCATGGCGCGGGCGAGCACGAACAGGATCAGCACCATCGTGCCCAGCTGCAGCACCTGCCCGAGGGCCTGGCCGCCGGCGAACCGGGTGCCGGCGGCGACGTGCTTGCCACGCAGGTCCTCCGCGGTACCGAGTAGCTTCCGGTCCAGGAAGTCCGCCCGGCGGGCGCGGTGCAGCTTGAGCTCCTTGATCCCGTGGGTCACCTCCTGGAAGGAACCGATCAGGGCGTCGTCCAGCTCGCGGGCGCGCCGGTAGGTCTCCCGGACCTTGCGCAGCACCGTCTCCACGCACGCGATGCCGAGCAGCGTGCCGGCCACCGACACCGCGAACAGCGTTCCCGAGACCGTCGCGAGGTAGGTCAGTGCGCCGATGATGGTGGCCAGGTCGATGCACAGCCCGGGGATACCGGAGACCGCCATCGAGAGCGAACGCACGTCCTCGGTGAGCGTCGCCAGCAGGCGGTGATCGCCGAGCCGCTCGATGTGCTCGAGCGGCGCCGCGAGCACCCGCTGGGACAGCCGGGCCCGCAGCCGGTACACGGCGGCCTGCGCGAGGTGCAGCAGGATCAGCTGCGAGGACACCCCCGCGACCACCACGACGATCGCGGTCAGCACGAACTGGGTGACGGTCACCGTCGGCATCGGGCCGGGCGCGACGAGCCCGTTGATCAGCGTGAGCAGGTAGGCGTTCGCCGCGCCGGCGATGAGGCCGGCGACCACCGCCGCACCGATCGCCGCGGGCGAGATCGAGAGGAGGAACCTGAGGAGCTTCACGGCGCGCTCATTCTCCGGCGCGGATCACGTCGAACAGGAAGCCCTCCACCGTGACACCCGGCGCGAAGGAGAACGCCATGCCGGTCGCGGGCGCGTCCGCGGGGACGCCGCCGTCGGCCACCTCCGCCAGGAGGCGCTCGAGGACGAACAGCAGCGAGACGCTGAGCATGTTGCCGTGCTCGGCGAGCACGTCCCAGCTGAGCCGGGAGGCCTCGTCCTCGAGCCCCAGCGCGGCGGCGGCGGACTCGATGATCTTCGGCCCGCCGGGGTGGATCGCCCAGTGCGCGATGGCCTTCCGGTCCAGGCCGTTGCGGTCCAGCACCTCGTCGATCACCGGGGCGACGCCGCCGACGATGTACTGCGGCAGCGATTCCGCGAGCTCGCAGGTGATGCCGTTGGCGTTGACGCCCAGCACGATCCCGTCCTCGGCACCGTCGAGCAGGTGACTGAAGGTGTCGCGCACCACGATCCGGCCCGCCGGCAGGGGATGGCCCACCTCGACGGCGCCGATGACGGCGGCGCCGCAGCCGTCGGCGAACAGGCTGGAGATCACCACGTCGTTCGGGTCGCCGGAGAACACGGCGTTCACCGAGCTCAGCTCGAGGCAGATCATCAGCGACTTGCGGTCCGGGTGGGCGCGCACGTAATCGGTGGAGACCCGCAGGGCGTTCATCGCCGCCGCGCAGCCCATGAAGTTGATGACCACGCGCGACGTGTGCGGGGCGAGGCCGAGCGCGCGGATCACCGCGACGTCCACGCCCGGGGCGAGGAATCCGGTGCTGGTCACGAACACCAGCTGGCCGACGTCCGCGGCATCGACGTCACCCAGTGCGCGGCGGGCGGTCTCGATCGCCAGCGGGGCGGCGTGCTCGTAGAACAGGTTCATCCGCTCGCGCACGGTGTCCGGGCGGGCGCTGAACTCCGCGAACTCCGGCGTCAGCGGGTCGATCGCGAGGTGCCGCTCCGCCACCCGGGTCTTGGTGTACACGCGCCGGATCCGCTCGGCCTGCTTCGGGTCGTCGAACCGGGCGGCCACCCGGTCGGCGGACTCGGCCTGCCCGTACACGTCCGACGGTGCGCCGGTGGCCAGCGATTCGATCACCGCGACCGAGGTGGGCGGGGCCGGCGGGGCGCCGAGCCAGGACTGCGCGGACTGCGCGGGCCGCTCGGGGGCGGGGGCGCTGTCGTGCGTGAGGTTCATGGTCATCTCCTTAAACCGTGCCGATGCCGGTGAAGCCCGCAACCACGTACGAGCCGGACGTTTTGAGGGCCTGCGGCGAGAAGTGCTCGCGGAGGAATCCGTGGCCCTGCTCCTGCGCCGGGCGGGCCTTGCTGCCGAGGAAGGTGCGCACCTGGTCGGGCAGGCGGTCGAAGAAGAAGCTGCGCCGGGGCAGCCACTGAACGCCGAACTTCGCCGCCTCCTCGGCCATCAGCTCCTCCGTGGCGATGTTGGCGAAGCCGCTGCGCTGGTAGGGCAGGACGTGATGCACCCGGTGGCTGGAGAGCCCGGCCGAGAGGAAGCAGTCCACGTACCGGTTGCCCGAGATCCACAGGTCGTACGCCTGGTGCAGCTGGTTCACGCCCCAGTCCTCGGTGTCGGGCTCCGGAAGGTCCTCGACGTCGGTCTCGAAGTCGTGGCTCGCGACCACCAGGAAGGTGCTGACCCACAGGACCGCGACGAACTGCGCCACCCAGGCCCACACGTCGCCGAGGAACAGGAACAGGAAGAACTCCCCGATCAGCAGTGCGCGCATGGCGAAGGCGCCGATGAAGTGGGGGAGCGCGCCGCGCA
Organism: Tsukamurella paurometabola; assembly: GCA_040391845.1. GTDB lineage: Bacteria > Actinomycetota > Actinomycetes > Mycobacteriales > Mycobacteriaceae > Tsukamurella > Tsukamurella paurometabola_B. The sequence goes on along the minus strand of JBEBXD010000020.1, from coordinate 35,819 downwards.
TCGAGCCGTACATGTCGGCCACCCCCACCTGCCGGGTGAGCTTGACGATCTCGACGAGGCGCATCGTCATCCCCGTGGCCGTGTGGCCGAACTTGTGCAGGGTGTGGATCGGGATCCGGTACCAGCGCGGAATGTCCATCATCATGGTGAACACGTTCTTCTTGATATCCACCTCGCTCTGGGTGTGCGGGTGATGCAACAGGGCGTGTCCGTCGGCGGTCACGAAGGACAGCGCCACGTAATTGATGTCGAAGGCGTTGACCAACACCTTGGTGGCGCCCTTCTGCGCGCGGTGGATCGCGTAGTGGCCGAAGCCCGCGAGCGAACTGCGCAGGATCACCATGAGGATCACGAACAACCAGATGGGCATCCACGCGGGGACGCTGAGCCGGGTGGCGATCACCGCCACGTAGGCGATCGCGAGCGCGGCGGCGGTGATGTCGAACCACCGGTCCATGCGCTTGAGCCGCGCCTTCATCGCGGGATCGCGCAGCCGCTTCTTCACCGCGTGCAGCAGGTCCTTCGGATCGTCGAACCGGTAGCGCGGGGTATCGCGCCAACTGTCGAACCCGTCCTTGAACAGGAACGCCGGGGCGTTGTTCTTGGGGTGCACGTCCTCGACGCGGGCGTCGCGGTCGAGGGCGAACCGCTGCAGCATCTTCTCGATCTTCTCGGGATTCGCGTGGTACGAGCCGATGATCGAGGTGATGTCGCGGTTCTTGGACCGGCCGATGAAGAACTCGCCGCCGGGGTGCTTGTTGATCCACTCCGAGAGGTCGTACGCGCGGCCCTTGTAGACCCACACGTTCGACAGCTGCGGGCCGCCGCCGGGCCCGGGCTCGCGGCCCAGGTCGCGCGGGCCGGGGTCGCCGCCCTCGTCGTTGTCGAAGTCGCGGCCGCGGGGGCCCGCCGGGCGCCGGCCGGGATCGAGCGGATCGGGGCCGCCCGCGTTCGCCGGCGTGTCGTCGCCGCGACCGGGGCCGCGCTCGAGGTCGCGGGGGCCGGGATCGGCCGCGCCGCGCTCGGCCGGGGCCGGTGGCGGGGTGGGATTGATCGACACTTGAAGTTCCTCCTGGGCACTGCCGGACTCGCCCGGTCACGTAGACCGTCTCCGGTCACGCTAATGGATCGCTGAAAGTACGCTTGCCGCTACCGTTGTGTGCCCGATTTGCCCGAAAAGCGGTCCGCGGAATGCTTCGAACGGCTGTTGGATTCATGCATACTTCTCACGTGAGGGCGGGACTTCCGCCCTCTCATTCGGCCCCGGGCGCCTACGCCCGGACAGATTCAAGGGGGGAAACCCATGAACCTCAAGGCATCTCGGGCAGCTGTTGCGCTGCTTGCGGCCGGCGCGCTCGTGCTCGCCGGCTGCGCCGACAAGTCCGGCGACGGCGATTCGACCACCGCCGCGACCGCCACCGCGGCGAGCGGCGCGTCGGGCGCACCGTCGGCGGCACCGTCGGTGGACGCCAGCGGGCTGCCCACGGTCCAGATCGTGAAGGACGCGGCGCTGGCGACCCGGGAGACGTACTCCGAGCACCTGACCCTCACGGTCGACAAGGCCATCCAGGGGCTGCCCGTGACCAGCGTCAACGGTGACATCATCTCGTTCAAGGACACCAAGCGCGTCGCCGCGCAGGGCGAGGCCAACGTCCGCGTCGACGACAACTACGTGCAGACCAAGTTCGTGGTCATCGACGGCGTCCTCTACGCGAACCTGGGCGGCGCCAAGTACCGCCCCATGGGCAAGACCGGTGAGAAGGGCGTCTACGACCCCGCCATCATCCTGGACCTGGAGAAGGGGCTCGCCAAGATCCTCGACTCCGTGCAGGACCCGAAGATCGAGGGCAAGGACTCCGTCAACGGGCTCCGGACCGTCAAGGTCTCCGGCACCGTGACCACCCAGGTCCTCGACCCGCTGCTGCCGCAGATCACCGACATCGCGACGCGCGGCAACGCCGGAACCACGCTGCCCATCACGCTGTGGATCGTGTTCGACCCGTCGGCGAACCCGCAGCCCAAGCCGAACGTGACCCGGATGCAGGTCAAGCTCAAGGAGAGCCCGATCGTGTTGAACCTCACCGATTTCGGTAAGGACGTGAAGATCGAGAAGCCGGCCACGTAACGGCCTTCACGCGGGTGCACGGAGCCCGGCGGACTTCGGGGGGAGTCCGCCGGGCTCCGTCGTGTCCGGGGGCTTCAGAAGCCCTTCGAGCGGAGGAACGCGCCCAGGGTCTCCACGCTGCCCGGGGTGCGCGGCCCCTCGACCCAGCCGGCGTAGGGGATCACCACGAAGTTGCCCTCGCGCACCGCGGTGGTGTTCGCCATGAGCGGCTGCGATCGCAACTGGGCGATCTTCGCGTCCGGCGTGTTCTCCGGTCCCAGCCCGTAATCGACGATCGCGATCACCTGGGGGTCCCGCGCCGACGCCGCCTCCCACGAGGCGGTGGTCCAGGAGTCGTCGAGGTCGGCGAACACGTTCGTCCCGCCCGCGTTGTCGATGATCGCCTGCGGGGTGCCGGTGTTCCCCGACGTGAACGGGTCCGGCGAGGCGCTGTCGAACAGGAACACCCGGGCCCGGGCCTTCTGACCCGACGGTGCGCCCCGCCGGACCTTCTCGATCCGGGCGCGGTACTCGGCGATCAGCCTCTCGGCCCGGTCGGGGACCCCGAACAGCGTGCCGAGGTTGCGCAGATCGGTGAACAGCGCATCGAGGGGAGGCATCACGCCGCGTCGCGTGCTGCCCGCCTGCCGGCATGCCTCGGTCAGCTGGTACGGCACCGCACCGATCTCGCGCACCCAGTCCGGCGTCACGCCGGTGGTCTCCTTGAAGCCGTAGCTCCACCCCGCGAACACGAAGTCCGGCCGCGCGGCCGCGATCGTCTCCCTGGTGAAGGCCGTCCCCAGGTTCGGCGCCCGGTCGAAGTCCGCCTTCCACGGCGAGGTGAGGTAGTCGACGTGTTTGCCGTCGTAGGTCGTGTACCCGGCGAGGCGGTCCGTGAGGCCCAACGCGAACATGATCTCCGCGATGCCGGTGTCGTTCACCACCGCCCGGCTGGGCGGATGCGCCACGGTGAGCGGAGCGCCGCAGTTCGTGACCGTCGCGGGACCGCCCGAGGCGGATGGCGGCGCCGCGTCCTGGACGTCTGCACCGCAGCCGGCGACCAGAGCGGCCGATGCGACCGCGACCGCCGTGAGGATTCTCCGTGAACTCATCTATCGCCCTTCGTCGAAGATCACCTGGGGGACCCCCAGGCGGGGGTGGGGCACGATGTGCGCCCCGATGTCGAAGTACGTCCGCAACGTCCCGGGCGTGAGGATCTCCGCCGGCGTGCCGGAACAGGCCAGCGCGCCGTCGTGCAGCACGTACAGGCGATCGCAGTACTGCGCCGCGAGATTCAGGTCGTGCAGCACGGCGATCACGGTGACGCCCAGTTCGCGGGCCGCGGTGAGCACGGCGAACTGGTGGCGAACGTCCAGGTGATTGGTCGGCTCGTCGAGGACCAGTACCCGGGGCTCCTGAGCGAACGCCCGGGCTATCAGTACCCGCTGCGCCTCGCCACCCGAGAGGGAGCCGAAGTCGCGCGACGCGAGATCCGTCGCCCCCGCCGCGGCGAGCGCACCGTCGACCGCCCGCCGGTGCGTCGCGAGCGCGACGCCCCTCCGCCGATGCGGCAGCCGGCCGGTCTCGACGATCTCGCGGGCGGTGAACCCGATGTCGAACGGGGCGTGCTGCATGACCGCGGCCACCTGCCGGGCGTTCTCCGCCAGTGCCACCGCGGTGACGTCCCGCCCCCCGACGGCGACCGAGCCCACGGTGGGGGACAGGACCCGGTAGAGGCAGCGCAACAGCGTGGATTTGCCACTTCCGTTGGGGCCCACCACCCCGATGAACTCGCCCTCGCCCGCGGAGAGCGTCACGTCCCGGACCACGACGGCGCCGTCGAGTGCGACGGACACTCCCCGGTACTCGACGCGCATCACGCACCTCCGACGGTGCGCCGTCGCATGAGGACGATGAACAGGGGGACTCCCACCGCCGCGGTGATCGCGCCGAGCGGCAGTTCCTGGGGCGGGACCACCGTCCGTGCCGCAAGGTCGGCGAGAACCAGGAAGACCGCGCCGACGGCGGGGGCGATCACCAGCACGCGGCGATGATCGGCCCCGACCAACAGCCGAGCGACGTGCGGCACGACCAGGCCGACGAAGCCGATCGCACCGCACACGGAGACGATGACGCCGGTCATCGCCGCGGTGAGCACGAACAGTGCGGTCCGGTAGCCGGACGCCGAGATCCCGACGGAGATCGCCACCTCGTCTCCCAACGCGAGCGCGTTCAGTCTGCGCGCGCCGTGCCGCACCACGAGGAGGCCGATGGCCACCGTGATCGCGAGCAGGACGGTGGTCCGCCACGTCGAGGAGGAGAGGCTGCCGAACAGCCAGAACATGACCGCCCTTGCGGCGTCGCCGCGCGGCGCCAGGAACACCAGGACCGTGGTCGCGGCCGAGAATCCGTACGCGAGAGCGGTGCCGGTGAGCACGAGCCGCAGGGGCGAGAGCCCGCCGCCGCGGTGCGCGATGAGATAGACGAGGGCGGTGGCGCCCAGCGCGCCCAGGAACGCGGCCGTCGGGAGCGCGTACAGGCCGAGCGTGCCGAAGACGCCGAACAGGGCGACCATGGTCGCACCCACCGATGCGCCCGACGAGATGCCCAACACGTACGGGTCGGCCAGCGCGTTGCGCACCATCGCCTGGACCGCGACGCCGATCGCACTGAGCCCCGCACCCACGATCGCGGCGCTCAGCACCCGGGGGATCCGCGAATCGGCGACGATCCGGTAGTGGGTGGCGTGTTCGGCGTCGATGGTGCCGCCCGTCAGGAACGCCCACACGTACCGCGTCGAGTCCAGCGGGGGAATGTGGACGGTGCCGAACAGCACGCCCGCCCACATCGCCACGACGAGCGCGACGAGTAGGCAGGCCAGCAGAACGGCCACACGGCGCGACGAGACGACTCGCACTCCGCGACTCCCCTCGGGTCGGTGAGCACCGCCCCTCTCCGGGCGGTCACGACGGCAGGTATCGGGCTCTCACGTGCGGGACGTGATGACCGTTGCGGGGCAGCCCCGGATTCGCACCGGGTTCCCTCTTGCGCCGCACGCCGAGCGCGCGGACCGTCGCGGCAGGAAGTCTAGGTGGGCGGTGCGGTCACGGTGGCGTCGGGCTCCCGGGCCAGGCGCGGACCACCTCGAGCAGGCGTGCGCGCAGCGGTGCCGCGCGCGCGGCGAGCGCCGCCTGGCGGCGCACGTACTCGCGGCGGCCCTCCGCCGTCTCGATGGGGATCGGCGCGAATCCGTACCCGGTCAGGTCGTACGGGCTGGCCCGCATGTCCAGCTCCCGGGCGTCGCGGGCCAGTTCGAACGTGTCCGCCACCAGGTCCGACGGTGCCCCCGGCGTCAGCTTGAACGCCCACTTGTACAGGTCCATGCCGGCGTGCAGGCAACCCGGCTGCTCGGAGCCGATCTGCGACTCGCGGGTGAGGACGGTGGCGTTGCGCTCTGCGGCGCCGGGGGTGAAGAACCGGAACGCGTCGAAGTGGGTGCAGCGCAGGCTCCCCGCGCGCACCACCTCGTCGGTGCCGCCGGGTCCGAGCCGCAGCGGCACCGGATGCCGGGCGTCATCGGCCTCGCGGTAGACCATGGCCCACTCGTGCAGGCCGAAGCAGCCGAACACCGGCGCGCGGGAGGCGGTGGCCTCGAGCAGCCGCGCCACGTGGGCGGCGGTCCCCGACCGCTTCGTGAGAACGACCGGGTCCCGCCGCACCCGGGTCCCGGCGACGGTGTAGCCGCGGACCCCGCCGAACTCCCGGGCCGCGCGCGGACCGTCGAGCTCGGTCCCCAGCCCGGGATGCCAGCGCAGCAGGTGGGCCGGCCGGTGCCCGTAGTAGGTGAACAGGAAGTCCCACACCGGGTGCTTCTCGCCCCGCGCCGCGCGGCGCCGGTGCGCCTCCACGAACGGGGCGAGCCTGTCCCGGTGCTCCTGCGCCCTGCCCTCCCACTGAGCGTCGCCGAGGACGATCGTCACACCCGGTGGGTCCCGTCGCGCACGGTGCCGACGAACTCCTCGACCACGTCCTCGAGGGCGACGATGCCGATGGTCCGGCCGTGATCGTCGGCGACCGCCGCGAGGTGACCGCCGAGGCGCCGCAGGTGCGAGGCCGCCTGGTCCAGCGACAGCGCACCGTCGACCACGGGGAGCGGGCGGACACGGCTCGCGCCGATCACCGTGTCCGGCCCGACGCTGGCGTCCATGATGTCCGGCAGCACGTCCTTGACGTGCAGGTACCCCGTGAACGCGCCCGCACTGCTGCGCACCGGGTACCGGGAGTAACCGGTCTCGGCGACGGCGGACTCGATATCGCCCAGGGTGGGCCCCCACACGCCGCTCGTGCCCTGCACGGCCTGCAGGCCGCGGATCTTGGTGAGCGGGATCGCCACATCGGCGACGGTGCGCCGCGACGTCTGCAGGGCCCGGGTCAGCCGCACCCGCTCCTCGGCGTCGATGAGTCCCTCGTCGTGCGACTCCGCGATGAGCATGCTCAGCTCGCCGGCGGAGACGGTGCTGTCCAACTCGTCGCGCGGCTCGACGCCGCCGGCGCGGAGCACCAGCATGGCCAGCCAGTTGTAGACCGCGATGAGCGGCCGCATCAGCCGGACGAACGCGACGTGCGGGGGCACCAGCAGCATCGCAGCCGCCTCGGGGCCCGCGAGCGCGATGTTCTTCGGCACCATCTCGCCCAGCAGGATGTGCAGCACGACGACCAGGCCGAGCGACACGGTGAACGAGATCGGGTGCAGCAGCGCGTGCGGCACGTGCGCCCAGCCCAGCGGCTTCTCCAGCAGGTGCGCGATCGCCGGCTCGCCGACCTTACCGAGCAGGATGGAGCAGATCGTGATGCCCAACTGGCAGCCCGCCAGCATGAGGGAGAGGTTCTCCGACGCCTTGATCACGGCCTTCGCGCTGGACCGGCCCTGCTCGACGAGCGCCTCCAGCCGGTCGCGACGGGCGGCGATCAGTGCGAACTCGGCCGCCACGAAGAAGGCGTTCGCGGCCAGCAGTAGCACGGTGAGCGCCACGCCCAGGAGGTCATTCATGGGTCACCTCCACCAGGTCCACGCGGCGCCCGTCCATCCGGGCGACGCGCGCGGACCACTGCGGGGCACCGGCCTCGTCCTCGGCCGCCGAATGCGGCGGGAGCGGAGTGCGGTCGCCCACTGCGGGAATCCGGCCGAGCAGGAACATCACCAGCCCGCCCAGGGTGTCGTAGTCGCCCTCCGGCGCGCGGTAGCCGGTGTCGCGTTCCAGCTCGTCGATGCGGAGCAGGCCGGAACAGAGGAAGCCGTCGTCGGTCCGCTGCACGTCGACCGGCTCGTTCGCGTCGTGCTCGTCGCGTACGTCGCCCACGATCTCCTCGATCAGGTCCTCGACGGTGACGATGCCGGCGGAGCCGCCGTACTCGTCGACGACGAGGGCCATCTGCAGGCCGTTCGCGCGCAGCTGCTCCATCAGTGCGTCGCCGTCCAGGGTCGCGGGGACCACCGGGGCGACGGTGGCGATCGTCGCGACGGTGACGGTCCCGCGTCGCTCCGCGGGCACCGTCAGCGCCTGCTTGACGTGCACGAGGCCCACCGTGTCGTCCAGGTCGCCCCGGACCACCGGGAAACGGGAGTGCCCGGACTCGATCGACAGCGCCACCAGGTCGGCAACGGTGTCGTCCGTCTCGAGCGAGTGGATCCGCTGGCGCGGTGTCATGAGTTCCTCGGCGGTGAGCTCGCCGAACTCGAGGGAACGGCCCACCAGTTCCGCGGTCATCTCGTCGATCGCGCCCTGCGCCGCCGAATTGCGCACCAGCGCACTGAGTTCCTGCGCCGACCGCGCCGAGCTCAGCTCCTCGGCGGGCTCGATGCCCAGGCGCCGGACCAGCCTGTTGGCGGTGCTGTTGAGGAAGGAGATCGCGAACTTGAACGTGGTGGAGAACAGCGACTGCGCGCCCGCGGTGAGCCGGGCCGTCTGCAGCGGTCGGGCGATCGCGATGTTCTTCGGCGCCAGCTCGCCCAGCACCATCGACAGCGAGGTCGCGATGATCAGCGCCAGTACCAGGGTGAGCGCTGTCGACCATGCGCCGGGCATGCGCGTCCACTCCAGGGCGGGGCGCAGGAACTGCGAGAGCACGGGCTCCGCGAGGTAGCCGGTGACCAGAGTGGTGATGGTGATGCCCAACTGGGCGCCGGAGAGCTGGAAGGAGAGGGTGCGGTGCGCATGCTGCACCTGCTTCGAGCGGCGGTCGCCCCGGTCGCGCACGTCCGCGTCGATCGTGGACTTCTCCAGCGCGGTCAGCGAGAACTCTGCCGCGACGAACAGGGCGGTGCCCACGGTGAGGGCGAGGAAGCCCACGATCGCGCCGATCGTGATGAGCGCGCTAGCCATCGGCGGACACCAGCGGTCCGGGGGTCGGTGACGGTGCGTGCCGTCGGCGGCGTTTGCCCGGTCTTCGGACCTTCATGTTCCTTCCAGGGAATGTCGGGGACTGCGTGATCGCAGTGTAGCGGTCGGCGGGGTCGTCCCGCCGTCACCAGCCGCCGGGGAGGGGGCGGCCCTCGGCGAAGCCAGCTGCGCTCTGCACGCCGACGGTGGCCTTGGCGTGGAACTCCGGCACGGTGCGTGCGCCCGCGTAGGTGAACGAACTGCGCACCCCGGAGGTGATCCGGTCCAGCAGGTCCTCCACGCTCGGGGCCTCGGGATCCACCCGGATCCGGGAGCTGGAGATGCCCTCCTCGAACAGCGACTTGCGGGCGCGGTCGAAGGCGCCCTCGCCGGCGGTGCGGGCGGCCACGGCGCGCTTGGAGGCCATACCGAAGCTCTCCTTGTACGCCGAGCCGTCGGTGGCGTACTTCATATCGCCGGGGGACTCGTAGGTGCCTGCGAACCACGAGCCCACCATCACGTTCGACGCACCGGCCGCCAGCGCGAGCGCCACGTCGCGCGGATGCCGGACGCCGCCGTCCGCCCACACGTGGGCGCCCAGTTCGCGGGCGGCCGCGGCGCACTCGAGCACGGCGCTGAACTGCGGCCGGCCGACGGCGGTCATCATGCGGGTGGTGCACATGGCGCCCGGGCCCACGCCCACCTTGACGATCGTCGCCCCGGCGTTGACCAGGTCCCGTGCGCCCGCGCCGGCCACCACGTTGCCGGCGGCCAGCGGCAGGCCCAGGTCGAGCGCCGCGACGGCCTCGAGGGCGTCGAACATCTTGGCCTGGTGGCCGTGGGCGGTGTCCACCACCAGCACGTCGGCGCCGGCGTCGGCGAGGGCGCGGGCCTTCGCGGCCACGTCCCCGTTGATGCCGACGGCGGCGGCGATGCGGAGCTTGCCGGCACCGTCGACGGCGGGCGTGTAGATGCCGGCGCGCACGGTGGCGGTGCGGGAGAGCACACCGTGCAGGCGGTCATCGGCGTCGATGAGGACCGCGAGGTCGGAGTGGTCCTTGTCCAGAAGGTCGAAGACCGCCGCGGGGGCGGTGCCCGCCGCGGCGCACACGAAGGAGGTGCTCATCACGTCGCGGAGGCGGGCGAACCGATCGACGCCCTCGCAGGCCGCGGCGCTGACCAGGCCGATCGGGCGGTTCTCGTCGTCGATCACGACGACCGCACCGTGCGCGCGCTTGGGGAGCAGCGCCACGGCGTCGCTGACCGAGTCCTCGGCGCTGAGCGTGACCGGGGTATCGGCGACCAGGTCCCGGCTCTTGACGTAGGCGATGGTGTCCGCGGCCGCCTGGAGCGGCAGGTCCTGGGGGAGGACCACGATGCCGCCGCGGCGCGCGACCGTCTCGGCCATCCGGCGCCCGGCGACCGCAGTCATGTTGGCGACGACGAGGGGGATCGTGGTGCCCGTGCCGTCGACCGAGGAGAGATCCACGTCGAACCGAGAGGTCACGTCCGAGCGGTTCGGGACGAGGAACACGTCGTCGTAGGTCAGGTCGTACTGCGGCCGACTATCAGGAAGGAACTGCACGTGCGGGCAGTCTACCGGACGCAGGGCCGACGGCCCCCACCACAGCGTGTCACGGGCGCAGCGGGCGTCCCTGGGCGTCGCGGACTCCGCCGGTCAGGATCATGATGCCGTCGATGAGCGCCCACAGGGCCACTCCGAGGACGATGAACACTCCCACGATGACGATGGCCAGGACGTAGCCCACGAGCGTGAGCACGAGCTGCGTCACCGCGATCGAGGTGCTGCCGAGGTAGAACCGTCCGACGCCGAACTGGCCGAGGAAGATCTGCAGCAGGCCCGCCGCGAGCTTCGACTTGTCCGAGAGGGGTTCGCCGGTCTGCGGGTCGCGCCCGTAGGGTGCGGACGGGTCGGCACCGAACACCTGGCCGTACTGGAACTGGAACGCCGGCTGGGGCTGGCCGTAGCCGCCGTACGGTTGCTGGCCGTAGGGGTGTTGGCCGTAGGGCGCGTTCCCGTAGGGCTGCTGGCCGTACGGTTGCGGGCCGTAGGGCTGCCCGCCGTACGGCTGCTGCGGATCAGTCATGGTTCGGTCTCCTCACTCCCCGGAGCGCCCAGATTACTGGGTCGCGTCAGTGCAGGAACAACCGCGACAGCTCGGTGAGCCAGGGCACCGCCACTGCGACCGTGGGCACCACCAGGATGAGGCCCGCGAGCAGGTACACCGAGGCGCTGAACATGCTGCTGGCGGCCGGCATGGTGAGCCGCTCGACGCGGACCACGGTGCCGGTGGAGCCCACGGCGAGCGCGCCGCGCGGGGCCGGGCTCTGCGCGCAGGTCACGAGCGCGTTGGCGAGGGGGACGGGGCCCGCGGCGGCGACCGCCTCGTCGTCGGCGAGGAGTTCCACCAGCAGCTTCACCGCGTCCAGCGCGGCGGACGAGCGGACCACTGTGGGGAACGCGTGGTGGACCGCGGTGAACGCCTCGAGCACCAGGTCGTGCCGTGACCGCAGGTGCGCGCGCTCGTGCGCGAGCACCGCGGTCAGTTCCTCGTGGCTCAACTGGTTCAGCGTGCCCACGCTGAGCACCACGCGGTGGCGCAGGCCGGGAAGGCAGTAGGCGAGCGGCTGGTCCACCCCGAGAACGCGCAGGTCCGCGGCGGAGACGGGGTGGTCACCGTCGACCGCCTGGGACAGCAGGTCGACGACGGTGCGGTGCCGGGCCCGGCGCCGACGGGTGCGGACCGCGAGGCGGATCGTGGAGGTGATCAGGCGCGCGCCGATGAGCAGGGTGAGGGCGAACGCGACCACGGCGATGATCCACGGGATCAGGCCGAGCTGGCGGATCTCGTCGAGCGGATTGGTGGTGGGGCGCCCGTCGGCGCCGGGGACGAGCAGGCGGCTGGCGATGGCCAGGCCCGCGCTGAACGCGGACAGCACCGCCGCGAGCGCGATCGCCTGCCAGAGCACGAGGGCGGCGCGGGGTGCGCGCAGCGGCCACGACGCGTGGGAGAGCCACGTGGGCACCGGCCCCGCGAGCAGCAGTGCCAGCACTCCGAAGATGAGGGCCGCCATGGGGTCGAGCCTACTGGTTCATCAGCGCTCGGCGCGACGCGCCGCGTCACCCGCCTCGAGCTTGGCGAGGGCGCGCCGCAGAGCCTCGGCCTCGCCCGGGTCCACGCGCTCCACGAAGTGCACCAGCGCGGCCTCGCGCGAACTCGCCGCCTGCGCGAGCGCGTCGAACATCAGGTCCGCGACGAGTTCCTCGCGGCCGAAGCTCGCGGCGTACCGGTGCGCCCGATCCGTGCGGATCTGGCTGACCAGCTTCTTCTTCGCCAGTCGCTGCAGCACCGTCATCACCGTGGTGTACGCGAGTTCGCGGTCAGCAGCGAGTGACTCGTGCACCTGTCGCACGGTCTGCGGTTCCGTGGACGCCCAGAGGTGGTCCATGACCGCGCGTTCGAGATCTCCCAAAGCCGCCATTGCAACGATTCTACTCGGGATGACCCGCGCCGCTACGACGACCTGTCGTAATCCACGCCACATTCTTGAGGGCTTGCTAAGTTAGGCCAGCCTGCCCTAGAGTGATTCCTGTCGCCGCGAGCGACACCGAACCACATCGGACCGTGACGCGAACTGAGGGCTGCAGTAATCCGCCGGTCTGTGCCACGGCGGGTCCGGGGGATGGCTGAGCCCCCGGACCCGCCGACTTCTTTCCCTATGTCCTTTCTCCGGGATCAGTCCTTCGGCATCACGAGCCACAGCAGCAGGTACAGCAGGAACTGCGGGCCGGGCAGCAGGCAGGACACCACGAACAGCACGCGCACCAGCGTGACGTCGATGCCGAAGTACCGGCCGATGCCCGCGCACACGCCGCCGAGCCAGTTGTTCTGGACGTCGCGGGAGAAGCGCTTCTGCGGCGCGGGGATGTAGGGGGTCTGGGTGAAGGGCGAGTTCTCGGTCATGACTCCACGATGCGGGAGCGACGCGCCGAGCGCATCGGGGTCTACCCGGAAACCGGCCCCGAGATCCACCGCCGGGACCGCGGCCCTAGGGTGAGTCCATGACGCAACCCACCACCGGACAGCAGCAGGTCATCGACGGGATCCGCGCCGGCGGCAGCGCGGGCTTCGACGCGCTCCTCGGCCTGGAGTACACCACGATCACGCCCGACGGGGTCGAGGCGACGCTCACGCTGCGCCCCGAACTGCACCAGCCGTTCGGCATCACCCACGGCGGCGTGTACTGCGCGATCGTCGAATCCGTCGCGAGCGTCTCCGGAGTGGTCTGGCTCGGCGGCGCCGGGCACGTCGTCGGGGTGAACAACAACACCGACTTCCTGCGCGCGCTGTCCACCGGCGTGCTGTCGATCCGCTCGATCCCGATCCATCGCGGGCGCCGGCAGCAGCTGTGGGGCGTCGAGATCGATTCCGCGGACGGCAAGGCCGTCGCGCGCGGCCAGGTGCGCCTGCAGAACATCGACGCCTAGGACCGGTCGGCCCCGTCCGCGTCGTGGCGGGTCCGCCGGTCGTGACGGATCGCGGCCCTCGCCACCAGGGCGAACGCGACCGCCGCCCCGCCGACGACCGCGAGTGTGATGAGGGCGCTGATGCCGTCGGTCCGGTATTCGACCTCCGTGCGCCGGTAGGGCGCATCGGTCGGGGCCCGGTCGAACACGAAGTCGGTGGTGATCGCGGCCGGTTCCGCAACGGTGGTGAGCCGGGTCAGGTAGTCGTGGCCGCTGGCGGTCAGCTCGTTCAGGTGCGCGTCGTCCGCCCGGATCCGGCCGGCGAAGTCGAGCGCCACCTGCTGCCGGCCGCGGTCGCCGTCGGAGCGGTCCATGCGGTGCGGCGCGAGCACGTAGACCGTGACCCGTTGGGTCTCGCGCGCCGCGCGGGACATCCGCATCGGGTACACGAGCCGGGAACTCGGGAACGCGAGGCGCACCGGGGCGAGGCCGCCCTGCAGGTCCTCGCCCACGAGGCGCAGGGCGACGAACGACCAGCCGTCGCGTACGTACCCGCCGAGCGTGTCAGCGACGGGTGCGCGGAGCGCGAACCCGTTGTCGGCGAGCCACTTCCGTAGCCCCGCCGCATCGCCGCCCCGGAGCGTGACGGCTTCGAGCGGCCCGATCCGCACCCGTGCCAGCACGTCGGGCGCGCCGGGGGCGGCGGCGCCCATGAGCGGGATGATGTTCGGGAACCCGAACGGGCGGCGCCGCGTCTCGGTGCGCGGGCGGGTGAGCCATCCCAGTTCCTGGAAGGCGGAGGCCGCGCCGGCGCTGACGGTGGCCGGCGCGGGCGTCGGGACCACGAGGGCGCCGCGGTCGCCCGTGGACTGCAGGGCGAGCCGCATCTCCATGATCTCGGTCCGGCCGTCCCAGCGCAGGAGCGCGATCTCCTGCGTGGCGGTGGCGTTCACCCCGTCGGGCATGGCGGGCGCGCCGCACGCGCAGGCCCGGGCCGGCGGCACCGCGAAGAGGGACAGGCCGGCGAGGAGCAGCGCCACCGCGGTCGCTGCGACGAGGCGGATCATGCCGGGCCGCGCGGGTCGGGATGTACCGAGAGCCACCATGTGTGCACTATAGTGCATTCGAGCGTCCATGAATACGAATGAGCGCGTCACCTCCCGTCGGGGGTGACGCGCTCATTCACGCCGTGCGGGCCGGGGTCAGCCGGCCTTCTCCGCCTTCTCGGCCTTCTCGGCGGGAGTGCCGGGGGGCTGGACCGCGGGTGCGGCCGGGTTGGGCTCCGCCTTGTGCAGGGCCTTCGGCGAGCTCGTGTGCACGGGCGGGATGGCCCGTTTCGCCCCCGTCTGCAGCGCGTCCAGCGCGGTCCGCGCGTAGACCTGCTGCTCCGTGATGGTCATCTGACCGCGCTTGTTGGTGAGGAAGGTGATCGCCCACGAGGTCAGGGTGATGAACCGGTTCTGGTAGCCCACGATGTACCAGAGGTGCAGCGCCAGCCAGCCGACCCAGGCGAGGAATCCGCCGAACTCGAGCTTGCCGATCTTCGCCACGGCGCTCGCCCGCGAGACGGTCGCCATCGACCCCTTGTCGAAGTACTTGAACGGCTTGCGGTCCGCGGGGGACTGGCCCTGCAGGCCGGCCTTGATCGCCTTGGCGGCGTACGTCGAGCCCTGGATGGCGCCCTGCGCCATGCCCGGCACCCCGTCGACCAGCATCATGTCGCCGACGACGAAGACGTTCGGGTTGCCCGGGATGGTCAGGTCCGGCAGCACCTTCACGCGACCCGCCCGGTCGGTCTCGGCACCGGACTGCTCCGCGAGGATCGAACCGAGCTTGCTCGCGGCGACGCCCGCCGACCAGACCTTGCACTGCGCCTCGATGCGCCGCTCCGTGCCGTCCTTCTCCTTGACCACGAGGCCGTCGGCGTCCACGTCGACGACCATCGCGTTGAGCTGGATCTCCACGCCCATCTTCTCGAGCCGCTTAGCGGCCATGGAGCCCAGCTTCTCGCCCATCGGGGGGAGCACGGCGGGCGCGGCGTCCAGCAGGATCACCCGCGCCTCGGTGGGGTCGATGTTGCGGAACGCGCCCTTGAGGGTGTTGTCCGACATCTCCGCGATCTGGCCTGCCAGCTCGACGCCGGTGGGGCCGGCGCCGATCACCACGAAGGTGAGCAGCCGCATGCGCTCCTCGTGATCGTGCGAGAGCTCCGCCTGCTCGAAGGCGCCGAGGATCCGCCCGCGCAGTTCGAGCGCGTCGTCGATGGTCTTCATGCCCGGAGCGAACTCGGCGAACTGGTCGTTGCCGAAGTACGACTGGTCGGCGCCCGCCGCCACGATGAGGCTGTCGAACGGCGTCACGGTGGTGCGATCGAGCAGGTGGCTCGTCACGGTGCGGTTCTCGAGGTCGATGTCGGTGACCTCACCCAGCAGCACCTCCGCGTTGCGCTGCTTGCGCAGGATCATGCGGGTGGCGGGCGCGATCTCGCCCTCGGACAGGATGCCGGTCGCGACTTGGTAGAGCAGCGGCTGGAACAGGTGGTGGGTGGTCTTCGCGATCATCGTGACGTCGACGTCCGTGCGCTTGAGTGCGCGGGTGCCGAAGAGGCCACCGAACCCCGAACCGATGACGACCACCTTGTGGCGGTGCGCTGCGTCGCTCATTACTCTCGTCGCTCCTGGTTTCGCGTCGAAGCCGGGATCCCCGGCGTGTGCATCCCTACCGTAGTCTCCCGGTCATCTCTCGTCGCGTCGCACGCCCGAACTCGTGGCGCGGCGCTCCCGGTACGCGGCGACGTGGGTGCGGTTGCCGCAGTTGCCCTCGGTGCAGAACCGGCGCGAGCGGTTCTTGGACAGGTCGACCAGCACCCGCTCGCAGTCCTCCGCGGCACAGGTCTTGAGCCGGTCGACGTTGCCGCTGCGGACCAGGTCGACGAGGGCCATCGCGAACTCCGCGCGCATCCGCACCGGGATCGGCGCGTCGTCGTGGGTGAAGTGCAGGTGCCAGTCCCAGCTCCCGTGCCTGGTGAGTCGCGGCTGCTGCGGCGCCGCGGCGAGCATCTCGTTGACGATCGCGGCGACCCGGTCGGGGTGGCCGGCCGCCCAGGCGCGGGCGAGCTCGGTGCGCAGCGCGTGGATCGGAGCGAGGTCGCCCGAGTCCGCACTGCTCCAGCCGGTGAACTCGTGCTGGCGCAGGTAGTCCTTCAGCGAGGCGACGGTGCCGAGTGTCTCGGCGCCGTCGTAGTCGGAGTTCACCAGGTCGGCGGCCATGAGCAGCGACGGCTCGGTGTCATGAGCGAATTTCATTTGACTCCTTACGGGGGCGCTCGCTACTGTCACTAGTGTAAATCATTTCAGTCCTTACTGTTCGCGTGAAGTCGGAGGTGACGCATGGGTCGGGGAATCGCAATCGCACTACTGTCGGGTTTCGCCTTCGCGATGTCCGGCCCGTTCGGGAAGCCGCTGCTCGAATCCGGGTGGAGCCCGGCGGGCGTGGTGCTCGTCCGGGTCTGGATCGCCGCCGTGGTGACCGGCGTCCCGATGCTGATCTTCGCGCGGGAGCGCCTCGCCACGCTGCGCCGCGCCCCGCTCACCGTGCTCGCGTACGGGGTGCTCGCCGTGGTGTGCGTCCAGCTCGCGTACTTCAACGCGATCGCCCACATGTCGGTCACCGTCGCGCTGCTCATCGAGTTCTCGGCGCCCCTGCTCGTGCTCGTGTACCTGTGGGTCCGGTTCGGGCACCGGCCGACCAGGCGCACCGTCCTCGGTGCCGTGCTGGCGATCGCCGGCCTGATCGCGGTGGTGGGCGCGGCTTCGGGTGGCGCCGTGGTCACTCCGGTCGGTCTCGCGTGGGCGTTCCTCTCGCTCGTGGGGCTCGCGGCCTATTTCCTGCTGGCCGAGGACGGGACGCGCGCGGACGCCATCGACGTGTCCAGCGCCCAGAAGCCGGGCGTCGACCAGCTGGCACTGGCCGCGGGCGGGCTGATCGTGGGCGCCCTCGTGCTCTCGGCCACCGCGCTGGCGGGGATCACGCCCGTGCGCGTCTCGACCCGGCCGGTGGTGCTCGGCGCGCTCGGCACCACGCCGTGGTGGGTGCCGGCCGTGGTGATCGGCGCGATCGCTACCGGCCTGGCGTACGTCGCGGGCATCCTCGCGATCAACATGGTCGGGCCCACGCTGGCGTCCTTCCTCGGGTTCTCCGAGGTCATCGCGTCCGGTGTGGTCGCCTGGCTGATGCTCGGCGAGGCCCTCACCGCGGTGCAGATCATGGGCGCGGTCGCGATCGTGGCCGGCGTGATCGCCGTCAAGCGGGGTGAGCAGTCCGCACCGAAAGGCGATCCGCTTCCCGCAGGGACAGCCACTCGTTCCGATGGAGCTCGTACTCGACCCGCGCGTACGGCGTGAGGTCGGCTTCGGCCCCGTCGCCGAGGTCCACCTCGTCCTGCAGTGACTCCCGGTCCAGCATCGCGATGTCGAGCTGGTGCATCCCGAGTCCCGCGAGCACCCGGCGGGACGCGAGGTTCGACCAAGCCGTGGACGCGTAGATCCGACCGGTCAGGCCGCGCTCGAAGGCGTGGCCGACCAGGGCGCGCGCGGCCTCCGCGCAGAACCCGCGGCGCCGGTGGGTCTCCGCCACCGAATAGCTGAGCTCGAGGCCCCGCGCCGTGCTGTGGCGCGAGGCGCGCAGCGCGATCCGGCCCAGGGTGCGGCGGCTGTGTCGATCGACGATGTGGAACCGCCCGCCGGAGTCGACTCCCGCGCCGGCCACGGGTGCGAGGTGCAGGCGCGCCGACTCGATGTGCACGTGCAAATCACCCCTCACGAGGCCCAGACTATCTGCTCGCGCCCCGAGTGCGGCGCAGTTCGCCCGGGTGTCGCGAGGCGGACCGCGAATGGCTGCCATACTGTGCGGCGTGACGTACCGAATCGCTCTTGCCACCTCCGCGGCGCAGCCGGAATCCGACGAGCGCGGCCAGGAGATCCTGTCCGCGCTGCGCGCCGCCGGTCACGACACCGAGGCCGCCGTCTGGTCCGATTCCGCTGTCGACTGGGAACAGTACGACGCGGTCGTGATCGTCGGCGCGTGGGACTACGCGCAGCGCTACGACGATTTCCTGGGCTGGGCCTGGCGCGCGGCGGCGCAGTCGTTCGTGCTCAACCCCGAACCCCTGGTGCGCTGGTACGCGGACAAGCGCTACCTCCGCGATTACGAGTCCGAGGGCATCCCGATCGTGCCGACGCAGTTCATCACCGTGCACGACGCCACGCTCGACCACGACTACCTCGGCACCGACCACGTCGTGCGCCCGTCGATCAGCGGCGGTCTCGCGGAGTCGTTCCGATTCGGCCCTGGCGACGATGACGCCAGCCGGGCCAAGCTCGAGGAGATCAAGGCCACGGGCAGCAGCGTGATGGTGTTCCCGTACTCGGTGGAGGCGGGCGGAGTCTCGCTGGTCTACATCGGCGGGGAGTTCAGCCACGCCTTCGGCCGCGACCTGGCCGCCGAGGTGAATGCGGAGCCGGTCGAGGGGCGTCCCGCGGAGGTCCTCGTGGACGCCGAGCCCACGGACGCCGAGCGCGCCGTGGCCGAGGCCGCGCTCAAGCCGATCGACCCGGCGAACCCGCCGCTGTACGTGCGTGTGGATCTCGTGCGGACCCCCGGCGGTGAGCCGGCCGTGCTCGAGGTCCAGGTCGTGCAGCCCGACCTCCATCTCGAGCGGATCGACGGTGGCGCGGAGCGGTTCGCGCAGGCCGTCCTCGCGCGGATCGCGGCCGAGAAGGCATGACCCGCGGAGCCCGGTGTGCCGGGCTCCGACCAGTGAATTCTGTGCATCGACGTCCCCGTCCGGAGATCCGGGCGGGGACGTTCCGCATCCGGGGGTTGCCAACGAGACTATCGCGATATATCGTGAACGCATCGGGTTGCGAAACATGCGACCCCCTACCGAAAGGAGTGCCACCATGCGTAGGCACATTCACGATGAGCGCTTCGAAGCACGTTTCCGCAACAGCGGGTTCCCCTCCGAGTGCGGCCCCGGCGAGGGCCACGAGGGCGGCCGCGGTCGCGGTCGCGGGTTCCCGGGCGGCCCCGGATTCGGGCCGGGAGGCTTCGGCCCCGGCGGCCCCGGCGGCCCCGGGTTCGGTCCCGGCGGGCCGGGACCCTTCGGGCCGGGGGGCCCGGGTCGCGGACGCGGTCGGGGCCGTGGCCGCCGCGGCGTCCAGCGCGGCGACGTCCGGATCGTCGAGCAGCAGCTGCTGGAGGCAGAGCCCATGCACGGCTACCAGATCGTCACCTCGATCGAGGAGCGCACGGCCGGGGCCTGGAAACCCAGCCCCGGCGCCATCTACCCCACCCTCAGCCAGCTCGAGGACGAGGGGCTGATCACCATCGAGCGGGAGAACGGCCGCAAGGTCGCCACCCTCACGGACGCGGGGCGCGAGTACGTCGAGACCGCCCTCGCCGATGCGCCGGACCCGTTCGCCGGGTTCGACGGCGGTTCCGCGGAACGCGGTCACCTGCGTGACACACTCCGCGAGCTGCACGAGGTGACCCGCCGCGTGGCCCGCACCGGTTCGCCGGAGCAGACCGCCGCGGTCGACGCGATCCTCGGCGACGCGATTAAGCAGGTGTACCTGCTGCTCGCCGGTGTCGACCGGACGCCGCCCTCGGCTACCGATCAGGCGGAGCCGGACGCGGAGTAGGCATTCGCCGGCCCCGCCCGGGGTCGGCGATCAGCCGCACCGCGTCGCCGGGGCGCACGTCCCGGTACCGCTCGGCGGAGAGCTCCGCGACCACGGTGGTCCCGTCCGCGGTCGTGCTCGTCACGCGGCAGTGCCCGCCGGTCACCGTCACCTCGACGACGGTGGCCGGCGTCCCGTCTCCGTCGGGGCCCTCGATGCGCACGGCGTCGGGCGGCAGCACCCACGGGCCCGTACCCTCGGGTCCCGGCACCCCGGCGCCGTCCGGCAGCAGGTTCATCCCCGCCAGCCGGGCGGCGAACGGCGTTGCGGGGGAGAGCAGTACGTCGGCCGCGGCACGCCGGTCGGTGATCCCGCCGTCCTCGAGGACCGCCGCCTGGTCGGCGAGGGCCACCACGTCCGCGGCGTCGTGCGTGATCAGCACGCAGGTCCGCTCCCGCAGGAGATCCCGCAGCAGCGAGCGCACCTCGCCGCGGGCGGACACGTCGAGCGCCGAGAGCGGCTCGTCCAGGATCAGGACCCGGGGCTCGGCCGCGAGCGCCCGAGCCAGCGCGATCCGCTGCGCCTGCCCGCCGCTGAGCTCGGTGGTGCGCCGGTCGGCGAGGTGTTCGGCCCCGACAGCCGCGAGCCAGTGCTCCGCCGCCGCCGCGGCCGCCCGGCGGTCCGCGCCCGCGCTGCGGGGTGCGAACGCCACGTTCGCGCGGACCCGCAGGTGCGGGAACAGGTGCGCGGTCTGGCGCAGCAGCGCCACTTTGCGACGATGCGCCGGAACCCACTGCCCGGCACCGTCGAACACGGTCTCCTCGCCCACGACCACCCGGCCCGCATCGGGCCGGACGAGCCCGGCGACGGCGTCGGCCACCGTCGACTTGCCGGCCCCGTTGGGGCCCAGCAGCGCGAGCGTCGCGCCTTCGGGCACCGTCAGCCGCACGTCCACGCCCCGGCTCGCGACCGTCACGTCCACCTGGAGGCCGTCCGTCACCTGCGCCACGCGCGCACCCCGTAGACGGCCGAGACGATCACCGCGGCGGCGGCCAGGAGGACCAGCGAGAGGGCCACCGCCGCTTGTGGATCCGTCTCGTTGCGCAGGTAGATCTCGAGGGGCAGCGTGCGGGTCGTGCCCGCCAGGGAGCCCGCGAAGGTGAGGGTCGCGCCGAACTCGCCCAGCGCCCGCGCGAAGGTCAGCACCACGCCGGAGGCGATCGAGGGCAGCACCAGCGGCAGCGTGATGCGGCGCAGGACCACCGAGGGCGACGCGCCGAGCGTCGCGGCCGTGTGCTCGAAATCCGTTCCGAGCGTGCGCAACGCGCCCTCGACGGCGAGTACCAGGAACGGGAGCGCGACGAACGCCTGGGCGAGCACCACCGCCACCGTCGTGAACGCGACGTGCCCTCCGACGCCGCTGTACTGGCCCACCAGGCCGCGCCGCCCGAACGCGTAGAGCAGCGCGATGCCGCCCACCACGGGAGGCAGCACCAGCGGCAGCAGCACCAGCGGCCGCAACACACCCACGAGCCGGGACCGGCTGCGCGCCATGATCACCCCGAGGGGGACGCCGAGCACGATGCACACGGCCGTCGCCGCCAGCGAGGTCTGCAGCGAGAGCACCAGCGCGGTCCGCGAGCTCTCGGAGGTGACCAGCTCGCCGAACCGTGGCCAGTCCACCTTGGCCACGACGGCGATGAGGGGGATCAGCACGAAGGCGGCGCCCAGCCCGGCGGGCAGGACGATCCAGCGCGGGAACGCCGTCACGGCGCCCCGCGGGGAGCGGGCGCGCGGGGTCAGCGGGGTGCCCCGAATCCGGCGTCCGCGAGTGCCGCCCGCCCGTCCGCGCCCCGCACGAAGTCGACGAACTCCTTCGCGCCCGCCGCGTTCTTCGCGTCCTTCAGCGTGGCGATCGGGTACACGTTCACGGCGCCGTCGGCCTGCGGGAAGTCGACGGACCCGACCGCGCCGTTCGCGCCCTTGGCGTCGGTGCGGTACACCAGGCCCGCGTCGGCCTGCCCGTGCCGGACCTTCGCCAGCACGCTGGACACGGAGTCCTCCTCGCTGACCGGATGCAGGGTGACGCCCGCGGCCCCGGTGACCTTCCTGGTGGCGGTGCCGCACGGGACGGGCTCGGCGCACACCACGACCGAGACGCCGGGCTCGGTGAGGTCGTCCAGCCCGGTGATGCGCTTCGGGTTCCCCGGCGCGGTCGCGATCGTGAGCACGTTCGTGGCGAACGGCTCGGCCTGCGCGACGATGCCCGCGGTGCGGGCCCGGTCCATGGTGGGGGTGTCGGCGCTCGCGAACACGTCGGCGGGGGCGCCCTGGGTGAGCTGGGTGAGCAGGCCCGAGGAGCCGCCGAAGGAGAACTTCACCGTGGTGCCCGGGTGCGCCTGCTGGAACCGGGCGCCCAGCTTCTCGAACGTGGCCTGCAGGCTGGCGGCGGCGTACACGATCACCGTCCCCGATCCGGACGCCGCCGCCGAGTCCGCGGCGTCCGGCGCGTTCGAGGTGGAGCAGGCCGCGAGTCCGGCGGCGAGGATCGCGGCGGTCACGCCTCGTGCGATGCGCATGTGTCTCCCCGGTGTGTGGGTTCGGCTTCCGATGGTCGAGACTATCGCCATGGCGACTCGCGAGGTGACCGTCCCGCTGCGGTGGTCCGATATGGACGCGCTGCAACACATCAACAACGTCTCGATGCTGCGACTGCTGGAGGAGGCGCGGATCCGGTTCCTCACCGACAACCTGGTGGGGCCGGAGGAGAGCAGGGTGACCATGTTCGTGGCGCACCAGGAGATCGATTACCTGGTGCCGCTGCTGTACTCGCCCGAGCCGGTGCGGATCGCCCTGAGCGTCACGCGGATCGGTCGTTCCGGATTCGACCTGGGGTACGAGGTCAGAGGGAAGGGCGGCGCCGTCTCCGCCATCGCGGAGACCTCGATGGTCGTGGTCGATGATGCGGGGCGCCCCGCGCCGCTCCCGGCGGAACTGCGTACCGAGCTGGCGGGCCTCGTCGGGGACCCGATTCCCTTCCGGCGCAGGCGCGAATCGGCCTGACCCGCCCCGTCACCGCTCGACGGCCGTGAGGTAGCGGCGCGTCATCACCGCCTGCAGCGCGCGGGCGACGGGTCCGCCGATCCGCGAGTACCAGCGGCCCGGGCGGGAGAAGGCGCCGATCACCGCGACCACCGCACCGTCTGCCCGCAGCTCCACGCTGAACAGCTCCTCCCCGCTCTCCGGGTGCCCCGGGAGCGTGCCGTAGGCGAAGCCGGCCCGGTCCGGCTCATCGAGCACGTAGACCACGCGGCACGGAATGCGGATGGGCCCGAACAGGGGACTCGTCATCAGCATCACGGTGCCCTCGCGGGCCGTGGGCGTGCTCGCGCGCACCCGCAGCCCGGCCCCGCGCTGCATGCCGTACGCCAGGATCGAGTCCCGCACCGCGGCGAAGTCCTCGGGGCCGTGGCCCACCACGCGTTCGGCGCGCACCACGTGCGCGTCCGCCGGCGGCGCGCCCCGCGTCGCCCCGACCTCCGGGTAGGTGAACGGCGCGTGCGCGAGTGCCGCGAGGTCCGTCATACCGCCCGACGGTACGCCGCTACCGCCGGGCCAGTCGGGCCGCCGCGGCCGCACCGATCAGCCCCGAGGCGATCACTGCGACACCGTGCCAGCCGCGGAGGGTGACCGACTCGTCCAGCACCGCCGCCCCGAGGACCGCCGCGCAGACGGGCTCGGCGAGGGTGATCGCCGGCAGCGACGCAGAGATCGGCGCCGGCTGGAAGGCCCTCTGCTGCAGGTACATCGCCCCGAGCCCGCACAGCACCAGCACGTACAGCCTCCAATCCGTGAACAGCCGCAGCGTGTTCGCGACGAACTCCGAGTGCTCGTAGGACGTGAGTACGGGCTTGGTCAGCACCGTCGCCACCCCGAACAGCACTCCGGAGGCGGCGCCGAACGACAGTGCGCGAGCCCCACCGGGCAGAGCGCGGACCAGCCCCAGACCGGTGGTCACCGCGGCGACGACGCCGACCGCCACGAGTGCGGGCAGCCACGCGGAGCCCGGGGCGTCGGCCAGCCCGTCGGTGGGCCTTCCCGCGATGAGGAAGACCGCGAGCGCCACCGCGAGCACGCCCGCGTACACCCACTCCGTGACCGTGACCCGGGTGTGGTTGAGGAGCGCGGCGATGGGGAGCGCGAACAGCAGCGCCGCCACGATCAGCGGCTGGACCACGAGCACGGGCCCGAGCGCCAGGGCCCACGCCTGGAAGGCGTACCCGCCGAGATCGCCGGCGAGCCCGACCCACCAGACGGGGCGGCGGATCAGGGTGGCCAGCAGGGCGTCGCCCTCGCCGACGCTCGCGGCCTCCGCCTGCTGCGCGGCCGAGCCGCACGCGAACAGGAAGGCGGCGACGAGGGCGAGGACGATGGAGTAGGCGGTGGCGGACACGCGTGAAATCTACGCTGGCGCGGGCGGCCGCCGCGGTACACGCTAAGTTCGTCGGCAGGAACCCGTGAAGGAGTGGAGACGGTGGCGAAGGTCGAGAGCAAGCTCGAGGTGGGGCTCCCGCCGGACGAGGCGTGGGCCAAGGCGGCGGACCTCGAGGTGCTGCCGCAGTGGGTGACACTGCACGACGGCTGGCGCGGCCCGCTCCCCGAGGAGCTCACCCGGGGCGCGAAGATCTCCTGCGTCGTGAAGGTCAAGAACTTCCGCAACCGGGTCGACTGGACCATCACCGCGTACGAGCCGCCGCGCAGGCTGGTGCTCGACGGCCGCGGCGTCGCCGGCACGAAGTACACGCTCACCGTGACGATCTCGCCCGCGCCCTCGGGCTCGACGATCGCGCTGCGCGCGGACCTCGGCGGTGCGCCGCTGTTCGGGCCGATCGGCGCCACCGTCGCCCGCGCGCTGAAGGGCGACATCGCGGAGTCGCTCGCGACGTTCAAGCGGATGTTCGAGCACTAGCCGGCGCACGCGAAGGGGACGGGCGTGGAGCTCACGGATCTGGTCGGGGCCGCGGTGCGCGGCGGCCTGAACTGGGGCTCGGACACGCTGGCCCGGCTGCGGCAGCGCGCGGGCTTCGACGGTCCGCGTCCCTGCGACGCCCTGGTCCTCGACGTCGACGACACCCTGATCGACACCTCCGCCGCGATGCGGGCCGCGGCCCGCGCCGCGGCGCTCGAGGTGTGGCCCGAGTCGAGCGCCGGTGCCCGCGAGGGCTTCGCCGAGCACTTCCACGCCGACCCGGCGGGCATCTTCGGCCGGTACACGGCGGGCGAGCTGCGGTTCCACGAGATGCGCAAGGCGCGGATCGCCGCCGCCGCGCGGGACACGGGGCTGGTCTGGGAGCCGCGCCGCTATCGACGGTACTGCAGTGGCTTCGATCCGGCGTTCGCGGCCGCGCAGCGGCTCCACCCGGACGCGATGCCGGCCGTGCAGGCCGCGGAGCGGTGGGGCATCACCGTGGTCCTGCTCACGAACTCCTCCTCGGCCGCCACCCGGATGAAGTTGCAGGTCCTCGGCGTATCGGAGCGGTTCCCGCACGTGGTCACCACCGACACCCTGGGGATCGGCAAGCCCGATCCGGCGGTGTTCCTGCACGCCTGCGAGCTGGCGGGGGCCGCGCCCGCGGACTGCGTCGCGATCGGCGACAACTACGTCAACGACGTGGCCGCGGCCCGCGCGGCCGGGCTGCGCGGGCTGTGGCTGGACCGGTCCGGCACCGGGGTCGGCGGTGAGCCGCCGTCGATCCGCTCGCTCGCGGAGCTGCCGGCGGCGCTGACCCGGGCGACGTGAACTGTCGGCGGCCCGTGCTAGAACTGCGCCCATGCTGACCGTGCACCGATCCGAGCGCGGCGACGTCCTGTTGGACGCCGTCGCCGGGGTCCTCGCCGTGCCGGGGGCCGATCCGTTCGTGCCCGAGGTGATCGCGGTGCCGGCGCGCGGGGTCGAGCGGTGGATCGTGCAGGGCCTCGCGTCCCGGCTGGGCATCGCCGCGAACATCGAATTCCCCACGCCCGCTGCGCTCGTGGCGGACGTGGTGGGCGCCGCGTCGTCGGTCGCGCCGCAGGACGATCCGTGGCGCGGCGATCGCCTGGTGTGGCTGGTGCTCGCCGCGATCGACGAGCTGGCGTTCGAACCGGCGGGCGCCGTCCTCGCCCGGCACCTCGGCGTGAGCGGCAGCGGCGGTTGGGCGGAGCAGTCGGGACACCGGCCCCGGCGCCGGTACCCCACGGCGGAGCTGCTCGCCGGCCTGCTCCGCTCCTACGGGGCGAACCGGCCCGGCATGCTTGCCGAGTGGGCGGCGGGCCGCGACACGGACGGCCTCGGCGCGCAGCTCCCCGAGGACCTGGCGTGGCAGGCGGAGTTGTTCCGGCGCGTGCGCGCGGCGGCGGGCGTGCCGAGCCCCGCGGAGCGGCTCCCCGGCGCGTGCGCCCGCCTGCGGGCCGAACCCGGCATCGTCGACCTGCCGGACCGGCTCTCCGTCTACGGGCCCACCCGCCTGCCCTCCGATCAGGTCGCGGTCCTCGCCGCGCTCGCCGCCGGGCGTGAGGTGCACCTGTGGCTCCCGCATCCCAGCCCGGCGCTGTGGTCGCACTCCCCGGGCGGGGGCGACGAGCCCGCCATCGCCGAGCCCGACCCCGCCGCGCCGCCGGCGGTGCCCGCGCCGGTGCCGCGCACCGTCCCGGCAGCGGCGGCGAACCCCCTGCTCGCGTCACTGGGGCGGGAGGCGCGGGAGCTGCGGCAGCGCATCGCCCCGCTCGCGGACGCGGACGTCCATCACGACGCGCCCGCCCGCCGCGCGACGCTCCTGGGCGCACTGCAGGAGTCGATCACCCGGGACGCGCCGCTCGCGGGGGAGCACGCGCCCGACGGCACCCTCGAGTTCCACGCCTGCCACGGCCCCGCCCGCATGATCGAGGTGCTGCGGGAGCGCCTGGTGCGGCTGTTCGAGGACGACCCGACCCTGCAGCCGCGCGACGTCCTCGTGAGCTGCCCGGACATCGAGACCTACGCGCCGCTGATCCGGTCCGCGTTCGGGCAGGTCGCCGAGGAGGGGACGCCGCGGGCGGAGCAGGCGCATCCGGCGCAGCGGCTGCGGGTCCGCCTCGCCGACCGGGCGCTGCGATTCACCAACCCGCTGCTGGACGCCGTGGTCACGGTCCTGGAGATCGCGGACGGCCGCGCGACGGTCGCGCAGGTGCTCGACCTCGCGGCGAGCGAACCCGTCCGCCGGCGGTACCGCTTCGGGGACGCGGAGATCGAGCGCCTGCGCGCCTGGGCCGGCCCCTCGGGCGCGCGGTGGGGGCTGGACGCGGAGGGGCGCGAGCGGTACGGCCTCGGCGGCTTCCCGCAGAACACCCTCGCGACGGCCCTCGACCGCATCGTCCTCGGCGTGGTCGCCGACGAGTCGGAGGGGGAGTGGCTCGGGCTCGGACTGCCCCTCGACGACGTGGATTCCACGGACATCGACCTGGTGGGGCGGTTCGCCGAGTTCCTCGACGTACTCACCCGGGCGAGCCGGGACAGCCGGGGCAGGCGGCCGGCACGCGCGTGGGCGGAATCGCTGCAGCAGCTGCTCGGCGACGTCGGAGCCGTGCCCGCCGCGGATTCCTGGCAGGTCGGGCAGGCGGGACGGGAGCTCTCGGCCGCGCTGCGCGACGGCGGCGACCGCGACCTGACGCTGGCCGAGGTCCGCGCCGTGCTCGGGTCCCGGCTCGCCGCCAAGCCCACCCGGGCGAACTTCCGCACCGGCGAGCTCACCGTGTGCACCCTGGTGCCGATGCGCTCGGTGCCGCACCGCGTGGTGGTGCTGTTGGGGCTCGACGACGAGGTGTTCCCCCGGTCCACCCGCTACTCGGGCGACGACGTGCTCGGCCGCACCCCGTGCATCGGGGAGCGCGACCCCCGCGCCGAGGACCGCGAGCTTTTCCTCGACGCCGTGACCAGCGCGACGGACCGCCTTCTGGTGTTCTACACCGGCGCCGACCCGGTGAAGGGCACGCCCCGCCCGCCCGCGGTGCCCGCATCGGAGCTGCGGGACGCCGCCCGGGCGATGCTCGCGGACCCGGAGGCGCCCGGGCTCGAGTTCCGCCACTCGCTGCAGCCCTTCGACCCCGTGAACTTCGATCCGGCGGCCTTCGGCCGGGACGTCCCCTTCTCCTTCGACCCCGCCGCCTACCAGGGGGCCGTCGCCGCCCTCGGCACCCCCGAGACGCCGCCGCCCTTCCTCACGGCGCCGCTGCCCGCCGCCGCCGTCGAGGACGTGGACCTCGACGCCCTGGTCCGGTTCTGCGAACACCCGGTGAAGGCGTTCCTGCGCCAACGCCTCGGGTTCACGGTGCCCGACGCCGACGAGGAGCTCGCGGAGGCCCTCACCATCGCGCCGGACGGACTGCAGAAGTGGGACATCGGGGAGCGGATGCTGGCGTCCGCTCTGGCGGGCGTCCCGCACGACGGGTTCGTCGCCGCCGAGGTGCGGCGCGGAACCCTGCCGCCCTTCGCGCTCGGCAGCGCCGTGCTCGGCGACATCGGCGCCACCGTCGCCGAGCTGGCCCGCGCGGCCGAGCCCCTGATGAACGGCGCCGCGACCACCGTGGACGTCGCGGTCGACCTCGGGGACGGGCGCAGGCTCGTCGGATCGGTGCCGGCCGTCCGGCCCGACGGGGTGGTGCGCGCCTCCTTCTCCCGGCTCGCCCCCAAACACCGTGTGGCGGCGTGGATCGCCCTGCTCGCCCTCGCCGGATCCGGGCAGGACGGTGCGTCCGCCGTCGCGATCGGGCGGGGTCGTTTCCGCGGGGTGCTCACCTCGCGTCTGCAGGCCCCACCGGACCCCGTCGCGGTGCTGCGCGACCTCGTGGACCTGCGCGACCGCGGGCTGCGCGAGCCGCTGCCGCTGTTCCCCACGGCGTCCGCGGTGTACGCGGAGCGCCGGCAGAGCGGCGACGATCAGGCCGCCGCCACCGAGGCGGCCCGGCGCGCCTACACGGACGGCTTCGGGGACGGGGCGGACCGCTCGATCCGGTACGCGCTGGGTGACGACGCGTTCGCGGCCGCGCAGGGCGAGCCCCACGGCGACGAGCGGGCGTTCTCGTTCGAGCGCAGCCGGTTCGGGACGCTCGCGGCCCGGCTGTGGGTGCCGATCCTGGCGAGCGAGGAGATGAGCTGATGAGCGCGCGCGAACCGGTGCTGGGTGCCGTCCCGTTCGAGCTGACCGGGCCGCTGCCCGCCGGGCCCACCACCACG
The DNA here is from genome assembly GCA_040391845.1 of Tsukamurella paurometabola. GTDB lineage: Bacteria > Actinomycetota > Actinomycetes > Mycobacteriales > Mycobacteriaceae > Tsukamurella > Tsukamurella paurometabola_B. The sequence continues at coordinate 6,916 of JBEBXD010000020.1, read as the reverse complement.
GTGCTCGAGGCCAGCGCGGGCACCGGCAAGACCTACGCCATCGTCGGCCTGCTGGCCCGCTACGTCGCCGAGGGGGTCGCGGAACTCGGCGAGATGCTGCTCATCACGTTCTCCCGCGCCGCCACCCAGGAGCTGCGCGAGCGGGCACGCGCCCGGCTGGTGGCGGTGGAGGCCGCGCTGCGCGATCCCGCGTCGGCACGGGCCTCGGACGACGAGCTGATCCGCCACCTCGCCTCCGGCGACCCCGCCGAGGTCGCGGCCCGGCACCGGCGGCTGACCACCGCCCTCTCCGATTTCGACGCCGCCACCATCACGACCACCCACGGGTTCTGCCAGCGCATGCTCGACGCCCTCGGCCTGGCGGGCGATCTGGAGCCGGGCGCCGTGTTCGTCGAGGACGTCGACGATCTGGTCCAGGAGGTCGCCCAGGACGTGTACCTCAGCATGTTCGCGGGCCGCGGGCGCGCGCCGTTCCCGCTGTCGGACGCACTGATCTACGCCCGCACCGTGGTCGCCAACCCCCGCGCCGCGATCACCCCGGCGGACACCGATCCGTCCTCGGAGACCGGGCTGCGGGTGGACTACGCGCGCCTGGTGCGCGGGGAGGTGGACCGCCGCAAGCGGATGGGCCGGCTCCGCGACTACGACGACCTGCAGGGGCTGCTGCGGGACGCACTCACCGACCGGGTGCACGGGCACCGCGCGTGCGCGCGCCTGCAGGCCCTGTACTCGGTGGTGCTGGTGGACGAGTTCCAGGACACGGACCCGGTCCAGTGGGACATCCTGCACGCCGCGTTCCACGGCAACAGCACCCTCGTGCTGGTGGGCGACCCGAAGCAGGCCATCTACGCCTTCCGCGGGGCGGAGGTCTACAGCTACCTGAGCGCCGCGACCGCCGCGGACCGACACCAGGCGCTCACCGTGAACCACCGCTCCGACGCCCCGCTCGTGGAGGCGCTCCAGCACCTCTACGGCGATGTCGCCCTCGGGGATCCGCTGATCGTGGCGGGCGCCGTCGAGGCGCACCGGCGTACCTCCCGGCTCTCCGGCGGCGTGCCCCTGCGTCTGCGCCACCTCGGGTCGAACGGCCTGGGCCCCAAGACGCAGTCGGGGATCCCCTACGTCCGGAACGTACGTCCCGCGGTGCTCCGCGACGCGGCGGACGACATCACCCGCGCACTCGCCGCCGGCGAGCGGCTTGAGACCGGCTCCGGGCAGGTGCGGCCGCTGGAGCCCGGCGATATCGCCGTGCTGGTGCGCAAGAACGCCCACGTCGCCGACCTGCAGGCGCTGCTGCAGGAGAACGGGGTGCCCGCCGTCGCCGCGGGCGGCGCGAGCGTGTTCACCACCGCCGCGGCCGGCGACTGGCTGCGGGTGCTGCAGGCGCTCGAGAACCCCGGCCGGAGCGACCGCGCCCGGCTCGCGGCGCTGACCCCGCTGTTCGAGTTCACCGCGCGCGACCTCGACGAGCGGGGCGACGAGCTGGTGTCCGCGATCAGCGGCCGGCTCCGCACGCTCGCCGGGATCTTCGCCCGCGCCGGCTTCGCCGCGATGTTCGAGGCCCTCGCCACCGGCTCCCGGTTCGACGAGCGACTGCTCGGCCGGGTCGGCGGCGAACGGGTGCTGACCGACCTGCGGCACGTCGCCGAACTGATCCAGCACGCCACCGTCACCCTCGGGCTGGGGCTCGGCGCCGCCACCCGGTGGCTCGCCGACCGGATCGCCGACCCCGGCCTCGGCGGCACCGCCGACCCCGCGCGGCGGCTCGCGACCGACACGGCGGCGGTGCAGCTGATGACCGTGCACGCGAGCAAGGGGCTCCAGTTCCCCGTGGTCTACCTGCCGTTCGGCTGGGACGACGGCGCGTTCGGCGGGAAGAAGACGTTCGTCTTCCACGACGAGCGGGGCGAACGCCTCATCGACGTGGGCGGAGAGGAGGCGCCCGGCTACGCCGAGCGGTACGGGGTCTCGCAGCAGGAGGCGGCCGGGGAGGAACTGCGGCTGCTCTACGTCGGTGCGACCCGGGCCCAGTCCCGGCTCGTGCTGTGGTGGGCCCCCGGCACCACCACGCGCAGCTCCCCGCTGCACCGCCTGCTGTTCTCGGACGTCGGCGGCGGCCGGGTGCCCGCCGCGCAGGCCCCGATCCCGCGCGACGCCGACGTGGGGCCGCGGCTGCGGGAGTGGGCCGCGCCCGTCGCGGCGTCCGTGTCCGTCGAACAGGTCGACCTCGCGGCGCCCCGGCCCCCGCAGTGGCGTCCCCGGGACCGGAAGTACCCGGCCCTCGAACTGGGCGTGGCCGCCCGGCGCATCGACCGGACGTGGCGGCGCACCAGCTACTCGGCGCTGGTCGCCGACGCCGCGCACGGGCCCGCGGACCCCGTGCCGGACACCGGGAGCGAGCCGGAGGACCCCGTCACCGACGACGAGCCGGACGAGGAGCCGATGGACCCGCCCGCCGCCGCGGGCGGCGCACCGTCGTCGCTGATGAACGGACTGTCGGGCGGCACCGTCTTCGGCACCCTCGTCCACGAGATCCTCGAGCACGTGGACACCGGAGCGCCGGATCTCGCCGCGGAGGTCCTGGAGCGCTGCCGGGAGGCGGCCGAGTACGGCGCCACCGCCGACGATCCCGCGGAGGTGGCGGCCGCGCTGGTCGCGGTGCTCCGCACCCCGCTCGGCACGGGCGAGCTGGCGCACCTGAGCCTCGCGGACGTCGCGCCCGGCGATCATCTGGCGGAGCTCGACTTCGAACTACCGCTCGCCGACGACGAGGGGGTCCGGGCCGCGACCCTGGCGGCGATCGCGGACCTGCTCGACCAGCACCTCCCGGCCGACGACCCGCTGGCGCCGTACGCGCAGCGGCTGCGCGAGGTGCCGGGGGCCGCGCTGCGCGGATTCCTCACCGGCAGTATCGATTCCGTGCTCCGCGTGCGCTCCGGCGACGCGCCGGAGCAGGGACGGTTCACGGTGGTGGACTACAAGACCAACCGCCTGGCCCGCGGCGACCTCACCACCGCCGATTACACGCCGGAGGCGATGGCGCGGGAGATGATCTCCTCGCACTACGTGCTGCAGGCGCTGCTGTACTCGGTGGCGCTGCACCGGTTCCTCACCTGGCGGGTGCCCGGCTACGCGCCCGCGACGCACCTGGGCGTGGTGCAGTACCACTTCGTGCGCGCCATGATCGGCCCCGAGACCCCGCCGGGGGCGGGCGTCTTCGAGTGGCGCCCGCCCGCCGCGCTCGTCGTCGCGGTGTCCGACGCCCTCGGGGGAGGTGCCGCATGACGGCGACCGGGAACACGCTGCTCGCCACGTTCGCCGATGCGGGCGTGCTCGCCGCCGCCGACGTACACGTGGCCACCACGCTGGGACGGCTCGGCGGCGAGTCCGACGAGACCGTCCTCCTGGCCGCGGCGCTCGCCACCCGCGCCGTCCGCCTCGGCTCGGTGTGCCTCGAGCTCTCCCGGCTGCGGGACGTCGCCGTCGACGGCGAGGGCGAGGTGGACGTGACCGCGCTCCCGTGGCCGGACGACGGGGCGGTGCTGGCGGGCCTGCAACGCAGCCCGCTCGTGGTGGGCGCACCGTCGGGGCCGCTGCGCCCCCTGCGCCTGGTGGGCGGGGAGCTGCTGTACCTGGATCGGTACCACCGGCAGGAACAGACGGTGCGGGCGATCCTCGATGCCCGCGGCGGCGCCGCGCCGGGCGTGGACGCGGGCCGGCTCCGCGACGGCCTGCGCGCCCGCTTCCCCGAACCGGGACCGGACCGGCAGCGACTCGCGGCCGCGGCCTCGGTGCTAGGGCAGACGACGGTGCTGGCCGGCGGGCCCGGCACGGGCAAGACGTACACCGTGGCCCGCATCCTCGCACTGCTGTTCGACCAGCACGGGCCGGAGCTGCGGGTGGGACTCGCCGCGCCGACCGGCCGCGCCGCGGCGCAGCTCGCGGGCGAGGTCCGCACGCAGGGCACCGCGCTGGGCCTCCCGCGGGAGATCCCGGCCCAGACCATCCACCGCATGCTCGGCTTCAAGCCGGGCAACGCGAGCCGGTTCCGGCACGACGCCGGGAACCACCTGCCCTACGACGTGGTCGTGGTCGACGAGACCTCGATGGTGTCGCTGACCATCATGTGCCGGCTGCTCGAGGCACTGCGGCCCGAGGCCCGGCTCATCCTGGTGGGCGACCCGGACCAGCTGGCCTCCGTCGACGCGGGTGCCGTGCTCGGCGACCTCGTGGCGCGGGGCGTGACCACCGCACCGTCGCCCGAGCTCGAGGCGCTGCTCGCGGACGAGAACGCCCGGCCCGCCGGCGAGGGGGAGGATGTGGAGGACGCGTTGGAGGACGGCGAGCTCGCCGACGCCCGGCGCGGAGTGGTCCGGCTGCGCCGCGGCCGCCGGTTCACCGGGGCGCTCGGCGAACTGGCGGACGCCGTGCGCCGCGGCGACGCCGACGCCGTGGTCGAACTGGCCCGCGCCGGCGGCGGTGGCGCCATCGAATGGTGCGCCGCGGACGATCTCGCCGGGCTGCGCGACGATGTGCAGCGGGCGAGCGCGGTCACCGTGGACGCCGCCCGGCGCGGGCTCGCGGCCGAGGCCGCCGCCGGGGTTCAGCTGCACCGCGTGCTCTGCGCGCACTCGGAGGGGCCGTCGGGCGTCACCCGGTGGGCGCAGCTGGCCGAGGAGTGGGCGGGCGTCCGCGGCGGATCGGGGTGGTACGCGGGGCAGCCGTTGCTGGTGACCGCCAACGACTACGACACCCGGGTGTACAACGGCGACGTCGGCGTGGTGATCGCGCACGAGGGCGACCCGGCCGACCTGCGCGCGGCGTTCGCCCGCGGCGGCGATGTGGCGTTGCTGTACCCGAACCAGCTGGTGGCGGTCCGCACCGTGTACGCCATGACGATCCACCGGAGCCAGGGCAGCCAGTACGAGGCGGTCTCCGTGGTGATCCCGCCCGCGGACTCACGCCTGCTCACCCGGGAGCTGCTGTACACGGCGATCACCCGCGCGCGGCAGCGGGTGCGGCTCGTCGGCAGTGAGGACGCGCTGCGGGCCGGAGTGCAGCGGCAGGTGTTGCGAGCGAGCGGCCTGCGGGGAGAGGCTGGGGCATGAGTGAAGGCGGGCGCGTCCTGATCCAGGGGGCGGGGGCCGTGGCGGCCGCCGCCGGTGCGCTGCTGGCGGCGGACGGGGCGGACGTGCGCGCGGCGTCCCGGCGCGCGGGCGTGATCCTCACCGGAATCGACCCGCGCGGCACCACCACCCACGTGCCGGTGGTGCGGTACGCGGAGGTCGAGCCGGGCTCGGTGGACCTGCTGATCCTCACCTCGGCGCCGGGCGAACTCGACGACGAGATCGTCGCGGGGCTCGTCGCCGCGCGGCCCGCGCTGGTCGGCGTGACGAGCCCGGTGATCGGCGATGCGGCGGTGGCGGCGCGGATGTTCCGGGACGCCGAGATCGTGACCCTCGCACCCGCGCTGCTCTCGTTCGCCACCTCCCGCGGCACGGAGACCCGCGCCGAGTTCTGGGTTCCGCCACTGACTCCCGCGTTCGCGGCCGTGGACGTCGAGGGCTCGCCGGGCGCGGCGCGGCGCGTGGCCGCGGACTACCCGGCGGTGATCCGGCGGACGCCGGAGCGGATGACGGCGGCGGTCGGCGCGGTCATGGTTCCCTACGCCGCCGAGCTCGCGATCGCGGGCGGCGCGTGGGCCACCTTCCTGCGGCGGCTGCGGCGGCCCGGGCGGGCCGCCGCCGAAGCGCTGCGGATCGACCCGCGCCTGCCGGTGCCCGCCCCGCCGCCGCTGCTGGTGCGCGCGGCGCTGCGGGTCGCGGAGCGGCGGGTACCGTTCGACTTCCCCAAGTTCGCGGGCAACCACTTCGTCCGGCACGCGGATCAGAGCCTGCGGATACTCGACGCCTGGCGCGCCATGACGCCGCGGGCCACGCCCACGCTGGACTCGCTGCGCGACGATCTCGCCGCCGTGGTGTGACGGCGGCGCCCGGAACCGCGACCTCCCGGTCAGCCCACACTGCGCAGCGGATCGTGCTCCGCCATGAGCTTGTCGAGCCGGGCCTCGTCCACGCGGACCCGGATGCTGTTCGCCTCCTGCTGGTCGCGGATCACCTTGGCGAGGTTGAACGTGCTGGTGATGAGGAAGAGGGCACCAATGATCAGGAAGCCGCGCTGCCACGGATCCACGGGCAGGTAGAAGGCGCCCACGAGCAGGGAACCCGCCGAGACGCCGAAGGCGATGGCGGACTGGACGAAGAAGGCGGCGGTGGGCTTCGGGGCCGATGCTGTACTGGTCATGGCCATCAGGCTGCCGCGCGCCGAGGGCCCGCGGATGCGTAGAACTACTCGTTTCGTGCAGGTACTTCGTGCTGTGAAGGCCGCCACACGATTGGCGCGAGCGGCCCGGTGCTGCGATTCTCTGTGAGAGAAGTCCGGTGGAGTTCTATCGCAGGGAGGGGCGGCATGACGACGGTCCTGGTCGTCGCGGTACTCGCGGCGCTGGTCGGGGGAACGATCTGCTTCCTTCTCGCCGCTCCCGGCCGCCGCGCCGCGTTGCCCGGGCGGTTCCTCGTCGCGGCACTCATCGGGCTGGTCGTGGGCGAGGCGGTCTCGATGCTCGCGCTGAACGGCGCGATCGAGGACCGGCTGCGGGCCGACGCCGTCTCCGCGGCGAACGCCGCGCCCGCAGTCCGCGCAGCGCAGGCCGACCTCGACGCCGCGCGCGTCGATCGGGCCGCGCTCGACACCGCCGTCGCCGAGGCGTCCGCCCGGCGCGACCAGGCGCTCGTCGTGGCCCGGTGCGAGTACCGGCCGGGGCCGGCCTGCCCGCAGACGTCGATCACCGGCGTACCCGGCTCCGGGCCGGAGACCCGCACCGCGAATCAGCGGCTCGCGGCTGCGCAGACCGCCC
>JBEBXD010000019.1:0-48251 GCA_040391845.1 Tsukamurella paurometabola | reverse complement strand
CGCACCCGTACCGGCGCCCGTGCCGACCCCGGTGAGCCCGGGGACTCCGCCGCCGGTTCCGGTTCCGGTGAGCGCGGGGACCGCGCCGCGGCCGTTGCCGCCGGTGCCGACTCCGGTCAGGCCGGGAACACTCGGGACACCGCCGCCGGTGCCCGTGCCGGTGAGCGCGGGGACCGCGCCGCGGCCGTTGCCGCCGGTGCCGGTCAGGCCGGGAACGCCGGCGCCGCCGGTGCCGGTCCCGGTGAGGCCGGGGATGGCGGGGAGGCCGGGCACGCCCGTGCCGCCGCCCTGGACGCCGGCGGGCTTCGCGCCGCCCGGCTTACCGGGGGCGGGCTTGGCCGCGACGGGCTTCGTCGGGCCGCCGGGCGCGGGGGCCGGCTGCTGGCAGGGGCACGGCGCAGCGGTGGCCGGCGCGGCGACGACGAGACCGGCGACCACCATGGTGCTGAACACAGCCATTCTGCCGGCGTTGCGCACGGTGCGATGACGAGCGATCATCGAGGCCCTCTTTTCTATGCTTTGCAGTTGCGAACTCGATTGGGATGAACCTACCAGATCGTGTGCGAATGCAAAACGTAGCCTCGCCGTGACCGGATCGTGTCACGGTTGGGCGCCCCGGAACGACGAAGGGGCCGTCGGCCCAATGCCGACGGCCCCTCCGGGACGTTCCTTCGCGGTACGGGCTCAGTAGCCCTTCGCCGCGGCCTGCTGCAGCATGGCGAGCACGGCCGGATCGACGTGCTGGCCGCCGCTCTGGGCCTGCGCGATGACCTGCCGGATGTACTGCGAATTGACCGACTGGCCGGGCTTCGCGACGGGCTTGGCCACCGGCTTGGCGACGGGCTTCGCGGCGGGCTTGGCCACCGGCTTGGCGACGGGCTTCGCGGCGGGCTTGGCCACCGGCTTGGCGACGGGCTTCGCGGCGGGCTTGGTCACCGGCTTCGTCACGGGCTTGGTGGCGCTGCCGGTATCCGTGGGGGAGACGGTGCGCGGGGTCGGGGAGCCGAGGCCGGTGCCGCACACGGGCCATGCGCCCTTGCCCTGACCGGCGAGCACCTTCTCCGCGATCGCGATCTGCTGCGCGCGGCTCGCCTGGTTGGCGGTGGGCGCGTACTGCGTGCCGCCGTACGAGGCCCAGGTGGACGGGCTGAACTGCAGGCCGCCGTGGTATCCGTTTCCGGTGTTGATGGCCCAGTTGCCACCCGACTCGCAGGCGGCGACCTGATCCCACTGGGAATCGGGCGCGGCGTTGGCGGCGGGAGCGGCGAGGGCGAGACCCGCGCCACCGAGCATCGCGCCGGCGGCGGCGACCTTGGCGGCGCTGAGGCTGGTGGTGGACTGCTTGCGGTGACGACCGGTCATCGTGTGAAAGTCTTCCTCTCTACGCGCGTGCGAAGTTAGCTGTCGGGTTCGAGCGAGAGGCTGCTCGGCCGGTGTTCCCGGCTTGACCCCAAGGGCTTGCGCCCCGGGTCTGACCCCAAGGCTTACGCCCGACGGCCTCGCGGCCGCGATGGTTCCTCCGCCTTCGTCCAGGTGTAGATCGTGGTGCGCTCCCGACCGGGCGCTGGACGAAGCTCTGCGCTACGACCGATCGGGTGGCCACTGCTGCGGCCCTCAGCGACGGTAACAGAACCCGGGCCGTGGCCCAACCGTTACCGGACCGTGATTTTGGTCAGTGTGATGGATGTCACCCGCCGGCGAAGGGTGGGAGCACGTCGAGCATCGCGCCCGCCGCGGGCGCGGCGGTGTCCCGGACCGCCACCTCGTCGAGCAGGAAACTGCAGCGGGTCAACACCCGGTCCAGTCCCGGGTGGCGCGCGGACAGCATCCCGGCCACCTCGGCGATCGTGGCACCGTCGGGCACGGGAACGGTCTCCTCGGCGACCCCCGTGGCCGCGCGGGCGGCGGCGAAGTAACGGATCAGCACCGCTCAGCCCCCGATCGCGCTCATCGGGCGTGCGGGCTGCAGGAACGAGGGGTCGTCGATGCCGTGCCCGGCCTGCTTGCCGAGCATCGCGGCGATCCAGGCGTCGGCGATCTCCGTATCGGTCGCGCCGCCGCGCAGCAGGGGCTTGAGGTCGGTCTCCTCGGCGGCGAACAGGCAGGTGCGGATCTGCCCGTCGGCGGTGAGCCGCACCCGGTCGCAGTCGCCGCAGAAGGGGCGCGTCACGGACGCGATCACCCCGACGGTCGCGGGGCCACCGTCGACCAGGAAGCGCTCGGCGGGCGCGCTGCCGCGGGGCGCACCGTCGGGAACGAGGGTGAACTCGCGCCGCAGCTCGGCCAGGATGTGCTCGGCCGTGATCATGGTGCCCCGGTCCCACGTGTGCCCGGCGTCCAGCGGCATGTGCTCGATGATCCGCAGCTCGTAGCCGGCCTCGAGGCACAGGCGCAGCAGCGGCCGGGCGTCGCCGAGCCTGCCGGGCCCGAGTACCGCGTTGACCTTGACGGGGGTGAGGCCGGCGCCGGCGGCGGCGCGCAGTCCGGCGAGGGCGTCGTCCAGGCGGTCGCGGCGGGTGACCCGCGCGTACTCGTCCCGGTCCACGGTGTCGAGGGAGACGTTCACGCGGTCCAGGCCCGCCCGGGCCAGACGGTCCGCGTGGCGCGCGAGGGAGAGGCCGTTGGTCGTCAGCGAGATCTCCGGCCGCGGCGTCAGCGCGGCGGCGTGCGCGACGATCGTCTCGAGGTCGGCGCGCAGCAGGGGCTCGCCGCCGGTGAACCGGATCTCCGTGATGCCGAGGTCGCGGACGCCGATGGCGATCAGCCGGTCGATCTCCGGGCCGGTGAGCACGTGGTCGCCCGCCAGCCACTGCAGGCCCTCCGCGGGCATGCAGTAGGTGCAGCGCAGGTTGCACCGGTCGGTGAGCGATACCCGCAGGTCACGTGCGACGCGCCCGTACCGGTCGGCGAGCGGCCTCATGGCCGCGGCTCGCCGTCCTCGGAGCGCCCGCCGAGGACCACCGCGACCACGCCCACCGCGAATCCGACGGGTGCGAGCGGGGTGAGGGTGTACACCCAGGTGGGAGCGGTGGCGCCGTGGGCGAGCAGCGGCGTGATGAACAGGGCGGCGATCGCGATCAGCCCGATCGCGAAGAGTGCGATCGCGACGGAGACGGCGACGGAAACGAACTTGCCCACCCGTCTAGACTAGCTCTCGTGCGTCCCGTCGTTCACGGGGCGCGTTTTGTTGTTGAGAGCAGAGCGGGAGACTTCACGTGCCAACGGGCAAGGTCAAGTGGTACGACACCGACAAGGGCTTCGGCTTCCTCTCCCAGGAGGACGGCGAGGACGTGTACGTCCGGTCGTCGGCGTTGCGCGACGGGGTCGACGGCCTGCGGCCCGGCCAGCGGGTCGAGTTCAGCATGGCCGCCGGCCGCCGAGGCCCGCAGGCGCTGACGGTGACGGTGCTCGAGCCCGCCCCGTCGGTCTCGCGGGGTGCCGGTGCCGCGCGCGGACGGCGCCCGGCGGCGAACCGTCGGCCGGCCGAGGAGCTCAACGTGCTGATCGAGGACATGATCCAGCTGCTCGACGTGGGCGTGCAGCCCGAGCTGCGCAAGGGCCGCTACCCGGACCGCAAGGCGTCCGAGCAGGTCGCCAAGGTGCTCCGCGAGATCGCCCGCGAGCTGGATTCGTAGCGCGGCGGCTACGCGGGCCGCCGGAGGAGCGGTAGGAAGCAGTCGTCGACGATCTCGGTGATGTCGTCGAGCGGGACCGGGCGGAGCGTCATCGCCATCTGGTGGCGCACCAGATCGGCGGGCAGCTCCACGATCCGGTCGGTGACGCGGTCCGGGTCGATCTCGCCGCGGTCGACGGCGCGGTCGACGGCGCGGCGCATCGATCCGCCGCGCGGGCCCACCAGGAGCTCCCGCAGGTCCGCGGGGGCGTCGCCGGATTCGGCGAAGAACTCGCCGAGGCGCGTCTGCAGGAGGACCATCACCTCCACGCGGTGCTCGGACATGGCGCGCAGCAGCGCGATCGCGTCGCCCCGGAGTGAGCCGGTGTCCGGGGGCGGCACCGTGGAGACGGTGCCGCGGTGTTCGAGGGTGGCGCGCAGGAGTTCCACGCGACCGGGCCAGCGCCGGTACAGCACCGAGCGGGAGGTGCCGGCGCGGGCCGCCACCGCCTCCAGCGTGAAGTCGGCGTAGCCGGCCTCGGTGAGCCTGCTCCAGGCGGCGTCGAGGATCGCCGCTTCCAGTGCCGCGCCGCGGCGGCGGGTGCCACCCTTCTTTGAGTCCACTTGCGAATCTTATCAACGTGGGTCACATTAGATACATGACTGTATCTAATAATGTCGGGCTCGCGCCCTCGATGCGGGTGCTCGTCGGCGCCCTGGTTCTCGGTGCCCTCGCCCCGATCCTCGACACCACGATGCTGGCGATCGCGGTGCACGCGCTGGTCGTGGACCTGCACACCGATGTCGCGACGATCCAGTGGGTGAGCACCGCCTACCTGCTCGCGCTGGTGGTCACCATCCCGCTGTGCGGGTGGCTGGACGCGCGCCTCGGCGGCCGCCGGCTGTGGCTCGCGGCCCTCGTGGTGTTCGCGGCCGGCTCCGTCCTGTGCGCGGTGAGCTGGAACCCGCTCAGCCTCATCCTGTTCCGCACGCTGCAGGGTGCGGGCGCCGGCGTGCTGATGACCTCGATGCAGACGATCGCGGTCCGCGCGGTGGGCGAGGGCTCGGTCGCCGGGGTGACCGCGGCACTGGGGGTGCCGATCGCGCTCGGCCCGCTTCTCGGGCCGATCCTCGGTGGGGCACTGCTGCAGTGGGCCGATTGGCGGTGGATGTTCATCGTCAACGTGCCGCTGTGCGTGGTCGCGGCCGTCGCGGCGATCCGTGTGCTGCCCGACGACGCTGCGGGGCCGGGCGCCGCGGCCCCGCCGCTGGACCGCCTCGGGCTGGCGCTGCTGGCGCCGGGGATCGCCCTCGCGTTCTACGGGCTCGCGGAACTGGCGGGCGGGGGAGCGTCCGCCTTCGTCCTGGTGGTGGCGGTCGGTGTCGCGCTGATCGTCGCGTTCGGGCTGCGGGCGGTCCGCATCGGGGAGCGGGCGCTGGTGGACGTGCGGTTGCTCCGCCTCCGCTCGGTCGCCACCTCCACCGCGGCGTCCGTCGTGGCGGGCGGCGCGATCATGGGAACGATGTTCCTGCTGCCGCTGTACTGGCAGACGGTCCGCGGGGACGACGCGCTGACGGCCGCCCTGCTGCTCATCCCGCAGGCGGTGGGGGCGTTCGTGCCGCGGTTCTTCGTGGGCGGATTCATCGAGCGGTACGGGCCGCGCGCCGTGGCCACCGCGGCGTTCGCGCTGATCGCCGTCGCGACGGTGCCCTTCGCGTTCGTCACCGCCGGGACGGATCAGGTGCTGCTGGCGGTGGTGCTGTTCGTCCGCGGCCTCGGCCTGGGCGCCGTGCTGGTGCCGATCATGTCCTCCGCCTACCGGGGCCTGCGGCGCGAGGAGTTCGCGCACGCCTCGATGCTCACCCGCGGTTCGCAGCAGCTCGGCGGGGCCGTCGGCGTGGCCGCGGCCGCGGTGATCCTGCAGGCGGGGCTCGCCGGGGCGCCCCCCGCGGAGGCGCTGCATCCGGCGTTCTGGGCGATGGCCGCCGTCACCGCCGTGGGGCTGGTGTGCGTGCGCCTCCTGCCGGGCCGGGACTAGGTGATGGTGGTCCGGTCGAAGTCCTTCGGCAGCGTGTCGATCCCCCACAGGGCCTGGGCGATGATGTTGCCGGAGGAGTCCTGGTACTGCGAGGGCACGTTGATCTCGACCGCGGCCAGTACGAGGTGATCGGTCGACTTGAGCACCAGCGTCGCCTTCGCCGGGTCGACGTGGGTGATGGTCTCCAGCTTCGGCTCGCGGCGCTGGGTGTCGTAGCGCTGGATCGTGAGGAACCACGGGCGTTCGGTGATGTAGTTCGGCAGCGAGATCACGATGGCCTGCCCGGCCTCCACGGGCATCCGTTCCGGGCCGCGCGACGGATCGCACTGCCCGGACATCACGTTCGTGCAGAACGCCCGGGGCGCCACGTCGACCAGCGTGCTCCCGACGGTGGCGTGCAGCGCCGGCCGGGGCCGCGGCTGCTCGCGCTGGTGCAGGGCGGCGATCACCGTGAACGTGAACAGCACCGCCGCCGCGACCACGACGGCCGCGCCCGCGAGGATCAGCTTCGGGCCGGGCTTAGGCATCATCGTCAGACCCCGTTCATGGTGGGTGGTACGTGTTCGGGCCGCTTGCCGCCGATGTTCGGGATCAGCGAGCCGGCGCGGTAGGTGAGCACGGTCTGCGCGGTGCCCACCACCATGATCGCGGCGACGGTCGCGAAGCCGATCCACAGGGTGGGCGGCAGGAGGACGCCGAGCGCGGCGCCGCCGACCCAGCCCAGCTGCAGCGCCGTCTCCGACCGGCCGAACGCCGAGGCGCGGGACTCGTCGGGCAGGTCGTCCTGGATGGACGCGTCGAGCGAGACCTTGCCGATCGCCGAGACTCCCGATGCGACGAAGGTGACGATCGTGATCACCAGCAGGTTGCCGAGCACGGCCGCGACGACCGCGCCGATGGTGGCGGCCACCGTCGCCTGCACCACGACGCGCGCGGGCCGCGGCAGCTTCATGCGCGCGCCCACGCCGTTGCCGATGAAGTTGCCCACGCCGGCCGCGGCGCCGACGACGCCGATCATCACCAGCGAGGCGAAGGCGTCGCCGCCCGCGGCCTGCTGCGCCTTGCTGTAGAACGCGACGTACAGGGTGAGGAACCCGGTGAGCACCCGGATGGTGGTGTTGCCCCACAGCCCGGTGACCACGCTGCGGCCGAGCGGGATGCGCAGGTTCTTGAACGCCGCGCCGAAACCGCCCCGCTCGGGCCCGACCTCGGTGGCCGCGTAGTCGGCCTCGCGGGTGGTGGAGCCGGTGTAGGAGAGGGTGGTCGGGACCTCGCCGGTGGTGTTCTCCACCCGCTTCGGGATCCGCATGCAGGAGACGGCGCCGAGCACCGCGAAGACCATGAGCGCGTACATCCCGCCGGGGATGTGCAGCAGCCTGCTGAGCCCGAACTCGGCGCCGAACGCGATCGCCCCGCCCACGCCGGACCCCACGACCAGGCCGAACAGGGTGAGCCGCGAGTTCACCCGGGCCAGGTCGATCGAAGGTGGCAGCACGCGCGGCACCACCGCGGATTTGAGCACCGAGAACGACTTACTCATCACCATCATCGCGAGCGCGCACGGATAGAGCACCCACGGATCGAAGTTCACGGTGTTCGCCACCGGGTCGTACGAACAATTGGTGATGAGCAGCACCGCCAGCACCACCCGGATGCCGAAGGACGCCGCCAGCGCGATGCGCCGCCCGTGCTGGATCCGGTCGAGCAGCGGCCCCATGAACGGGGCGATGATCGCGAACGGGGCGATGTTCACCAGCAGGTACAGCGCCACCTTCGACTTCGACTCGGCCTGCGCCGCCGCGAAGAACAGGGTGTTGGCGAGCGCCACCATCATCGCGGCGTCGACGGCGTTGTTGAGGAACACGGGGTAGGTGAGCGCGGTCAGGCCGGACTTGTCGGCACCGTCGGCCGTGGTGGCCTGCCGCCACTTCGCGATCCCGGCCTCGGTGATCTCGCGCCCGCGCATCGCGGCCACCCGCGTCACGGTCAGCTTGCGCGGCATCCGCCGCCGCTCCTCCTCGGCCGCGCGCCGCTCCGCCGGGGTGGGGGTGTCCTCGAGTGGTGGAAGGTGGTGGTTGGAGTTGTACTGAGGTCGAGAGGCGCCCTGCCCGTCCGAGCCACCTTCGTGGTCGCGGGAGCCCCGGTACTGAGGGCGCACGGACCCGCTGCGGGCACGCGGCACCGGCCCCGGACGGCGCCGGGGCTCGTCGGGGGGATACTGCTGCTGCCCCGGATGACCGCTCACGCCGACCATTGTTCCGCATCCGCGGCGCGGCCGTCGGGAGGGGCATCTGCCGCCCCGGTGCACCGGCGCACCCGCCATCCGGCACAATCGGTCGGGTGAGTTCCGCATTGCAGTCAGCCACCGCGGTCGACCTCGCGCGCGCTGTGCTGGAGTCCGAGGAGGGCGCGCACGTCGGCGCGCACGTCGCCACGGTCGTCGAGGACGAGTTCGCCGTGGCGCACTACTTCGAGGCGGACCTGCCCGCGTACCGCGGCTGGCAGTGGTGCGCCGTGATCGCCGCCACCCCCGGCGGCGAGTTGACGGTGTCCGAGACCGCGCTGCTGCCGGGCCCCGGTTCGCTGACCGCGCCCGAGTGGGTGCCGTGGGAGGAGCGTGTCCGCACCGGCGATCTGGCGCCCGGCGATGTGCTGCCGCCTCGCGAGAACGATTCCCGGATCGAACCCGGCCACGCCCTGTCCGGCGATCCGGCGGTCGACGAGGTCGCCGGCGAGATCGGCGTGAACCTGGAGCGCGTCATGTCCCGCTGGGGGCGGATGGACGCCGCGGAGCGGTGGCTGGCCGGCGATTTCGGCCCGGAGTCGGAGATGGCCCGCTCCACCCGTTACCACTGCGGCGACTGCGCGTTCTTCCTGCCACTGGCGGGTGCCCTGGGCGCCGCGTTCGGCGTCTGCGGCAACGAGTACTCGGCGGACGGGCACGTGGTGCACGCGCACTACGGTTGCGGCGCGCACTCCTCTGTGACGGCCCCGTCGGGCCAGGGGAGCCCCGCCTACGAGCCCTACGACGACGGTGCCGTCGAGAAGGTCCCCGTCGAGCAGGCCTGACGTGCCCGCGGACCCGTTCGGCACCGCTGCGCTGCGCCGCGCGACGCTCGCCGCCTGGCGCGATTCGCCCACCCGCGCCGCGGAGGACCTCGCGTCCGAACGGGACCTGGTCACCGTGGGCTACCGCGACCGGGTGGTCACCGAGCTCACGCAGAACGCGGCCGACGCCGCCGCGGCCGCGGCGGTCCCCGGGGAGCTCGCCGTCTGGGCGGAGCCGGACGGGGTGCACGTGGCCAACACCGGCGCCCCGCTCACGAGGGCGGGGGTGGCGTCCCTCGCGGCGCTGCGCGTCTCGCCCAAGTCCGGCGGCGCGGGCGCGGTGGGACGGTTCGGGGTCGGCTTCGCCGCAGTGCTGACGGTGACCGATCACGTCGAGATCCGTTCCGCGGGCGGCGGTATCGCCTTCTCCGCGGAGCGTTCCCGCGCCGATTCGGGACTGCCGGAGGTGGCGGCGATGCGCCTGCCGTACCCGGTGGCGGAGCCGCCGCGCGCCGGCTACGCCACCGAGGTGGTCCTACTGGGCGCCGATCCCGCGCTGGTCGCCGAGTTCGCGGAGCAGGCGGCGGATCTGCTGCTGGACCTGCCGGCCCTCGCGGCGATCGTCGTCGCGGGGGAGCGCATCGCGGCCCCCGATCTCGTCACCGGGACCGGCCCGCACGCGCGGTGGGTGATCGGCGCGGACGCCCGGTACCTGCACGCCCCCACCCGCACCGACGAACCGCTGACCCTGCCGGTCCGGGTCATCACCGACTTGCCCACCACGCCCGACCGGCGCCGCCTGCACCCGGACGCCGATATCGCGCTCGCCGCGCAGGGCTACGCCGATTTCGTTGCTTCGCAACCCGATCCGCTCGCGCTGCTGCCTCCCCGGCGCCCGCCGGCCGGCCCGGTAGACGCGCTGCTGCGCGAGGCGGTGGAGGGCGAGTTGCGGAGCCGCGCCTGGGTTCCCGGGCCCGACGGTGCGCCGCTGCGCCCGGACCGCACCGCCGTGCTGCCGGGGCTGACCGCACAGCTGTTCGCGCTGTTCGCGCCGCACCTGCCCCTGGTGCCGCCGGAGCTGAGCGCCGCGCCCGACGCGGCCTCACTGGTGGCGCTCGGCGCCCGCGAGCTGACTGCGGCCGACCTCGCCGACGCGGCGCCCCGCGACCGCGAACCCGCTTGGTACGCGGAGCTGTACGCGGCGCTCGAGGACGCCCGGCTGCCCGCCGACGACCTCGGCGCCCTGCCCGTGCCGCTGGCCGACGGCCGGGTGGTGACGGGCGCGCGAGGTGCGAGCCTCGTGGCCGGCGCCCCGGAGGATCTGGCGCTGGTGAGTTGGGCGCGCGTGGTGCACCCGGCGGCGCAGCACCCGCGGCTCGAGCGGGCCGGCGCCCGGCGGGTGAGCCCAGCCGCTCTGCTGGGCGATCCCGCGCTGCGCGAGGAGGTGGGCCGCATCGACTGGGGCGCGGGCGCCGCCGCCGAGGACGTCGAGCTCACCGAGGCGGTGCTGGGCCTGCTCGGTGACGGCGGCACCGTCGGGAGTCCGCCGAGCGCCGGGAACGGAGTGAGCGGGCTCAGTTGGCTCGGCGGCCTCCCCGTTCCGGGCGACGACGGTGCGCTGTACCCCGCGGACGAGCTGCTCGCGGCGGCGGCGCCGCTGCGCGCCGCGCTGGGGAGCGATCACCCGTACGGCACCGTCGACCCGGGGTTCGAGGCGCGGCACCCGGCGGCGGCGCTGCGCGCGATCGGCGTGGGCTGGTCCTTCGGGGTGCTCCGCGAGCCGCTGCCGACGGGGCCGGACGACACGCTCGACGGCGCCGACGCGTGGTGGGCGCAGCTGCCGGGGGAGCCCGACGAGCTGATCGCCGTCCGCGACCTGGACCTGGTGGAGCACTGGGACGCCGCCTACCCGTTGCTCGCGGAACTGCCGGGCGTCCTGGAGGATCCGGACGGTTACACCGCGTGGTGGCTGCACACGCGCACCGGGCTGGGGCGGCTGCGCTCGCCGGACGACGAGACGTTCGCGGGCCTGCTGGACCCGTTCACCCACCCGGCGGCGCCGGGGCTGCGGCACGCGCTGCTGCACGCCGTGCGGACCCCGGCCGATGCGCAGGTGCTGGCCGACGCCCTCGCGGATCCGGAGCGGACGCCGGCGCCGGGGGTGGTGATCGCGGCGCACCGGGCGATCGCGGGGCACCGTCTACCCGCACTGCCCGCGCGCGTGCGAACCGTGGACGGGGCGGTGGTTCCCGCCGAGGACGCCGCGGTGCTGGACCTGCCGCACACGCGCTTCACCGCGGGGTCGCTGGTGTTCGGCGGGATCGACGTGGCGGCCGCGCTCGCCGACACCCTGGACCTGCCGCTCGCAGGGGAGGAGCCGGTCGAGATCCTCAGCACGGGAACGCGGTTCGCGCGCGGCGCGCATCCGGTGGTGACCCTCGCCCAGGCGCTCGGGGAACTGCCCGACGCGCCGGAGGTGCACGTCCACGACGAGCTGGTGGTCTCCGCCGGCGGGGTGGAGCGCTCCGTCCCGTACGTGGTGGCCGGCGGCGTGCTGCACGTACGGTCGTAGGCGATGGCTACCGACGGCGACACCTGGCCCAACCCCGTCGACCAGGGGGCGCTCGACTGGATGCTCTCGATCCGCGGGGATGCGCTGACCGCGGTGATGCGCGTGATCACGACGGTGGGGAACACCGCGTCGATGTGGCTGATCGGCATCGCGGGCGTGATGTACCTGCTGCTGCGCCGGGGGGAACGCGGCTGGGCGCTGTACTGCGGCGTCACCCAGCTGTTCGGGCTCGCGCTGATGGTCGTGCTCAAGAACGCCTTCGGCCGGGAGCGTCCGCCGTTCCCGCCGCGGCTGGTGGTGATCTCCTCGGAGAGCTTCCCCTCCGGGCACGCCCTGAACTCGATGGTGGTGTTCGGGACCTTCGCGGTGGCGGCCCACGCGCTGACCGGTCGGCGGTGGCCGTTCGCGGCGGCGCTGCTCGGGTCCGCCGCGATCGGCGTGAGCCGGGTCTACCTGGCTGCGCACTGGATGCTGGACGTGGTGGCGGGCTGGGCGATCGGCGCCCTGGTGGTCGCGGCGGGAGTCGTTGTGGCGCGGATCATACGAGGCCGCGCTGGGCCCCCCGGTCCCCGCGCAGGGCCGCGCGCCGCTGTGCGGTGAGGACTGCGGCGCCGAGCACGCCGGCGCCGACGCCGCAGGCGCACACGATCCAGGCGGCACCGAACGTTTCCCGCGCTAGAAGGGTGATCACGAGAATAACCGCGAACATGATCGTTCCGGTTATGACCACAAGGCGGGGTTCGGTGGCCGAGCGCGGGAGTTCGGGCACGGCGGCGGTGTTCTCCGCCCCGTTTTCTTGAAGGTTCACGGTTACTCCCGGGGTTTCATGCGCGCAATTGCAGTTCTCGGATGTACTCTAACGCGGTGACTGACAATGACGATGGGCTGGCGGGCGAACTCGCTCTCGCCACCGTGCGGTTCGCCCGCCACCTGCGCGGCCGGCGTCGCGACTCGCTCGTCTCGCTGACGCAGCTGTCCGCGCTCAACGCGCTCATGAACGACGGCCCGCTCACCCCGGGGCAGCTCGCAGCGCGGGAACGGGTGCAGCCACCGTCGATGACCCGGGTGATCGCGTCCCTCGCGGACCTGGGCCTGGTCCGGCGCGCGCCGCACCCCACCGACGGCCGGCAGGTGATCGTCAGCCTGTCGGAGGAGGGCGAGCGGCTCATCACCGGCGAAGCCGCGGCGCGGGAGGCGTGGCTGCGCGGAAAGCTCGGCGATCTGACGCCGGAGGACCGCGCGACGCTGGGCGGCGCGGTACGCATTCTCAATGGCCTCATCGGCTCGGACGAGAAGTAGAAGCCGCGACGACTCCGCTTTTTCCGGCCGATCGCACGGAAGACCCCATCGGATTGTTTCCGATGGGGTCGTTTCATTTCCGGTATTGCACGCGGGCGCAGTTCTTCAGAACGAGGAGCCGAGTTCCGCTTGACGTGATGTTCGGAAAACGGCGAGGGCGCCGGCGTCGCCGTTGATGCGGCCCGCACCCGCCATGGTGCCCGGCGAGACGGCGCCCAGGTACAGGCCGGCCAGCGTGGGGCCGCTGAGGGTGACCGACGGTTCCTGCTCGCTCGGCCGGCAGCGGGCCTCGCCCCCGGACACGGTGAGCCGGTAGGCGCGGCCGTCGACGCCGAGCACCAGGTCGCCGTCGCTCTCGTAGCCGCGGGCCTGCAGCGCCGCGGGCACGTCGAGGAGGTTGAGCCACAACCGGTCCCTGCGGGCGGTCACCGCGACGCAGCGCTGGTCCACGAGCATCTCCCGCAGCGGGTGATCGGCGGTCAGGTCGGCGAGCACCTCGTCGAAGATGTCGAGCCCGAGGACCGTCTGCCACAGGTCCGCCGCGGCCTCCGCGGTGAGCGCCTTCACCTCGTCGAGGCGGGCGCGGCCCCGCCCGTCCACCCGGTAGGTGACGTAGCCGTCCGGGTGCAGCAGCAGGCGGCGGGCGGTCGCGCCGCGGCGGGCCCACGCGGGGTCCGCGTGGTACAGCTCCCAGAACTGCTCCACGGAGACGGAACCCGGTGTGGCGGCGTGCCACCGGCGCTGCAGGTCCTCGACGGCGGGGCGCGCCGCGGCGGCGTCGACGACCCGCGTGCGCAGCGGGCCGGGGAGCGGAGCGCGCAGGCGGGCGGCGCGCCGGTCGATGGTCACCTCGTCCGCGTAGGTGGCCACGCCGTAGCCGAAGCGCTCGTAGATGCCGCCCTCGCTCGCGGTCAGCGCGGACACCGCGACGCCCTCGGCGTGGTAGCGGGAGTGCAACTCGCCCAGCATCTTCCGCAGCACACCCAGCCTGCGGTGGCTGGGCGCGACGGAGACCCAGGTGACGCCGGGCACGTCGATCCGGGTGCCGCCGGGCACCGTCAGGGTGAGCGGGAAGGAGCCCGCCACGCCCACCAGCGCACCGTCGGTCCGGTCGCACGCCACCACGAACCGGTCCAGGTCCAGGGTGCGCCGGATCAGCGGCGCGGCTTCGGCTTCGAACGGGGAGCCGAACGCGTGCACGTCCTGGGTGTAGATCTGCGGCCAGTCGGCCTCGTCGGCGGTGCGGATCTCGATCACACGGTGCGATATTAGGCTGGTGGGGTGCAGGCGCAACCGAATATCCTCCCGATCGACGACGCGGACGACCCGCGCCTGCACGACTTCCGTGACCTCTCGGCGGCCGATAAGCGGCCCGACCTCGCCCGCGGGGTGGTGCTGGCCGAGGGGGTCCCGGTGGTGGAGCGGATGCTGGCCTCGCGCTTCGCGCCGCACGCGATCATGGGGGTGGAGTCGAAGCTCGCGCGGCTCGACGGGCGCGCCCCCGAGGTGCCGCGCTTCGCCGTGACCGCCGAGCTGATGGCGCGGGTCGTGGGTTTCCACCTCAACCGCGGGGTGCTCGCGGCGGCCCGGCGCCCGGCGCCGCTCACCCCGGGCGAGCTGCTCGCCGCCGCCCGCACGGTGGTGGTGCTGGAGGGTGTCAATGATCACGAGAACCTGGGCTCGATCTTCCGCAACTGCGCGGGCTTGAACGCGGACGCGGTGCTGCTCGGCCCCCGCTGCTCCGACCCGCTGTACCGGCGCGCGGTGCGGGTGTCGATGGGGCACGTGCTGCTGGTGCCGTTCGCGCCGCTCCCGCCGGCGGGGTGGCCGTCGTCCGGGCTGGAGGCGTTGGCGCAGCACGGCTTCCGGACGGTGGCGCTGACCCCGTCCGGGGAGGCGACGGTGGCAGAGGCGCTCGCGGGCGAACCGGAGAGGGTGGCGTACCTGGTGGGTGCGGAGGGCCCCGGGCTGGCGGAGGAGACGATGGCGGCCGCCGATGTGCGGGCGCGGATCCCCATGTCGCGCGGGACCGATTCCCTCAACGTGGCCACCGCGGCGGCCGTGGCCCTCTACGAGCGCGCCCGCACATGATCGCGCCGCGCTACACCCCGTCGATGACCGGCACCGCGGTCGCCGTGGTGGTGGCGCTGCTCGCGGGCGGGGTGCTCACGGGGCTGTTCGTGGCGGTGATGTCGGTGCACCGGTGGCTGGGCCTGTTCCTGCTGGCGCTCGGCACGGCGGGCGCCTGCCCGGTGCTCGCGGCGTACCGCCGGCGGCCGGTGGCGCGCTGGTTCTGCGCCGGGTTCGGCGGGGCGATCGTGATCGCCTGGCTCGGGGCGGTCGCGGCGCTGTCCAGCGGGCTGGTGTGAGACCCCGCCGGAAAACTCAGGACTACTATCGGACGGGTGCCGAGCGTCTTCGTTTCCCTGCGAACGAGGAACTTCCGGCTCTGGGCGGGCGGCCAGTCGGTGAGCCTGGTGGGCACCTGGATGCAGCGGGTGGCCGAGGACTGGCTGGTGCTCGATCTGGCGCACGGCCGCGGCTGGGTGCTGGGCGTGGTGATGGCGCTGCAGTTCGGGCCCACGCTGCTGCTCTCGGCCTGGGCGGGGTTGCTGGCCGACCGCTACGACAAGCGGCGCGCGCTCATGGTGACGCAGACCGCGGCGGCCCTGTGCGCGGCGGTGCTCTCGGTGCTGACGCTGACCGGCGCGGTGCGGCTGTGGCACGTGTTCGTGCTGGCGTTCGTGTTCGGGTGCGTGACGGCGGTCGCGGGGCCGTTCCGGCAGGCGTTCACCATCGAGATGGTGGGCCCGGACCTGCTGCCCAACGCGATCGGCCTGAACTCCATGGTGTTCAACGCCGCCCGGATCGTGGGCCCGGCGATCGCGGGCCTGCTGATCGCCGCGGCGGGCACGGGCTGGGTGTTCGCGGTGAACGCGGTCCTCACCGGGGCCATCGTGCTGGCGCTCATCGCGATGCGCCCCGCCGAGTTGTTCGCCCCGCCGCCGGTGCCGCGCGCCAAGGGGCAGCTGCGGGCCGGTTTCGCCTACGTGCGCGGCAGGAGTGATCTGCTGCTGGTGATCGTGGCGGTGTTCTTCGTCTCCACCTTCGGCATCAACTTCCCGCTGGCGCTCTCGCTGCTGGCACGGCAGGGGTTCGGGCTGGGCGCCGACGCGTACGGCCTGCTGTCGACGGTGCTCGCCGTCGGCACCCTGACGGGCGCCCTGCTGGCGGCCAAGCGGACGGGGATCGCCTCGCTGCGCACGGCGCTGATCGGCGGGTGCGCGTTCGGCGTGGTGTCGGTGCTCGCCGGCCTGGCGCCCTGGTTCTGGCTGGTGGCGGTGCTGCTGGTGTTCGTGGGGCTGCTGCAGATGTCGTTCACCACGTCGGCGATGAACATCGTGCAGCTGTCGGTGGACCCGGAGTTCCGCGGCCGGGTGATGGGCATCTACATGCTGGCGTTCCTCGGCGGGACGCCGCTGGGCGCGCCGCTCCTCGGCGCGATCGCCGACGTCACCACCCCCGCGGCGCCGCTGCTCGTGGGCGGGGTGGTCTCCGCGCTCACCTGCGCCGCCTGCGCGCTGTACGCCCTTCGACGGTCCGCCGCCGCGCGGGGTTCGGTAGTCGCGTAGATCAGCGATGTGCGGGGCGCATACCGCGAGGTCAGAAGCCGAAGAAGCTGCGGACCTTGCCGCGCTCCTCATGATTCTCGGGCTGCTCGACCGGGGGCTGCGGCGGACCGTCGGGCGAGGGGGCCTGTGCCTGCGGCGGGACCTGCTCCGGGGCGCCGGACGCGGGCACGAAGTCGATGACCTGGATGCGCGCGGGATCGAGGTCCGTGGGCGCCAGGGGATGGGTGAAGCGGAAACCCAGGATCTCGCGGTTGGCCTGCTCCGCGAACTCCATCGGATGGAACGGCAGCGCCCGCGGGTCGGGCGTCACGCCCTCGGCGTAGGTCAGCGGGTGCTCACCGGCCCAGAACGGGCCCTCGAACAGCTCCGGCAGGCCCTCGTCCTCGAGGATGTCCACCGGATGCGCGGCGAAGGACCGCTTGGCGGCACCGTCCACGCGCAGCGCGAAGCCGCCCACGGCGCTCTCCGGCGCGGTGACCAGCAGGAAGGACCGGTGCGCGGGCATCAGGTTCCACCAGTACTCGTCGAGCTCGCTCGGCCGGTCCACGCGCAGCCCGGCGTGCGCCACCACGGTGAGGCCGCCCCAGGCGGCCACGTACACGTGCCCGGGAACCGGATCTGCCGCGCGGGCCAGGGACTCCGGGCGACCCAGCACCGGCTCGCCGAGCACCTGCTCCGCGAGCACCCGGGACGCGTCCTCGTCCGGGCGGCCGGCGATCGCCAGGATGCCCTTCGGTTCGGCTACGTCGATGAACCAGAGCGTCGCAGCTGTAGCGCCCACGCCCTACCCGTTCTTCCCGCCGCGGACACCGAGCAGCACGTCCTCCCAGGACGGCATCTCCGGGTGTCGGCGGCCGTGCTGGCCGGCGGCCGCCGCGGCAGCGGGAGCCTGCGCGGGGCGACGCTGCTCGGTGCCCTCCACCACGCCGTCCACCACCTGGCCGGTGTGGCCGACGGGGCCGGGGACGGCGCGCAGCGGCTCGTCGGCGGACCGGTCGATGCTCCGAAGGCCCTGCCGCGCATCGGGATCGAGCAGCGTGCGGGCGGTCTCGTCGAGGGGGCTCGCGGTGCCGCCGTTCGAACCGGGCGCGTACTTGAACCGCGCCTGATTGCGGGACTTGCCGACGCTCCAGCCGATCGACACCACCCAGCGGTGGTCGGCGCCCTTGAACGCGTCCCACTCGGTGGTGTCCGCGTGGCCGCGCTCGGCCAGCGCGGTGCGGACCACGTCCGCCAGGGTGGCGTGCATCGGGCCGTCGCCGCGCACCGGATGGGCGAGCTGCGCCATCTCCGCGGCGCGGGACCGCTCCAGCAGCACCGGGCCGGCGAACCGCTTGATCCGGTGGTGGGGGGCCCCGGTCAGCTCCGCGATCTCCTCGATCGTCGCCCCCGCACGGATGCGGGCCTGGATCTCACGCGGCGACAGATCGGAGCCCAGCTCGAGCTCCGTCTGTGTGCCACTCCCGAATTCACCGCTCACGGCCGCCTTCAAGGTGTCGTCGATCGGTAGGTGGAATCGTCCTGCGGGGCCCTCGCAGACCACGGACGTCCCGTCCTCGTCCACTCCCACGACCCGCAGCTCCTGCATGGTGACAGGGTAGTTCTTCGATCCGCTATGCGTCGGCCGACACGCGCTCGACCACGAAATCGATGCACTTCGTCAGCGCAGTCACATCGTCCGGATCGATCGCCGGGAACATGCCGATACGCAGCTGGTTGCGCCCCAGCTTGCGGTACGGCTCGGTATCGACGATGCCGTTCTCCCGCAGCGTCTTGGCGACCGCGGCCGCGTCCACCTTCTCATCGAAGTCGATCGTGCCCACCACCTGGCTGCGCAGCGCGGCATCGGCGACGAAGGGGGTCGCGAACGAGCTGGCCTCGGCCCACTGGTACAGCCGGTCGCTGGAGTCCTTGGTGCGCGCGACCGCCCAGTCCAGGCCACCGTTCGAGTTGAGCCACTCGATCTGGTCGGCGAACAACAGCAGCGTGGCCAGGGCGGGCGTGTTGTAGGTCTGGTTCTTGCTCGAGTTGTCCACCGCGATGGGGAGCGAGAGGAACTCGGGGGTGTAGCGGCCCGAGGCCTTGATCTCCTCGACGCGCGCCAGGGCGGCGGGGCTCATCAGCGCGACCCAGAGGCCACCGTCGGCGGCGAAGCACTTCTGCGGCGCGAAGTAGTAGACGTCGGTCTCGGCGATGTTCACCGGCAGGCCGCCGGCGCCGGAGGTGGCGTCGATCGCGATCAGCGCGTTCTCGCTGCCCGCGAGCCGGCTCACGGGCACCGCGACGCCCGTCGACGTCTCGTTGTGGGCCCAGCCGATCAGGTCGGCCGAACCATCGGCGACCAGCTCGGGGGCGCTGCCCGGATCGCTCGAGACCACCACCGGATCGCCGATGAACGGGTTGCCCTTGGCGACCGAGGCGAACTTGTTGGAGAACTCGCCGTACGTGAAGTGCTGGCTGCGCTCGCGGATCAGGCCGAAGGCGGCGGCGTCCCAGAAGGCGGTGGTGCCGCCGTTGCCGAGCACCACCTCGTAGCCCTCGGGCAGCGAGAACAGGTCCTTCAGGCCCTCGCGGACGCGGCCCACCACGTCCTTGACCGGCTTCTGCCGGTGGCTGGTGCCGAAGACCGAGGCGCCGGTGTCGACGAGGGACTGCAGCTGCTCGGGGCGGACCTTGGACGGGCCGCAGCCGAAGCGGCCGTCGACGGGCTTGAGCGCGGCGGGAATCTCGATCGTCATGCCCTAGAGCCTAATGGTGTCCCATCCGGGCACGTCCTCGGGCTGCCGCGGGCCGGGGCCGGTGTACTGGGCCGACGGGCGGATCAGCTTCCCCGCGCGCTTCTGCTCCAGGACGTGCGCGCACCAGCCCGCCGTCCGCGCGCAGGTGAACATGGCGGGCATGATCCGCGACGGGACCTCCGCGTAGTCCAGCACCACCGCCGCCCAGAACTCGATGTTCGTCGAGATCGCGCGGTCCGGCCGGCGCTCGGCGAACACCGCGTTCGCCTCCCGCTCCAGGGCCGCGGCCGCCTCGTAGCGTGGCGCGTTCAGCTCGCGGGCCACCGAGCGCAGCACCGCTACGCGCGGATCCTCCGCGCGGTACACGCGGTGCCCGAAGCCCATCACCCGCTCGCCCCGGTCCAGCCGCCCGACCACCACCGACCGGGGATCGTCGGTGCGGACCACCTCGTCGAGCATCGGCAGCACGCGCGTCGGTGCGCCGCCGTGCAGCGGGCCGGACAGCGCGCCGACCGCGCCGGACAGGGCCGTCGAGACGTCGGCCCCCGTCGACGCGATGACCCGCGCCGTGAGGGTCGACGTGTTGAGCCCGTGCTCCGCGGCCGTCACGAAGTAGGCGTCGATCGCCCGTACGTGGTCCGGGTCCGGCTCGCCGTGCCAGCGGGTCATGAACCGGTGCGTGATCGTGGGCGAGCGGTCGATGATCCGCTGCGGCACCGCGGGCCGCTCCAGCCCGCGGGCCGATTGCGCCACGAAGCTCAGCGTCATCACCGAGGCGCGGGCCAGGTTCTCCCGGGCCGTCGCGTCGTCGATGTCGAGCAGCGGCTCGAAGCCCCACAGCGGGCCCAGCATCGCCAGCCCGGCCTGCGCGTCCACCCGCACGTCGCCGCTGTGGATCGGCAGCGGGAACGGCTCCGCCGCCGGCAGCGGGTTGCCGAACTCCCCGTCCACCAGCAGGCCCCAGACCTCCCCGTAGGTGACCCGGTGCCGCACCAGATCGGCGACGTCCACGCCCCGGTACCGCAGCGACCCGCCCTGCTTGTCCGGCTCCGCGATCCGGGTGGAGAACGCGACCACGCCTTCGAGCCCGCCGGGAATCTCAGTCATGCGCCTAACCTTAGTGGCGTGGACCTGGCTGCGATGCGTGAGAAGTACGACGGCGACCCGTTCGACCTGATGCCCGAGGATCTGGCGCCCGGCTGGGTGCCCCTGTGGCGGGCCTGGTTCGACGAGGCCGTCGCCGCCGGCGCGCCCGAGCCGAACGCGATGGTGCTCGCCACCGTCGACGAGGCCGGGCGCCCGGCCACCCGGACCGTGCTGTGCAAGGGGCTCGACGAGCGGGGCGTGGTGTTCTACACCAACTACGGCTCCGACAAGGCCCGCGCCGTGGACGCGAACCCCGTTGCCGCCGTGACCTTCCCGTGGATCGCGATCCACCGGCAGGTGCACGTGCGCGGCGCCGTCACCCGGGTCGGTGAGCAGGAGACCGCCGACTACTGGGCCCAGCGGCCGCGGGGATCGCAGCTCGGCGCCTGGGCGTCGGACCAGTCGCGGCCCGTCGCGGACCGTCGGGCGATGGCGGAGCGGTTCGCCGAGGTCGAGGCCCGGTTCGAGGGGGGCGACGTGCCCGTTCCGCCCGAGTGGGGCGGCTACCGCATCGCCCCCGAGGTGGTCGAGTTCTGGCAGGGCCGGGAGAACCGCGTGCACAACAGGATCCGGCTGACCGCGCCCGGGTACGAGCCGGTGCGGCTGCAGCCCTGACCGGCGGCGCCCGTCACAGGGTGCTGTGCGTGACCCTCCCCGCCACCAGCGTGAGGTCGATGGGCATGCCGCGCAGGCGTTCCGGCACCGGATCGTCGCCCAGCGCCACCAGATCGGCGGGCTCGCCGACGGCGATCGTGCCGCGCGCGGAGAGTCGCAGTGCGGTCGCGGCGTCGATCGCCTCCCACGGCTGCCACGGCGGCTCCCCGTCGCGGCTGCGGGTGACCGCGGCGGAGATCGCGAACCACGGGTCCAGCGGCGTGACCGGGGCGTCGGAGCCGAGGACCACCTCGACGCCCGCCGCCACCAGGGAGGCGATCCGGAAGGCGTCCCCGCTCCGGTCGCCCCAGAACCGGGCGACCAGGCCGCGGTCGTCCAGCATGTGCTCCGGCTGGATCGAGGCGCCGATCCCGAGTGCCGCCATCCGGGCGAGATCGGCGTCGGTGAGCAGCTGCGCGTGCTCGATTCGCCCGCGGATCCCGGTGCGCGCGAACGCATCCAGGGCCAGCGCGTTCGCCGCGTCCCCGATCGCGTGGATCGCGGGAGTCAGGCCAATCTCGGCGCCGCGCCGCAACAGTTCCGCCAGCCGCTCCGGCGGCACCTCCAGCGTCCCCCGGTCCGCCGTCCCCGGATAGGGGGCGTGGCAGTACGCGGTGCGCGTGCCCAGTGAGCCGTCCGTGATCACCTTGAGCGGGCCCACCCGCGCCAGGCCGCGGATCGGGGTGCCGGTGCGCACCCCGCGCTCGGCCGCGGCATCCAGGTCGTGCGGGTACACCCCGGCGTCGATCCGCACCGGCGGCGCGGGCCGCCGCTCCCACGCGCCCACCGCATCGTCGAAGTCCAGGTCGACGACCCCCACCACGCCCCGCGCGCCCAGCCCGGCGAGGGCCTCGCCGACCCAGCCGTCGGCCCGGTCCGCCACCATCGACTCCACCCGGACCGCCGCGGCGAAGCTCGCCGCCTCGCGCAGCATCCCGGTCCCGTCCAGCTCGATTCCGAGGAGCCGGCCGAGCGCCGCGTTCGACCAGCTGCTGTGCAGGTCCGACGACACCACCATCACGGGCACGTCTGGAGCGATCCCGTCGAGCAGCAGGCGCGACGGTGCGCCGCCCCACAGCCCGTCCCGCATGCCGACGGCGACCACGGGCAGGCCCGGGTCCGCGTGCGGCAGCGCGCCGCGGATCAGCGCTGCGGCCTCCTCGGGGCCGGTCGCGGCCCGCACGTCGATCCGCCGGGTGGAGACGGCCCAGGTGCGCACGTGCACGTGCTCGTCCCACAGGCCGGGGATCAGGAGGCGTCCGTCGAGGTCGAGAACGTCGGCGGCAGGCACCGTCGAACCGGCGGGGGAGAGGGCGGCGATGCGGCCCCCGTCGATGTCGACGTCCACGAGGGGGCCGTCCGCGGGTGCGCCGCCGATCCGTGCGCGTGCGAGCCTCATCGGCGTCACGGTAGCGGTGCGCGCCGAGTCGCGGGAAATGCTGAGGAAGTCGTAGGATCTTTCGGTGCCGAGACTCCTGGCCGACACCCGGCCGCTGCAGAATCCCGACTACCGGCGGCTGTGGTGGACCGGGATCGTCACCGTCATCGGGGCGCAGCTGACCGCGGTCGCCGTGCCAGCCCAGATCTACGCGATCACCGGATCCTCCGCGTACGTCGGCCTGACCGGTGCGTTCGGGCTGGTCCCGCTGGTGGTGTTCGGCCTGTGGGGCGGGGCCATCGCCGACGCCCTGGACCGACGCCTGGTGATCATCGGCACCACGCTGGGGCTCGCCGGGACCGCCCTGCTGCTCGCCCTGCTCCCGGACAACGTGTGGCTGATCCTGTGCGCGTTCGCCCTGCAGCAGGCGTTCTTCGGCGTCAACCAGCCCACCCGCTCCGCGATCTACGCGCGCCTCGTGCCGCCGGAACAGCTGCCCGCCGCGAATTCGCTCAACATGACCGTGATGCAGTTCGGGGCGATCGCCGGCCCCATGCTGGGCGCCCCGCTGATCCCGGTCATCGGCGTGCACTGGCTGTACACGCTCGACGCCGCATCGCTGATGCTCACGCTGTGGGCGGTGTGGCGGCTGCCGTCGATCAGGCCCGAGGACAGGGGCCAATCGCTCGGTCTGAAGTCGGTGATCGACGGCTTCCGCTACCTCGCCGGGCACAAGGTGCTGCTGATGAGCTTCGTGGTGGACATCATCGCGATGGTGTTCGGCATGCCCCGCGCCCTGTTCCCGCAGATCGCGCACGAGAACTTCGGCGATCCCGTCTCGGGCGGGTTCGTGTTCGGGGCGCTGTTCGCCGCGATGTCCGTGGGGGCCGTGCTCGGCGGCGTGCTCTCCGGGTGGACCTCCCGCGTCGCGCGGCAGGGCCTCGCCGTGGTGGTGATGGTCGTGCTGTGGGGCGCCGCGATGGCCGGCTTCGGGCTGGCCGCCCACTTCAGCTGGCTCTGGGCGGCGCTGGTGCTGCTCGCGCTGGGCGGCGCCGCGGACATGTTCTCCGCGGCGTTCCGCACCACGATGCTGCAGGAGGCCGCGACCGACGACGTCCGCGGCCGGCTGCAGGGCGTGTTCACCGTGGTCGTCGCGGGCGGCCCGCGCATCGGCGACGCGCTGCACGGCGCCGCGGCCGCCACCGCCGGGGCCACCGTGGCCGCCGGCGGCGGCGGCGTGCTGGTGATGGTGTTCACCGTGCTCGCGGCGCTGGCCGTCCCCGCCTTCGTCCGCTACCGCGTGTTGCGCTGACGGGTCCGCGCGCGAACCCCGGCTACACCGGGAAAGCGACGCCGGTGAGGTCCTCCGAGACCGCCCACAGGCGGCGCTGCAGGTCCAGGTCGTAGGACTGCCTGCTCGAGGTCACCACCTTCGGTGCGCCCCGCCGCTCGCCGAGGCCGTCGGGGCCGTAGTACTGGCCGCCGAGTGCGCCGGGATCGGTCGCGGCCCGCAGCTGCGGGAGCGCGCCGTGCGCCGCGTCGTGCGAGAACAGCGGCGCCACCACCTGCGCCTTCTGCAGCACCGCGGGCATGTTGCGCCCCAGCTCCGTATCGGCGACGCCCGGGTGCGCCGCGATCGCGACGGTGCCGCGCTCGGCCGCGCGGGCCTCGAGCCGGCGCGCCAGCTCGTAGTGGAACAGCAGGTTCGCGAGCTTGCTCTGGCCGTAGGCGGCGACCCGCTCGTAGGAGCGCTCCCACTGCAGATCGTCGAAGTGGATGGCGGCCCGGATGCGGTGCGCCACGCTCGCCACGGTGACCACCCGCGAGCCGGGCACCCCCAGCAGCAGCTCCAGAACCTGTGCGGTCCAGGCGAAGTGGCCCAGATGATTGGTGCCGAACTGCAGCTCGAAGCCGTCGGTCGTGGTCTGCTTCGGCGGGTACATGACGCCGGCGTTGTTGATCAGCAGGTCGACCCGCGGGGTGCTCGCGCGCAGCTCCCCGGCCGCCTCGCGCACGGAGGCGAGCGAGCCGAGGTCGAGGCGCTGCACGCGCACCGTCGCATCCGGCGCGGCCGCGGCGATGCGCCGCGCCGCCGTGGCGCCCTTCTCCGTGTCGCGCACCGCCAGTACCACCTCCGCGCCCCGCTGCGCCAGCACCCGCGCGGTCTCGAAGCCGAGGCCGGTGTTCGCGCCGGTGACGACGGCGACCCGTCCGGCCTGGGTGGGTACGTCGTTCTCGGTCCAGCTCATGGGCACTCCTCGGTGTGGCGGGTGGGATCGCCGGCCGCGCCGGCGCGGTGTCACCACCACCGTAGGTCGGCGCGGCGCGGCGCGGGCGGCCCGAGGTTGCCCGGGGTTGCAACGGGGGCCGCTCGCACCGTCGCGGCTCGCGGGACCCGGTGCGTCCGTACTATTGCGCCCATGTCGGTGCAACCGGGATTCACGATCGCGGCCGGCGGGTACGTCGCGGAGATCGCACGGACCGGCGCGGGTCTGCGCGGCCTGCGCCGCGACGGCACGGCCCTCACGGAGGAGTGGCCGCTCGGCGAGAAACCGCCCCTCTCCGCGGGCCTCGTCCTCGCGCCCTGGCCCGGCCGCACCGAGGACGGCATCTACACCTGGGACGACGAGGTCTACCGCCTCCCCGTCACCAGCGACGTGACGGGGACCGCCGACCACGGCCTGGTGCGCCGCGCCGACTGGGACGACGTGGAGGTCGCGCCCGACGCCGTGACGCTGGCCATCGACGTGCCGCAGGGCACCGGCTGGCCCTTCGCGCTGCACCTGCGCCTCCGCTACAGCGTCGGCGCCGACGGGCTGACCTGCGTCTTCGACGCACGCAACGACGGCGACCGGGACCTCCCGCTCGCCGTGGGCTTCCACACCTACCTGCGCGTCGGCGACAGTCCCGTCGACGCCTGCACCCTCGAGCTCGGCGCCGGGCGTTGGCAGCCGCTCGACGGGCGGCTCCTGCCCGACGGTGCGCCGCGCACCGTCGACGGGACGCCGTACGACTACCGCGCCCCGCGCGCCCTCGCCGGAGTGCAGATCGACACCCCGTTCACCGACGTCCCCGGGCGCTCCGTCCTGCGCGCCCCGGACGGGGAGGCGGAACTGTGGACGGCACCGTCGTTGCCCTGGGTCCAGGTGTTCATCGCCGACCCGGCGAACGGCAAGGGATACCCGGGGCGCGGGCGCGCGCTGGCGGTGGAACCGATGTCCGCGCCGGGCAACGCTCTGCACACCGGGACCGACGTGATACGGCTGGCCGCGGGGGCTTCCTGGAGCACCGAATGGGGCATCCGGTGACACCCTCGTTTTCGCGGAGAACCGCGATACCGCTAGGTTCTAGCCAGGTAGCTTTTATCCGCCGACTACAGCGAGGGGATACGAACATTGTCCACCGATGACAACACCGCGAACGCTACGGTCGCCTACCCCGGCGGCCGGATCGAGCTGCCGATCGTCCAGGCGACCGAGGGTGCAGACGGCATCGCGCTCGGTAAGTTCCTCGCGCAGTCCGGCTTCAGCACGTACGACAACGGCTTCGTGAACACGGCCTCGTGCAAGTCGGCCATCACCTACATCGACGGCAACGCGGGGATCCTGCGCTACCGCGGGTACCCGATCGAGCAGCTCGCCGAGAAGTCGACGTTCATCGAGGTCAGCTACCTGCTCATCCACGGGGAACTGCCCTCGCCGGAGCAGCTGGCCGAGTTCACCGCCAAGATCCAGCGGCACACCCTGCTGCACGAGGACCTGAAGCTGTTCTTCAACGGCTTCCCCCGCAACGCGCACCCGATGCCCGTGGTCTCCTCCGCCGTGAACGCCCTCTCGGCCTACTACCCGGACTCGCTGGACCACAACGATCCGGCGCAGGTGGAGCTCTCCACCATCCGCCTGCTCGCCAAGTTCCCCACGATCTGCGCCTACGCGTACAAGAAGTCCGTCGGGCAGCCCATGCTCTACCCGGACAACTCGCTGAGCCTGGTCGAGAACTTCCTGCGCATGACCTTCGGTTTCCCGGCCGAGCCCTACGAGGTGGACCCGGAGATCGTCAAGGCCCTCGACATGCTGCTCATCCTGCACGCCGACCACGAACAGAACTGTTCGACGTCGACGGTGCGCCTGGTGGGCTCGTCGAACGCGAACCTGTTCACGTCGATCTCCGGCGGCATCAACGCCCTGTGGGGCCCGCTGCACGGCGGCGCCAACCAGGCCGTCCTCGAGATGCTCGACGACATCAAGGCCTCCGGCGGCGACACCACCGCCTTCATGAACAAGGTCAAGAACAAGGAAGACGGTGTGAAGCTCATGGGCTTCGGGCACCGCGTCTACAAGAACTACGACCCGCGTGCGGCGATCGTGAAGCAGACCGCGGACCGCATCTTCGAGTTGCTCGGCGTATCCGACGAGCTGCTCGACATCGCCAAGGGGCTCGAGGACGTCGCGCTGCACGACGACTACTTCATCGAGCGCAAGCTGTACCCGAACGTGGACTTCTACACCGGTCTGATCTACCGCGCGATGGGCTTCCCCACGCGCATGTTCACGGTGCTGTTCGCCCTCGGCCGGCTGCCCGGCTGGATCGCCCACTGGCGCGAGATGCACGAGGACCCGACCACGAAGATCGGCCGTCCTCAGCAGATCTACACGGGCGCCACCGCCCGTGACTATCCCGGTGCGTAGATGCCGCCGATCCGTCGCGACAACCTGCACCGCCTGATCAAAGGAGTCTCTATGACCAAGCCCGAGATCGAGTTCATCGAGGGCCCCGCGCCCACCGAGCTCGTCATCAAGGACCTCGTGGTGGGCGACGGTGCCGAGGCCCAGCCCGGCAGCGTCGTGGACGTGCACTACGTGGGCGTCGAGTTCGACACCGGCGAGGAGTTCGACTCCTCCTGGAGCCGCGGCGAGTCCATCAACTTCCCGCTCCGCAGCCTCATCGCCGGCTGGCAGGAGGGCATCCCGGGCATGAAGGTCGGCGGCCGCCGCCAGCTGATCTGCCCGCCCGCCCTCGCCTACGGCCCCGCCGGCGGCGGTCACCGTCTTTCGGGCAAGACCTTGGTCTTCGTCATCGACCTGCTCGGCGTCAAGTAGCAGTTCTCCAGCCAGGGCCCCGTTCCGTCGTCCGACGGTGCGGGGCTCTCGCCGTCGGACGGGGGTGCGGTCGTGCCGGCCCGCCTGTCCGCTGCGCGGGGATCAGCTCGATGCCGGGCTCGGGAGGAACGAGCCGGGCGATCACGCGGCGATGGCGCGTCACCGTGTAGGTCTCGCTGCGCTCGACGTCCGCCAGCGCCGCGGTCGGGTTCTGCCGCAGCTCGGCGACGGTGATGGACTTCATGGAGTCCAGCTACGCAAGACATCCATCTTCATCTACATCTCCGTCGAGTACGGGTCCACCAGGCGGAGTCCGAGGCCCTCGAAGTCCCTCGTATTGCGGGTGGCGAGGCCGGCGCCGCTGCGCCGGGCGATCGCCGCGATCATCGCGTCCTGCACGCTGATCGGGCGGCCCGCGGCCCTACGGCCCGCGAGAACAGCCGCGTACTCGTCGGCGGCCGCGGCGTCGAACGGGAGGCACTCCGTGAGCGACGCGAACGCCGCCTCGGCGGCGGCCCGTAGCGCGCTGCGGCGCTGACCGGGCGGCAGGAGCGCGATGCCGGACATGATCTCGGCGCGGGTGACCGCGGTGATCGCGGGCTGCTCCGCGACACCGCTGAGCCACCGCACGACCCGCCGGTCGACGTCCTCCCCGCGCATCAGTGCGGTGAGGACGTTCGTATCGAGGATGATCACAGCTCGTCGAACGTCGTGAACGGCTCCGCCTCGCGCGGCCGGATCGGCAGGTCGACGGGGCCGTAGGTCCGGCCGATCTCCACGAACGCCTCCACCCAGCTCAGATCGATCCGGCCGGGCTCGATCAACGCCTGTTCGAGGAGCGTGCGCGCCTCCGCCTCCATCGACCTGCCGTTCTCCGCGGCCCGGACCCGGAGCCGGTCGCGGACCCGGTCGGGCAGGTTGCGAATCGTCAGTGTGGCCATGACAGCAATGCTAGCGATGCTGTCAACGCAGTCACACTCGCCGTGGTGCAGGGTCGGTCGAGTAGACGATTGCGCCGCCGATTCATCCGGTGAAGGATGGACCAGCAGCGCCGCGACGTCCGCGGCCTGGAGCGGGGTCGGAGGAAGCATGAGCACGGTGAGAGTCGGAACGGCCGCGGTCGCGGTGCTGTCGGTGGCGGGCCTGCTCGCGGCGTGCGGCAAGGACGCCTCCCAGCAGGACTCGCCCGTCGCGTTCAGCCCGGTCACCGGCGACCAGTTCACCGCCAACCCCGGCGCCTTCCAGACCGACGGCGTGGCCGTGCCGCCCAAGGACGTGATGATGGTGGGCGACCCGGTGGCCGCGCAGGCCGTGGTGAACGCGGGTCTCCCGCAGAACACGATCACCGCCACCGCAGGCGATGTCACCGTGTACTACCCGCCCGCGCCGCAGGTCCCGGGGCTCGCCGTCGCTCCCCAGCCGGCGCCGCCGGAGCCGATGTCGCGGCCCGCGAACACCAGGCCCTGGCAGTACACGCAGCCGCAGATCGACGCGTACCGCGCCATCTGCGAGACCGGCCGCTGGGGCTCGTGGATCGCCGGCGTGGAGCGGCAGACCCAGACCTGCTGGACCCTGTACGGCCGCCAGCTCGGCGTGCGGCCGTGGGTGCCCGGCCAGCCCCGGCCGTGGGACCGGCCCGGCTACCCGAAGCCGTGGTTCGACCCCGGCTTCCGCGCCGATACGCCCGTGATGTGGGTGTACCCGCGCAGCTGGACGCGCCCCAAGCCGCAGCCGATCATCACCGTGTCCATCACGCTCAACCTGGGCACCAACCCGTACCGCCGGGTCAACCCGCGCCACACGGAGCCCTTCTTCCCCGTCTGGGCCGTCACCCCCGGCCGGGTGGTCGACGTGCGCGACCAGGGCCGGATCGTGGCGCCCGTCTACACCACGACCACCACCACGACGACCACCACCACGACGACGGTGACCGCACCCGTCGCGCCCGGCGTGGTGCTCGCGCCCCTGCCCACCTCGTCGAAGGTGGAGCCGGTGCTCGCGCTGCCCGGGGCGCCGATCCCCGGCAACCCGAACCCCGATCCCACGGTGACCACCCCGGTGGCCGCGGCGCTCAACGGCGCCGTGATCCAGGCCGGCAGCCGCGCGGCGGTCGAGGACGCGGTCGGCACCAGCGTCGCGGTGTCCGTCGCGCAGAAGCCCCGGAGCGGCGCGACCACCACCGAGACGACGACCGCCGGCACCTCGACCGCGGAAACCTCCGCAGCGGGAACGTCGGCGGGAAGGACGGCGGGAACGTCCACGGCGGGCACGTCGGGGGCGACGAGCGCCGCGGCGCCGTCCGGTGCGCGCGCGGGTGATCCCACGAGCCCCGCCGCGACGACGACCACGACCAGCGCGGGCACGCCGGCGCCGACCTCGGCCGCCCCGACGACCGCCGCGACCACGACCACCGTCGCGCCCGCCCCGACCACGACGCTCGCGCCGGCTCCGACGACCACTGTCGCACCGGTGCCCACGCGCGTGATCCCCACCCCCACGACCCCGCCCGCGCCGACGCGTACCGTCGAGCCGACGACCGCCGCGCCGACGACCGCCGCGCCGACGACGGTGGCGCCGACCACGACGCCCCCGAGGATCACGCTCCCGCCGATCCTGCGGCCGACGGAGGCGGTGCCGACCACCACGACGACCCCGCCGCCGAACTGAGGTAGCGGCTACTGGGCGGCGGCCCGCCGGGCGAGGGCCACGGTGGCCTGCCGCAGTTCCGCCGGCCCGCCGAGCGGGGTGGGGTAGCCCACCCGGGTCACGGCCCAGCCGCGCGGGGTGTCCACGCGCAGGTCGAGGCCGTACCGGTCGGCCCGCTCGCACCGCGCCGCGGTCGCATCCGGGTAGCCGCCGAGCGCCCGCGCCATGTCGAGCA
This sequence comes from Tsukamurella paurometabola, assembly GCA_040391845.1. Classification (GTDB taxonomy): domain Bacteria; phylum Actinomycetota; class Actinomycetes; order Mycobacteriales; family Mycobacteriaceae; genus Tsukamurella; species Tsukamurella paurometabola_B. Next base: position 18,152 of record JBEBXD010000019.1, on the reverse strand, counting down.
GCGCGGACGCGTGATCGTCGTTGAGGTGGTGCACCGCGCCGTCCGCGTGCCCGATCACCGGATCCGGTTCGGCGGCGGCGTAATCCGCGGCGGAGGCCGAGTCCATCCGGCCGTAGCCGCCCACCCAGCGCACGCGCTCCACCTCCAGCACCCACACCGTGAAGTCGCTGTAGTCGATGTAGTACTTCGCGGCGGGCACCGCGGCCAGGTGCGCCTCCCGGGCGGCGGGAAGTAGATCGTCCGCGGGACGGCGGACCGTGCCCGCCAGGGTGATCCGCGCGGCGGCGAGGGGATCGGACGGTGCGCCGGGCGCGGTGATCGCGACGCTCGCGCGGGGATCGCGCTGCAGGTTCCGGCCGTGCTCGGCCATGTGCGAAACGCACAGCACCGGATCCCCGCCGAGCAGCCCGTACGTGATGAGCGAGGCCCACGGCGCACCGTCGGCGGAGAGGGTGGCGAGGGTGGCCGTGTTGGTGGCGCGCGCGATGGTGCGCGCCTCCTCGGCGGCGGAGGGGCGTCGCGGCTCGGCGACGTCGGTCAGGGGAGGGGCGATGGTGGGGGCGTCGCCCGGGTCGCCGTGGTCGCGCGCGGTCATGGGGGAAGCGTAGGCGCGGCGGGTTCGGGACGGCGGCCGCCACACGAGGTTTCGGTTGACCGAAACCCTGTGTTCGCATAGCCTGTAGCGGTGCTGACCGACACCGCCGCGCAGGGGACGCGGACCCCGCTGCGGGCGATCATGCTGCTCGGCCCCGCGTTCGTCGCCGCGATCGCGTACGTCGATCCGGGGAACGTCGCGGCGAACGTCACCGCCGGTGCGAAGTACGGCTACCTGCTGGTGTGGGTCCTCGTGGTGGCCAACGTGATGGCGGTGATGATCCAGTACCAGTCCGCCAAACTCGGCGTGGTCACCGGGCGGTCGCTGCCGCAGGTGTTGGGTGATCGGCTGCCGCGCCGGGCGCGGCTCGCGTTCTGGGGGCAGGCCGAGCTGGTGGCCGCCGCCACCGACATCGCCGAGGTGATCGGCGGGGCGCTCGCACTGAACCTGCTGTTCGGGCTGCCGCTGGTCTGGGGCGGGGTGATCGTGGGGGTGATCTCGACCGCGCTGCTCGTGCTCGCGGACGGCCGCCGCCAGTACCGCTTCGAGCTGGTCGTGATCGGGCTGCTCGCCGTCATCGTGGTCGGCTTCCTCGCGGGGCTCGTCGTCGCGCCGCCCGACGGTGCCGCCCTCCTCGGTGGGCTCGTCCCGCGCCTGCAGGGCACGGAGACGGTGCTGCTGGCCGCGTCCATGCTGGGCGCAACGGTGATGCCGCACGCGATCTACCTGCACTCGGCTCTCGTCGTGGACCGGCACGGCGCGCCGCCGGCCAGGGGCGCGGCCGACCGCGCGCGCCGGCTGCTCGCGGTGACCCGGATCGACGTGGTGTGCGCGCTCGTCATCGCCGGCGCCGTGAACATCGCGCTGCTGGTGCTGGCCGCGTCCAGTCTGTACGGGCGCGAGGGGACCGACTCGATCGAGGGGGCGCACGCCGCAGTGCGGGACGCGCTCGGCCCCGTGGTCGCCGGGCTGTTCGCGGTCGGCCTGCTCGCCTCCGGGCTCGCCTCCACCTCGGTCGGCAGCTACGCCGGCGGCACCATCATGGCGGGGCTGCTGCGCAAGCGGATCCCGGTGCTGGCCCGGCGGCTGGTCACGATGGTCCCGGCGATCGGCGTGCTGGCGATCGGCGTCCCGCCCACGCAGGCGCTGATCCTCTCGCAGGTGGTGCTGAGCTTCGGCATCCCGTTCGCGCTGCTGCCGCTGCGCCGCTACACCGCGGACCGCGCGCTCATGGGCGAGTTCGCCGACGGCGCGCTGCTGCGCTGGGCGTCGGCCGCCGCCGGTGCGCTGATCGTGGCGCTCAACGTAGCACTGATCGGTCTCACCCTCGCGGGATGACCTTCCATCCCCGAGCCCTTCGCAGGCGATACGAAGTCGCCGTGTGTATTGAAATCGCAACCCGACCGTGATTCAATAACCTCAATTCACACATGGTGAAGATTGAGTTTAGCGATGGAAACGAGTCGGGATGGGCGTGCGGGCAGGAGCTGTGGTGGTCGGCGGTATCGCCGTCGCCGTCACCATCGGCTGGTCCATGGTCGCCCCCGCGGAGGTCGCGAAGGACCAGGTCGAATCCGGTACCCTCGCACAGGTCGCGGCCGCACCGTCGGACTCCCTTCACTGCGCCGGCGGGCTCGAGGCAGAGGTCGGTGCCGAACAGTCCTGCGTCCTCACCCGCGCCGGCGAGCAGTTCGCCGTGCACCTGAAGGTGACCGACGTCGACGGTGACACCGTGAACTGGAACTCCACCGTCGCGGGCGAACCCGAGTCGGGCCCGCGCGTCCCCGTCGGCGAACTGGAGAGCCGCACCCGCGCGGTGCTCGCCCGGCAGCGCCCCGTCGACGGCGTCACCTGCGACGGCGCGCTCCCCGGCACCGTCGGGGCCCGGCAGACCTGCGCCATGACCTCCCGCGGCACCCGGCACCCCGTCACCGTGAAGGTGACCACCGTGGACTCCGGCCGGGTGCAGTGGGGCGTCACCGTCGGCACGTGACCCCCGGCCCGGTCAGCGGCAGGGATCGAAGTAGTCCTCGCCCGGCGCCAGGCGGTCCCACTCCTCCGCGGTGATCGGGGCCGACCGGGACGAGCACACCGCGTCGATCACGTGCTGGGGGTCCAGGTCCCACGTGCGCAGGCGCCCGCTGTTGCCGGACGCGACGATCATCGAACCGCCGTCGGTGAACCGCGCGTCGAACAGGATCGCGCCGTCCACGGTCAGCGACGTCTCCCGCCGCGGCACGGTCCCGTCGTGCACCCGGTACAGGCGCACCTCCCCGCTGGTCGCCGCGACCACCAGCCGCGTGCCGTCGGGGGAGTAGGAGGCGCCGCTCACCGACCCGCTGGGCCCGCCGAACCGGGTGATCAACGGGTCCTTCTCCGGCACCAGTTCGACCTGTGCGAGGTGGCCGCCGCCCGATGCGGCCAGCAGCAGCGTGCGCCCGTCCGGCGCCGCCGCGAGCGCCGCGATCGACGCATCGAACACGTGCGTGGTGGCGCGCACCCGCGGCGCCGCCCGGTCCCGCAGGTCCAGCTGCACCAGGTCGCCGCCCGCAGTCCCCAGCACGGCGCTCGTACCGTCCAGGAAGGCCAGCGACGGTACGCCGCCCAGCGCGTCGATCCCGCCTACCACCCGCGGCGCGGCGCGGTCGGCGATGTCGAGCACCACCGCCCGCGACGTGGAGAGCCCGCCCACCAGCGCGGTGCGGCCATCGGGGGAGACGGCCACCGTCTCCACGATCGACCCGAGCGCCGGCGCCCCGGTGGCGGACAGGCGCGGGTGCGCGCGGTCGCGCAGGTCCGCCAGGTACACGCGGCCGGCCGCCGTGCCCAGCGCGGCCGTGCCGTCGGGGGAGATCGCGAGCGCGCCCGAGAACAGGTCGCCCGACGGTGGTGTGATGTCCGGCCCGGAGCGCACCAGGGTGGGACCGGGCGCGGTACGCCATTGCCCGACAGCCGAATCCGGCCCGCCGTTCGCGACCAGTACCTGCGAGCCCTGCACGGGGATCTGGAACACGGAGCGCTCGCCGAGCGCGACCGCCGCGGTCCGCAGCGGCCAGCTGCGCAACACGCCGCCGTCGGCCGCGGCGAGCACCGTGCCGCCCGCCACGGTGGCGAGGCCGATCGGCTCCGGCCCGGTGAACACCATCTCGGGATCGTCCCCGGCGAGCGGGACCACCCGGACCTGGCCGTCCGAGCCGGCGGCGACCAGGCGCGCACCGTCGGGCGAGACCTCCACGTCGTTGACGTAGCTGGTGAACCCGGAGACCGTACGGCGCACCGCGGGTGCCGACGGGTTCGATGCGTCGACGAGCAATGCCTCGCGGCTGCGCAGCCCGGCGGCGAGCGTGGTTCCGTGGAACACCATGCGGATCGCCTGGTTGGAGGCGCCGGCGAGGGGGACGGTGCCCAGGCGCGCGGGCACGGCGCCGGAGACGTCCCACAGGGTGATGTTCTGCCCGGGCGTGGAGACGGCGGCGAGCCGGGCGTCGGCGCTCAGGGCGATCCCGGCCTGCGTCTCGTCGTACGGGCCCGGCGGGAACGCGACGCGGCGGTCGCCGCCGCGCAGCACCAGCACCGGCGGGGCGTCCGCCCGCGAGGCCAGAACCGTCCGCCCGTCGTCCGAGAGGGACAGTCGCACAACGGATCCGCCCACACCGATGGTGCCGACAGTGCGGGGCGCGGCAGGGTCCCGCACGTCCACCTCGAGGACGCCGCGGCCCGTGCCGATCAGGAGGGCGGCACCGTCGGGCGTGAACCGCAGGCCCGAGCCGGGCAGCGCGCCGGGATCGATTCCGGTGCCTCCGATCCGGTCGCCGAGGCCGCGGGAGTCCACCCGGTACAGGTCCACCCGGCGGTCCGAGCGCACGGCCGCGAGGCCGCCCGACGGGTCCGCCGCCACCTCGATCGAGCCGCCGATCATGCGGCGCGAGGAGAGCGGGTCCGAGAGCGTGTCCAGCAGATTGGAGCGGGCCTCGACCGTCTCCGCCGTCCGGTACGCGGCCACCGCGAGCTGCGCGGCGAGCGCCGAGTCCCGCGGCCGCAGCCGTCGGGATTCGAGGGCGAGCTGGCGGCTGGTGGACTCCGCATGCGCGCGGGCGGCGGCGTCGCGGGCGTGGGCCGTGGTCACCAGCCCGATCCCGGCGGTCGTCGCCGCGATGACCGCGACCAGTGCGAACGCCGCGGCGGCGAGCGCGGCCGCGCGGAGGGTGCGGACCCGGCGGCGCGCGTCCTCCTGGATCTGGTCGCGCCGGGCGGTGCTGGCGGCGATCATCCGCTGCTCCGCCGCGCCCCACCGGCCCGGGCGCTCCGCGGTGAGGTTCGCGATCAGTGCGAGCATGCCGGGGGAGAGCAGCAGTGTCCCCGGCTCGCCCGCCTGCGTCCAGTCCTGCGCGGCCACGCGGATCCGGGCTTCGAGCCGCAGCCGGGCCCTGTCCTCATCCACCCATTGCGACAGCCGCGGCCACGCCCGCACCAGCGCCTCGTGCGCCAGCCGCGTCCCGTCGCCGCCGACTGTCACCAGCCGCGCCGCGACGAGCCGGTCGTGGACGGCCTCGGCGCCGCCGCCGCGCACCAGCTCCGCGGTGGGGACGATGCGCCGGGTCACTCGGTGCTCGTCCACGTTGATCAGGCGCAGCAGCAGGTCGTGCATCACCTCGCGGCCGGCCTCGTCGAGCCCTGCGTACACGTCCTCGGCGCTCTTCTCCACGGCCCCGGCGAGCCGGCCCGTCTCCAGGTAGCCCTGCACGGTGAGCCGCGTCCGGTCGGACTGTTCCCACGTGGTCAACAGCGAGTGTGAGAGGAGAGGGAGCACGCCGGCGGCGTCGCCGGTGGCCTCCGCGTCGTCGAGCAGCAGCTCCACCAGGCCGGGTTCGATGGCGATCTCGGCCCGCTCCGCAGGGCCCGTGATCGCGGCGCGCAGCCCCTCCCGGTTCAGGGGGCCGATGACGACGGGGCCCGCCTCGACCATCGGGGCGTAGCCGGGCTGGGCGACGAGCCGGTCGAGGAAGTCGGAGCGCAGCACCAGGACGACGACGGGGCCGTCGTCCTCCACACCGTCGTTCTCCGCGCCGTCATCACCCGGGACCGTCAGCTCGAGGAGGCGGGCGAGCACGGCGGAGGCGTGGGCGCCGTCGCCCTGGGTCCAGATCTCCTCGAACTGGTCGATCACCAGGACGCCGCGTTCGGCAGTCGGCCCTCGCAGCGCTGCGAGGGCCTCCTCGAGCACCGCGGCGGGATCGACGCCCGGGGTGATCACGACCTGCCGCCGGCCCGCCGCGACGGCCTCGTCGGTGGCGAGCGCGCGCGCGAGGCCCGCGCGCACCACGGAGGATTTACCGATCCCGCTGCTTCCGACGACGATTATCGGGTACCGGGGGTCCTTTTCCCCGGCGGCCGACTCGATTCTCCGCCGCAGAACGGCGGCGTCCTCGTCCCTTCCGAAGAACACCTCATGGTCTGCAATCTCGAATGCGGAGAATCCGCGATAGGGCGGATCATTCACGCCCTGTTTTGTTTTGATGCGCGTACGAACCCGGGCGCGGGAAACTGCGTTCCACCAATGTTCGAATTCTGATTCCGGAACTCCGCACGCGGTCAGTACGCGATCGAACAGGTCGCGGTTGGCGGCGGTCGGCGCGTGCGCGCCGGACAGCCAACCCGATATCGTCCCGAGGTAACCGTCTGCGTGCTCGACGAGTTCGCGGACCGTCAGGCCTGCGGCGTCGCGCAGTCCGCGCAGTGCCTCGCCGAGTTCGGCGCGGGTGTTCACCACTCCGGGCTCGGGCCGAGTGGGCCGGGTTTCTGCGTCCGATGACATCCGTTGTTCCCCCGTACGCCGTCATCACTGCTGGTCGTCGTACGGAGATAGTACGAACAATTGTTGCGACCCGGGAATTCGGGGGTCGTGGTGAAAAGGTCGAACCCGAAGTGATCCGACGGTGCGGATCAAGGGGTCGGAAGAAGGTGGGCGCCGGATGAGCGTGATGGAGACGATCGAGAACGAAGTCCTGCAGCGCCGGGGTGGACGCGAGGGCGCGGCGGTGCCGGTGCTCTCGGCGCGTGAGGTGGAGGTGCTCCTGGCGTGGTTCGCCAGCGATTCGAAGGAGAGTGCCGCCGCCGCGTTGTTCATCAGCCAGGCCACGGTCTCCACGCACATCGCGCGGGTCCGTGCGAAGTACGCCGCGGCGCACCGGGCGGCCCGGTCCAAGACCACGCTGTTCGCCCGGCTCCTCGAGGACGGCTACACCGACCTGCGGGACTGGTGACCGCTCAGCGGCGGCCGCCCAGGAACCGGTAGCGGTCCAGGCGGCGGCTGATCCGGATCGAGTCGGGGATCAGCGACAGCTCCGCGAGCGCCTCGCTCACCGCCAGTCCCACGCGGCGGGAGAACTCCGTCGGTTCGTCGGCGGCGTTCGGCCGCTCCGGGATCACCCGGTCGACGATGCCGTCGGCCAGCAGGTCCGCCGCCCGGATCCGCTGCCGGTCCGCCATCGCTGCGGCGTGGGCGTCGTCCCGGTGGATCACGGCGCTCGCCCCCTCCGGCGGCAGCGGTGCGAGCCACGCGTGCTGCGCGCACAGCACCCTGTCGGCGGGCAGCATCGCGAGCGCCCCGCCGCCCGTGCCCTGCCCGAGCAGGACCGACACCGTCGGGACCGAGAGGGTGACGAGGTCGGAGAGGCTGCGCGCCACCTCGGCGGCGAGCCCGCCCTCCTCGGCCTGAACCGACAGCGCCGCGCCCCAGGTGTCGATCACCAGCACCAGCGGCAGGTTCAGCTCCGCGGCCAGCCGCATCCCGCGCCGCGCGGCCCGTAGCGCCGCGGGCCCGAGCAGCGGGGGAGCGGCACCGTCGGCCGCCGTCGTGTCCTGGCCCAGCACGATGCACGGGTACCCCTGCACCCGCGCCAGCGACAGCAGCAGGCTGTGGTCGGCCTCGCCCTCGCCGGTGCCGGAGAGCGGCAGCCGGTCGGTGGCCGAGTGCCGCAGGAAGGCGCGCACGCCGGGCCGCCCGGCCTGGCGGCTGATCCGCACCGACTCCCACGCGGGGGTGTCGTCCTCCGCGGCGCCGAGTTCCTCCCGCACGCCCAGGTGCGGCGCCAGCGGGTCGGCGTCCTGCGCGCCGGCGAGCACCCGCAGCGTGCGGTGCGCCAGCAGCCGGACGACGCGCAGCGGCACCACCCCGTCGATCCGGCCGTGCTCGACGAGGTGCGCGGCGGTCTGCACCCCGTCGGGGAAGGGCTCGCCGTGCAGGGCCTCGTACACGCGCGGGCCGAGGAACCCGATCCGCGCGCCCGGCTCCGCGACGGTCACGTGCCCCAGCGAGCCCCACGACGCGAACACCCCGCCCATCGTGGGGTTGCGCAGGTACACCAGGTAGGGCAGGCCCGACCGCTTGTGCAGGGTGACCGCCGCCGAGATCTTCACCATCTGCAGGAAGGCGACGGTGCCCTCCTGCATCCGGGTGCCGCCGGACGTGGGCGTCGCGAGCAGCGGCAGCCGCAGGGCGGTCGCGCGTTCGACGGCCGCGACGATGCGCTCGGCGGCGGCCACGCCGATCGACCCGCCGAGGAAGGCGAAGTCGCAGGCGACGAGCGCCACCCGCTGCCCCCGGATGCGGCCCTCGCCGGTGAGCACCGCCTCGTCGCGGCCGCTGCGTTCCCGCGCGCGCTGCAGGTCGGCGGCGTAGTCCGCGTCGGGATGCACGTCGATCAGCGGACCGTCCCAGCTGGTGAAGGTTCCGCGGTCGAGGATCGCATCGATGAGGTCCGCCACCGTGATCGCCATGCAGCCAGGTTAGCCAGCGAGGCGATCCCCGAGATACGGATCGCCCTGCGGCGCGTCCTTCTTGGTCCACGCCGCCAGCAGGATCGGGCTCAGCGCCCCGGTCATGAGCGAGGAGGCGACGAGGAAGGCGCCGAGGTAGGCGACGGACCCGGGGTACGGCCCCGTCGTTCCGGCGAGGAACAGGAGCGCGAGGTACGGCACGAACCCGGCGATCCAGAAGACCCAGTAGCCCACGGCGCGGGCCGCGTCCTTCTCCCGGGCCTCGAACTCGTCGAGGGCGCCGCGCGGGGCGTCTGTGACGTCCTCGCTGCACACCTTAACCAGCCACATCGCGGCCAGCGCGCCGAGCACGAGGAGCACCACCGCGATCATCGCCCACGGGGTCCAATAGGTGGCGACCGCCGCCGCCCACAGCGCGGCGAGCAGCACCAGGGCGAGAACCACCGTGCCGCGGCGGCCGCGCCGGTCGTGCCAACCGGGCAGGGTGCGCGCGTACTGCGCGCGGGCCCTCTCGTAGCGATCGGTGCGCCAGGCGTCGATGCGGCGGAGCGTCGGATTCATGGGAGATCCTCCTTCTCGGTGGGTGCGGCGGCCGGGGCGCGGCCGTGCGCGGCGCGGCCGTCCGGGTAGAGCTCCGCGGAGAGCGGGCCGAGTGGGTGGCGGCTGAACACCGCCTCGATCGGCAGGCCGAACACCCCGGCCACGCGGAAGGCGAGGTCCAGGCTCGGGTAGTTGTCCCCGCGTTCGAGGGCGCCGACCGATTGCACGTTGATCTCGACCGCCGCCGCGAGCTGGGCCCGGGTCATCGACCGTTCGGCGCGGAGCACGCCGATGCGGTTGTAGATGGGGAGACGCTCACCCCGCCTGACTGGACTCATACAACTAAGTGTTGGGAAAACACAACGATCTGTCAAGAATGAATGACGATGGAACACACGCGGCCCGCCGCGTGTTGCTCACAGCATGACTGTGCCCAACGTGACTCTGAACTCCGGAACCTCGATCCCCCAGCTCGGCTTCGGCGTCTGGCAGGTGCCGGACGACGGCGCCCGCGACGCGGTCGCGGAGGCGCTGCGGGTCGGGTACCGGTCGATCGACACCGCCAAGGTCTACGAGAACGAGGCCGGCACCGGCCGGGCGCTCGCCGAGAGCGGCCTGGCCCGCGACGAGGTGTTCCTCACCACCAAGCTGTGGAACTCCGACCAGGGGCTCGACGAGACGCTGCGCGCCTTCGACGCCTCACTGCAGCGGCTCGGCACCGACTACGTGGACCTGTACCTCATCCACTGGCCCGTCCCCGAGTACGACCGGTTCGTGGACACCTTCAAGGCCTTTCAGCAGATCCGCGACTCCGGTCGCGCGAAGGCCATCGGCGTCAGCAACTTCCGCGTCGAGGACCTGCGCCGGGTGATCGACGAGACCGGCGAGACGCCCGCCGTCAACCAGATCGAGCTCCACCCCGGGCTGCCGCAGGACGAGCTGCGCGCCTTCCACACCGAGCACGGCATCGCCACCGAGGCGTGGTCGCCGCTCGGGCAGGGCGAATCGCTCTCCGATCCGACGGTGACCGAGATCGCCGCCGCGCACGGCGTGACCCCCGCGCAGGCGATCCTGCGCTGGCACCTGCAGCTGGGCAACGTGGTGATCCCCAAGTCGGTGACGCCGGCCCGCATCGCCGAGAACTTCGACGTGTTCGGCTTCGAGCTCACCGCCGACGAGGTCGCCCGCATCAGCGCGATCTCCGGCGAGCGCATCGGCCCGAACCCGGCGGAGTTCAACCTCCGCTGACCGCGCCGCGGACGACCTCGGCCACCGCGCGCGCCGCCTCCCGGCCCGCTCGGTTGGCGCCGATCGTCGACGCGGACGGCCCGTAGCCCAGCAGGTGCAGCCGCGGCTCACCCGCGACCTGCGTGGCCAGCCGCCCGGTCATGACGATCCCGCCGCCCGGCGACCGCAGCCCCAGCGGAGCGAGGTGATCCATCGAGTAGCGGAAGCCCGTGCACCACAGGATCACGTCCGCATGCACCTGCGTGCCGTCGGCCAGCAGCGGACCGTCGGGCGTGAGGGCGCGGAACATCGGCTCCCGGACCAGCACCCCCGCCTCGATCCCGCGCCGCATCGCCTCGGTCATCGGCAGCCCCGTCACCGACACCACCGATCCCGGCGGCAGGCCCGCGCGCACCCGCTCCTCGACGCGCGCCACCGCGCGGCGCCCCTTGTCGGGGTCGAACGGCGTGGTGTCCCACTGCACCTCGCGGCGGGTGAACCAGCGGGTCTGTGCGACCTCGGAGATCTCCAGCAGGAGCTGCACCGCGGTGATCCCGGCGCCGACCACGGCCACCCGCTTCCCGGCGAAGGGCGCGGCGGTGCGGTAGTCGTGCGCGTGCAGCTGCGCCCCCCGGAACGACGGTGCGCCGGATCGATTCGGCCCGCTCGCTCCGCTCCCGGCGCCGGATCCATTCGGCCCGCTCGCTCCGCTCCCGGCGCCGGGCACCGTAGGCCAGAACGGGCTGTCCCACGTGCCGGTGCAGTTGATCACCGCGGCGGCCCGGTACTCGAAGGGCCCGTCGGTGCCGCGGCCGGCCACGAGGAAGCCGTCGCCGGCCCGCGTGACGGAGGCGACGTGCGCGGGCCGGCGCACGTCGATCCCGAATCGGCGCTCGTACTCGCCGAAGTACTCGGCGACGCCGGTGGCGGCGGGGATGTCGTCGCAGTCGGTCCCCAGGGCATCGCGCAGGCCCCAGCCCGGCAGATCGTGCACGTGATTCGCCGAACGCAGCGTCAGTGAGGGCCAGCGCAGCCGCCACGCGCCGCCCGGACCGCGGTTGTGGTCCAACACGATCGGATTCGTGATACCGAACCTGGGGAGGAAGTAGGCGGCCGAGAGACCGGCCTGGCCTGCACCGACCACGACGACATCCTTCACAGCTGTAGCGTAGATTGCCTGCCATGATTGGTTACACGCTGGAGGACAAGGTCGCCGTCGTCGAGTTCCAGCGCCCCGAGGCGCGGAACGCCCTCAACCCCGAGATCATGGACGGGCTGGAAGCGGCGTTCGACCGCGCGGAGGCCGACGGCGCCTTCGTCATCGTGCTCACCGGCCAGGGCACCGTGTTCTCCGCGGGGGCGGATCTGCGGTCGGGCGCGGTGCTGGACAAGGGCTTCATGGAGCGGGTCATCCGGTTCTACCGCCGGGTCGAGGCGATGAAGCAGATCGTGGTGGCGGCGGTAAACGGGCCGGCCGTCGGCGCGGGCGTGCAGATGGCCATGGTCGCCGACCTCCGAGTGCTGGACCCCAGCGCCTCCATCGCGATCCCGGCCGCCCGGCTGGGCGTCACCATCGACAAGTGGACGCTGCGCCGGCTCGAGGACCTGATCGGCGGCGGCCACGCCCGCGGCGTGCTCATGGCCACCCAGAAGATCGGCGCCGAGAAGCTGGCCGAGCTGGGCTTCGCCAACGCGATCGGCGATCGGGAGGCCGCCCTCGAGTTCGCCCGCGGCATCGCCGGACTCGCGCCGCTCTCGCTGCAGAACTACAAGGCCCTGTTCAAGTCCGACGCCGCCCTCGAGCCGCTCACCGAGGCGGAGGAGGCCCGGCTGCACGCCGTGTGGGACTCCGAGGACCTCAAGGAGGCGATCATGGCCCGGATCGAGAAGCGCGACCCCCGCTTCCAGGGCCGCTGACGTGCGCGCGGGGTCGGCGCTGACGTTCGTGGCGGGCGCGCTGGGCGGCGTCGCCGGCGGTGCGGTGCTGCGCGCCGCCCGCGGACTGCGCCGCTCGATGGGCGACCCGGCGGGGCCCGGCACCCCGTTCGCCAACACCGAGCCCGACGGGCCGCACGAACCCGTGCGCCCCGCGGACATCGCGCGCCGCGCCGTGGACCGCGCCCGCAACGGCCGCGGCCGCCCCGCGAAGCCGATCCCGCTGGCCGCCGAGGCCCCGCCGGAGCGGGCCTCCGATCTGGCGGTCACCTGGTACGGGCACTCGTCGGTGCTCATCGAGGTCGACGGCTTCCGGGTGCTCGCCGATCCCGTATGGGGAGAACGGGTCTCGCCCTCGCCCACCATCGGGCCGGCACGGATGCACCCGGTCCCGGTGGCGCTCAGCGCGCTGCCGGAGCTGGACGCGGTGATCATCAGCCACGACCACTACGACCACCTCGACCTGCCCACCATCGACGCCCTCACCCGCGACCGCGACGTCCCGTTCTGCGTCCCCGACGGCGTGGGCGCGCACCTGCGCGCGTGGGGCGTCCCCGAGCACCGCATCGTCGAACTGCCCTGGGACGCCGCGCACACCCTGACCCGCGACGGGCGGAGCCTCGACGTGGTGTGCACCGAGGCCCGGCACTTCTCCGGCCGCGGCCTCGCCCGCAACACCACCCTGTGGGCGTCGTGGTCGCTGGTGGGTCCCGGGCACTCCGTGTTCTTCGGCGGCGACACCGGCTTCACCGAGCGGTTCAAGCTCGTCGGCGACCGCCTCGGTCCGTTCGACCTCACCCTCCTGCCGATCGGCGCCTACGACCCGCTGTGGCCCGACGTGCACGCCGACCCGGAGGAGGCCGTCGCGATCCACACGATGATCGCGAAACCGGGCGCGCCGCTGGTCCCGGTGCACTGGGCCACCTTCAACCTCGCCTTCCACGCCTGGTCCGAGCCCGTCGAGCGGCTGCTGGCCGCCGCGGAGGAGGCCGGGGTCACCGTCGTGGTGCCTATGCCGGGAGGCAGGTTCGACGGTGCCGCGGGTCCCGCGGGCCTCGCCGGTACCCGCGACTGGTGGGCGACGGTCCGCTAGCCTGGCACGCATGGATTTCAAGAATCTCGCGAACAAGGCCAAGGAAGCCCTCGGCAAGAACCCGAGCGTCATCGACAAGGCGGGTGACTTCGTCGACGGCAGGACCGACGGCAAGTTCGCCTCCCAGGTGGACAAGGCGCAGGACGCCGCCAAGAAGTTCGTCGGCGGCCAGCAGGGCGAGCAGCCCGGCCAGCAGCAGGGCGAGCAGCCGCAGGGCGGGCAGCCCGGCGAGCAGCAGCAGTAGCAGCAATAACGGAAAGAGCCGCACCGCCTCATGGGTCGTCATTACGCGCCGGGTGAACCGGCCGCGGGGAAGCCGCGTGGGCGGATCGTCGCTCGGGCCGCCCTCGGTGCCGCGCTGGTCGCGGTCCTCGTGGCCGGGATCGTCGCCATCGTGGGCGGCAGGTTCTCCGGCTGCGGTAGCACGCACTCGGTGACCGTGCTCGCCGACCCGGCGCTGGCGCCCGCCGTGCGGACGCAGGCCGGGCTCGTCGGTGACGAGTGCACCACCATCGCGGTGACCGAGGCGCCGGACCGGGACGCGGCCGGGCGGCTGGCGAGCGGCTCGGCGGACCTGTGGCTCGCCCCGTCGCGGGCCCGGGCCGATGCGGTCGCCGAGCAGCTCGGCCGGGAGTTGCCGAACACCCCGGTCGCCGGCTCCCCGCTGGTCCTGGCCGGCGCGGCGATCCCGCAGCCCGCGAGCTGGCTGGAGGCCATGTCGCAGGCCACGATCCGCGCGGTCGGGTCCGATTCCACCTTCAGCGAGGCGCCCGTCGTCGCCGGGGTGTCGGAGGCGTCGCGCCCCGGCTCCGATCAGCAGGCGTTGACCACGGTGCTCGCGCAGTACGCGCAGGCCGCGAAGCGGGTGCCCGACGATCCGGTCCGGTCCGCGGCCGCCGACGGCGGCGTGGTGGTGGTGCCGGAGTACGCGTACCTGGCCGCGAAGAAGCAGCAGGGCGACGTGGCCGCGACGGTCCCCAAGACGGGCGCCCCGCGCGACGAGCTGGTGCTGGCGGTGACCGCGACCGGGGAGCGGCAGGCGGCGGCGAAGGCCGTCGCGGACCAGCTGACCTCGACCTTCACCTCCGAAGACGGGCGCGCGGCGCTCGCCCGCGACGGCCTGCGCGGCACCGCGCTGGGGGAGGCACCGTCGGGCGGCGTGGGTGCCGTGACCGCCCTGCCCGACCCCGATCCGGCGCAGCTGGCCCGCGCCGTGAGCGCCTTCTCGACGCTGGCCGTGCCGCTCAAGACGCTGGTCGTGGTCGATACGTCCGGCTCGATGGACGAGAAGGCCGGCGCCACCACCCGCATCGGGATGCTGGCCTCCGGGTTCAGCAAGGTGGTCACCAAGATTCCGGAGGCGAACGCCGTCGGACTGTGGACCTTCTCCCTCGGTGCCGGGAACGCGCCGGACTGGACCGTGGTGGTGCCCACCGCCGGGCTCAGCGACAAGACCGGCGACAAGACGCAGCGGCAGCTCCTGCTGGACGGGGTGAACTCGCTGCCCGGCCGGGTCCGCGGCGGCACCGGGCTCTACGACACCACGCTCGCGGCGTACCGGCAGGCGGTCAAGGACTTCGACCCCGCCTACTCGAACTCGGTGATCCTGCTGACCGACGGCGGCAACGAGAAGAACGGCGGCACCACCCTGGACCAGCTGGTGACCCAGCTTAAGGGCCTGGTGGACCCGGCGCGGCCCGTGAACATCCACACCGTGGGCATCAGCAAGGACGCGGATCAGGCGGCGCTGCGCAGGATCGCGGACGCCACCGGCGGCACCGCGCAGTCGGCCGAGACCGAGGACCAGATGCTGACCGACTTCGTGATGGCCATCGCCAAGCGCGCCAAGTGATCGTGGTGCCCCCGACACGAATCGAACGTGCGACCTGATCTTTAGGAGAGATCCGCTCTATCCAACTGAGCTACGAGGGCGTGCGGGACGATTCTAGCCACGCGGCGCCCGCCGGGTACATTCGGATGTCCGGGTTTCGCACCAGCACCGAGGGGGACGCGCGTGCCGAGCGGCATCATCGTGGTTCTGATCGTCGTCCTGGGCTCGCTCGCCCTGGTGCAGTGGCGGGTGGTGCGGCGGTGGTCGTCGCGGCCCGCGCGGATCGCCGGCACCCTCGCCGTGGCGGCCGCGGCGCTGCTCACCCCGGCGGCGCTGGTGGGCCTGCTCGCGGGCTCCGGCGCGATCGCGCCGGACGGCGTGCGCTGGATCAGCGCCGCGGGCCTCACCTGGCTCGCGACGGTCTTCTACCTGCTCCTCACCCTGATCGTGCTCGGTGTGCTGTGGGTGCTCACCCGGGTGGCCCGGCTGATCCGTCCGGGGTTCGACGGTGCGCCGCTGCGCCGCGCCGTGGCCCTGGCCGGGGTGGTGGGCGCGATCGGCGCGACGGTGTACGGGCTGGTGGAGGCGGCGACGCCGCGGGTGACGCACACGCAGGTGCGGGCCGCGTCGATGCCCGAGGAGTTCGGGACCCTGCGGGTCGCGCTGGTCACCGACATCCACGCCGGCCCGGTGCGGGGGCGCGGGTTCGTGGCGGGCGTGGTGGAGAAGGTCAACGCCGAGAAGCCCGACGTGGTGATCCTCGGCGGCGACCTGATCGACGGCACCGTCGCGCAGATCGGGGAGGACCTGGCGCCGCTGCGGGAGCTGCACGCGCCGCTGGGCGTGCTGGCGGTGACCGGCAATCACGAGTACTACGCGGGCGACGCCGCGCACTGGGTGCAGCGCTGGCGCGAGGTGGGCGTGGAGCCGCTGACCAACGCGTCGGTGCGGCTCGAGCGCGGCGGCGCGGCGATCACCGTGCTGGGCGTCAACGACCGCAAGGGCGCCCCGCCGCTGGCCGCGGACTACGACGCCGCGTTCGCCGGCGTCGACCCCGCCGGCTTCACCCTGGCGGTGGCGCACGAGCCTCTGCAGGGCAGCGAATTCGCCCGCCGCGGAGCGGATCTGCAGCTCGCCGGGCATACGCACGGCGGCCAGCTGTGGCCGTTCGGGTACTTCGTACGGCTGCAGCAGCCCGCCCTGTCCGGCCTGGAGCAGGTGGACGGGATGCCCGTCTACACCAGCCGCGGCGCCGGGGCGTGGGGCCCGCCGGTGCGGGTGGCCGCGCCGCCGGAGATCGCGATTCTGGAACTGCGCTCCGCCTGACCGGTGCATGATCCCGGTATGGCCGGGCGGATGCGGATGCGGGCGAGTACGGAGGTCGGACCGCTGCGGGTGAGCGTCGCACCATCGACGCGGGCGCGATCTGCGACGGCGCGGGCGGCCGCGCGCCGCATTCCCGCGGGCCTGTCGCTGCCCCGCAAGGCGGATCTGCCGCCGCCTCTCGCGCCGGCGGGGTGGTACCCCGATCCCGAGGACTCCCGCCGGATGCGCTGGTGGAACGGTACGAAGTGGACCCGCCGGTTCGCGGAGCCCGGTGCGATCCCCGTCGTCACGCGGACCGCGGATGCGCCGCCGAAGCTGCGACCCGTGCACAAGCCCGCCGCCCGGCGGCTCGTGAATCCACGGCTCCTGGAGCACACGAGGGCGAATCTGGCCTCGTACCCCCGCAGAACACGGAATTCACGGCGGGGTTAGGCGTCGCGCGCCTCCTGTGCGCCCCGCGACGCCAGCTGATCGGCCAGCTCGTTGCCCTCGTTGCCGGCGTGCCCCTTCACCCAGCGCCAGTCGATCTCGTGCTGCGCCGCGACGGTGTCCAGGCGCTGCCACAGTTCGGCGTTCTTCACCGGCTGCTTGGCGGAGGTCTTCCAGCCGTTGCGCTTCCAGCCCGCGATCCACTTGGTGATGCCGTTCTTCACGTAGGAGCTGTCGGTGTACAGCACCACGGGCAGCGGGCGGGTGATGGCCTCGAGGGCGGAGATCGCGCCCATCAGTTCCATGCGGTTGTTGGTCGTGTCCTTCTCCGCGCCGTAGAGCTCCTTCTGGTGCTCGCCGAACCGCAGCACCGCGCCCCAGCCGCCCGGGCCGGGATTGCCCAGGCACGCGCCGTCGGTGTAGATCACGATCTCCTCAGCCACGTGTCGTAGCGTAGTTGTGTGCCGAACAACCACTATCACCACCTGGTCTTCGGCGACGGCGCCCTGGAGCGTCAGCGCCGCAACGGCAGCTACGTGGCCTACGGCCGCCAGCTCGAGCGCGGCGACGACGGGCCGCAGCGGCTCACCGACCGCGAGCTGCTGATGATCACCCGGGCCGATCAGTTCTGCCTCGCCACCGTGACCCCCACCGGCTGGCCGTACCTGCAGTACCGCAGCGGGCCCGCGGGATTCGTGCAGCACGACCCGGCGACCGGGCGGCTCGCGTTCATCGACGTGCCGGGCAACAACCAGTTCGTCACGCTCGGCAACCTCGACGGCGACGATCGCCTGGCCATGTTCTTCGTCGACTATCCGCGGCGGGTGCGGCTCAAGGTGTTCGGCCGCGGCGTCGTCCGCGAGAGCGCGGAGCGGCGCGTGATCGAGATCGCCGTCGAGGCGTTCGACTGGAACTGCCAGCGCAGCATCATCCCCCGGTTCGACAGGGACTACATCAAGCAGCTGGGCGAGGCGTACCAGCGGGTCGCCGCGGAGCGGGAGGCCGAGCTGCAGGCCGAGATCGAGAGGCTGCGCGCGCGGGTCGCCGAGTTGGAGGACTGAAGGAGCTTCAGGCTCACAGCGGCTCGGTCGGGCTGTCGAAGCGCGGGTCGCGCCGCGGGATCGCCTCGGTCTCGGGCTTCGGCGACACCCGGACCGGGCGCGGGGGCCGCTTCACCACGCTGGTCTGCTGCTCGGACGGCGTCGCCGGGCCGGCCTTCGGCTTAGGGGGCACGGTATCGGGCCAGTCGCGGTCCCAGTCCGGCGTGGGGCGGCGCTGCGCCACCGGCGCGACGGCGGTCCGGGTCTGGTCGGCGGCCAGGGGCGGCGGCACCGGCGCGGGCCTCTGCGGCGCGGGCGGTCCGGGCGGCGGTGCGACGGTCCGCGGCGCGGCGGGGC
>JBEBXD010000018.1:0-49913 GCA_040391845.1 Tsukamurella paurometabola | reverse complement strand
TGCGACCTGATCGTGGCGTCCGACGACGCCTTCTTCTCCGATCCCGTGGTGCGCATGGGCATCCCCGGCGTCGAGTACTTCGCGCATCCCTGGGTCATGGGCCCCCGCGCGGCGAAGGAGTTCCTGTTCACCGGTGATCGCTTCTCCGCCCAGCAGGCGAAACAGTGGGGCATGGTGAACCGCGTCGTACCGCGCACGGAGCTCGAGGAGGAGACGCTCGCGCTCGCGGAGCGGATCGCGGACATGCCCAGCTTCGGGCTGGCGCTGACCAAGAAGGCCGTCAACCAGTGCGAGGACCTCATGGGGATGCGCGCGGGCATGGACTCCGTGTTCGGCCTGCACCACTTCGCGCACGCGCACAACGCCGAGGTCTCGGGCGGGGATTCGCTCGGCGGCCAGAGCGCCAAGTCGATGGCCTCCGGCGCGCGGCGCGCGGGCGAGGGCTCCGAGGGGAAGGCCCGGTAGTGGACCTCGAGTTCGACGACGCCACGATCGCCTTCCGGGACGAGGTGCGCGCGTGGCTCGCCGCCAACGTCCCGGCCGAGCCGCTCGCATCCTTCGACACCGCCGAGGGTTTCGCGGCGCACCGGGCGTGGGAGGCGAAGCTCGCCGATGCGGGCCTGGCCGCGGTCTCCTGGCCCGCCGAGTTCGGTGGGCGCGACGCGACGCTGCTGCAGTGGGTGGTGTTCGAGGAGGAGTACTACGCGGCGGGCGCACCCCTGCGGGTGAATCAGAACGGCCTGTTCATGCTGGCGCCCACGCTGTTCAGCCACGGCACCGACGAGCAGCGCGCCCGGATCCTTCCCGCGATGGCCCGCTCGGAGAAGGTCTGGGCGCAGGCCTGGTCGGAGCCGGAGGCGGGCAGCGACATCGCCTCGCTGCGCTCGACCGCCACCCGGGTGGACGGCGGCTGGAAGCTCTCGGGCCAGAAGACCTGGAGCTCGCGCGCCGCGTTCGCCGACGGCGCGTTCGGCCTGTTCCGCAGCGAGCCGGGCTCCGAGCGGCACCGCGGCCTCACCTATCTCATGTTCGACCTGCGTGCGCCGGGGGTCACAGTGCGCCCCATTCCCCAGCTCGACGGTGAGCCGGGGTTCGCGGAGATCTTCCTCGACGACGTGTTCGTCCCCGACGCCGACGTGATCGGCGAACCCGGGCAGGGGTGGCGCGTCGCGATGACGACGGCGAACAACGAGCGCGGCCTCTCGCTGCGCAGCCCCGGACGGTTCCTCGCCGCCGCGGACGCGCTCGTGGACCTGTGGGAGCGGGAGGACGGCGACACCGGCAGCGCCGCCGCGCAGCGAGTCGCCGACGCCTGGATCGGCGCCCGCGCCTACCAGCTGTACACGTTCGGGACCGTGACCCGGCTGCAGGACGGGGGCGAGCTCGGGCCGGAATCCAGTGTGAACAAACTGTTCTGGAGCCATCTCGACGTGGATCTGCACGAGACCGCACTCGATCTGCTCGGCCCGCGGGCGGAGCTCACCGGGCCGGCCGCACCCGATGCGGGCCGCTGGCCGGCCGGCTACCTGTTCTCGCTGGCCGGGCCGATCTACGGCGGCACCGACCAGATCCAGCGCAACACGATCGCCGAGCGTCTTCTCGGCCTACCCCGGGGGGCCCGATGAGATTCGCACCGTCGCAGGAGAACCGGGCCTTCGCGGAGGCGCTCGACGATCTGCTCGCCCGTGCCTCGGTCGTGGCCGCGGCGCGCGCGTGGGCGGACGGGGACAGCGGGCCCGGCCGGAAGGTCTGGGCCGCGCTCGCCGACCTCGGCGTCACGGGGCTCGCCATCGACGAGGGGAACGGCGGCGCCGGCGGCGATGCCGTTGACGTGGCCGTCGCCCTGCAGGCGCTCGGCTATCACGGGGTACCGGGACCGGTGGTGGAGTCCATCGCGGTGCTGCCGGCCGTGGTCACCGACGCCGCCCACCTGAAGGCCCTCGCCGACGGCGCGATCGGCACCGTCGCTGTGGCCCCGCGCGCCCCGTTCCTGCTCGACGCCGACGTCGCGGACCTGCGGTTCGTGGCCGCCACCGACGGCACCCTGCTGGAGGCCGGCGCACCGTCGATCCCCGCACTGACCTCGATCGACCGGACCCGCCGCCTGTTCCCCCCCGAATTGAACACTGTTACGGACGGCGAAACCCCAGGTCGAAATGTCAGTAACAGTGTTCAATCGGCGCAGGCGTGGGGGGCGTTCGGGGTCGCGGCGCAGCTGCTGGGCGCCGGGCGGCGGCTGTTGGACGACACCGTCGAATACGCGAAGACGCGGTCCCAGTACGGCAGGGCGATCGGCGAGTACCAGGCGATCAAGCATCTGCTCGCCGACGTGGCGACCCGGCTGGAGCTCGCCGCGCCGCTGCTCAGCGGCGCCGCCGTCGCGCTGGCCGGAACCGGCTCGGCCGGAGTCGATCTGGACGCGACCCGCGATGTGTCTGCAGCGCGCGTAGCGGCCGCCGACGCGGCCCACCTCGCGGCGCGGATCGCGCTGCAGGTGCACGGCGCGATCGGCTACACCGCCGAGTACGACCTCGGGCTGTGGATCACCACGGTGCGGGCGCTGCGGTCCGCGTGGGGCACGCAGGCCGAGCACCGCGCGACGGTGCTGGACGCGGTACGGAGGGTGCGGTCATGAGCTCGGAACTGGACGACCTCGCGGGCGCGGTCCGCAGCGTCATCGACCGGCGCTGGACACCGGCCGCGCTGCGCGCCGCGATCGACTCGCCCGCGGGTTACGACCGCGACCTGTGGTCGGTGCTGTGCGAGCAGGTGGGGATCGCCGCGCTGGCGGTACCCGAGGCGAACGACGGCCTGGGCGCCGGGGTGCGGGCGCTGCAGGTGGTGGCGGCGGAGCTGGGCGGGCACCTGATCCCCTCCCCCTTCCTCGGTTCCTCCGTTCTCGCGACCACGCTCCTGGCGGGCACCGACGAGGCGGATCTCCTCGCCGGCCTCGCGGGCGGGGAGCGGATCGCGGCCGTCGCCTTCGCCGGCGACGACTTCGCGGCCCGGCCGATCAGCGCCTCCGGCGAAGGCCTCGCCGGCACCGCGCGTCTCGTTCTCGACGGTGACCTCGCCGACGACCTCCTCGTCGTCGCCGGTGGTTACCTCTACCTGGTCTCCGGCGCCGAGCGCCGGCACACGCCCTCGATGGACCCGACGCGCAGGTTCGCCGACGTCACCGTCGACGGTGCGCCCGCCCGGCGGATCTCGGGCGGCGCGGGCGCGGCACTCGAGCACGCGCTCGACGTCGCGTGCGCCGTGCTCGCCGCGGAGCAGGCGGGCGCGGCCGCCCGCGCGCTGGCGATCACCGTCGAGTACTCCCGTTCGCGGGTGCAGTTCGGCCGCCCGATCGGATCGTTCCAAGCCCTCAAGCACAGGATGGCGGACATGTACGTGCTCGTCGAGTCCTCTCGTTCCGCGGCGCTCGCCGCGGGCGAGGCCCTGGACCGCGGCGACGCGGACGCCCCGCTCGCGGTGGCCACCGCGAAGGCCTACTGCTCGGAGGCCTTCAGTGCGGTGGCGGCCGAGATGATCCAGTTGCACGGCGGCATCGGCATCACCTGGGAGCACGACGCGCACCTGTACTTCAAACGCGCGCACTCCTCCTCGCAGCTGTTCGGCGACCCCGCCACGCACCTGGCCCGTCGCCCGCTCTCGCACGCCTGAAGCCGGCCCGCGGCGTATCGTCGCCGGCATGTGGTGCATCTCAGATTCTCGATCGCGATTCGCAGTGGCGGTGGCGGCCGCGGCGGCCGCACTGGCCGCGTGCACGCCGACACCCGGGCCGCGCGACGCCGGGACTTCCACGTCCAGCCCGGCGCCCCCGGCCGCGGCGCCCTGCGCTACCGCCTACCAGGGGACGAGCACACCGGACTGCGCCGCCACGTCCGGCGCCCATCGGGCCACCAAGGTGGTGCGCGGCAGGGAGACGATCGTGACGATCACCGACGGGCGCGCGCCCGCTCAGACGATCACGGTGCCCAATGACGGCAGCGTAGGCTCGGGGGTTCTCCTGCTGCGGAACCTCACCGACGGCGGGGATCCCGATGTCCTGATCTCCACGACGGGCTCCGGCGCCCACGGCAGGAACTCGAACTGGTCGCTGTGGCACCGGATCTCCGGAACCTATCGACAGGTCGGCTCCCTGTACGGCGGCGAGTTCTGGAACGCCGGCCACGGGTACCTCGCGCAGTACGGCTCGGGCGGCGGCTGGTCCGTGCAGTTCGCGCGCATCGTGGGCGGGTCGCTGCAACCGGCCGCCGCCGTCGGCCGGGCCGACACCGCGGGGGTGCGCGATCCACGGGTCCCGGACTGTTCGGTGTCCGACACCGGCGCAGACGCGGGGCCGGCGGACCCCTGCGCTCTCGCCATGCGCCAGGCGCACGACCACGGACTCACGACATGAGCCGGCCCGTGCCAGGCGGCGTCAGCGCGCCGCCACACCGGACGAGGCGTGCGCACCCGCCCGCCGGCCGGAGAAGATGCAGTCCGCCAGCGAGAGCCCGCTGACGTAGGAGTTCGAGCAGATCCCCACCGCGGCACGACCCGCGGCGAACAGGCCCGGCACCCGTGATCCGTCGCCGGTGAGCACGGCGCCGGATTCCTCGTCGACGCGCAGCCCGCCGAGCGTGAGCATCGGCATCGGGTAGGTCATCCGGTCGGTGAACGAGATGTCGAGCAGCGCGAACGGCCCCGTGCCGATCGCGCGGCGGAGCTCGTCCGGTTTGCCCATCGGATCGGGCCGGCCCTGCTCGATGGCCGCGTTGTGCTCGTCGACGGTGGCGCGCAGGGCATCCGGATCGATCCCCGCCCGGGCGGCCGCCGCCTCCACGGTGGGGCCGCTCGCCCCGCCGAGGCGGAGCAGCCGCTCGAGCTGCAGCCGCTGGAACCAGACGGTCTGGGAGCCGAGCTGGCTCCGCGCGGTCGCGGCGAGCTCGGCGTCCACCAGCAGCCACGCCCGGTGGCCCGGCGCGGCGGCGATGACCGCGCCGAGCGCCGCGCCGTAGCGGGATTCGTCCACCATGCGGCGGCCGTTCACGTCGACGGCGATCGCGCCCAGGTAGGCGCTGGGCGGGGCGATGAACCGCCAGTTGGAGAACGCGTCCATCCGGTCCGTCGCCGCGCCCACCTCCCGGGTGAGGGTGATCGCGCTTCCGTCGTCGCCCGCGGTCCCCAGCGGCAGGCCCTCCTGCCACGGGTAGCCGGGGGCGTGCTCGCGCACCATCGCGCCGTTGGCGATGAACCCGCCCGTGGTCAGCACCGCCCCGGAGCGGGCCTCGATGCGGATGGTCCTGCCGTACCGGCGTTCGATCCGGGCGAGCAGCGCCTGCATCGTCGCGCGCAGCCCCTTGTGGTACACACCGGGTTTCGACGAGATCCGGCAGAGCACCGCGAACCGGCGGCGCACCCGCGCGGGCGCACCGTCGATCGTGATCGCCTCCACCCCGGTCACCCGTCCGCCGTCGGTGACGAGCCGCGTCGCCCGGGTCCCGGACGAGAACCGGATGCCGCGGCGCGCCGCGGATTCCGCGAGCGGGCCGAACAGCTTCTTCCCGGAGACGCCGCGCCCGTGGGCGCGGTGCCCGCGCTGGCGCGGCCGGGCCACGTCCCGGAATCCGCCGGAGTTCTCGCTGCCGGAGAAGTACAGGTAGTAGTCGTCCGTGGGGTAGGAGGTCTTGAAGGGGCACACGGACGGGTCGAACGGGACGCCGTGCTCGGAGAGCCAGTCGATCATCGCGGGCGACTGCTCGCAGAACCGGCGCAGGGTGGCTTCGCTCACCGCGTCGCCGACCTCGGCGCGCAGGTAGGCGAGCATGTTCTCGGGGTCGTCGTCGATCCCGGCGGCGCGCTGCACCCAGGTGCCGCCGCCCGCGTACACGATGCCGCCGGAGAGGGTGGTGGCCCCGCCGCCGAGATAGCGGTCGATCGCCAGGACCTCGCTTCCCGCCTCGCGGGCGGCGAGCGCGGCGGCCGCGCCGGCGCCGCCGTAGCCCACGACCAGGACGTCGGTCGAGCGATCCCACAGGGGCGCGGGCGCGGCGTCGCTCACCGCGCCGCCCCGTGGTACTCCGGGTTGGGCCGCATGTCGATCGCCGCCGCGAGCCTGTTGGTCATGTTGAAGAACGCGGCGGTGTTGGCGATGTCGTAGATGTCGCGGTCGCTGAATCCATGCTCGCGCAGGCGCTCCCGGTCCGCCTCCTCCAGCTTCGACGGTGCCTCGGTGATCTTCTCCGCGAACTCCAGCATGGCGCGCTGCTTCGGCGGCAGTTCCGCGGCCCGGAAGTTCATCACCAGCATCTCGCCGAGAACGGGATCGCCCGACAGCTCCCGCACGGCGGCACCGTGCGCGGTGAGGCAGTAGTAACACTTGTTGATGGACGAGACGACCACCGCGATCATCTCCCGCTCGAGCTTGCTCAGGCCCGAGTCGCCGAGCATCAGGTCGTTGTAGGTGTCACTGAACGCCCGCAGCTTCACCTCGTCGAAGGCCAACGACTGCAGCACGTTCGGCACCATACCCAGCTTCTCGCGGCAGATGTCGAAGTACTTGCGCGTGCCCTCGCTCAGCTCGCCGATGGGCAGGTCCAGTGCGGTGATCCGGTCGGTCATGTCAGCTCCTCGTCGGACGGTCGGTATCCACTCTCACTACCAGCAGGGGGCACCGCGGCAGGGCTGTTCGTCACATCCAGTCGTCGCCCACCGGCCAGGTGAGGAACGAGTCCAGCGACAGGGCACGGGGAATGGCCTCGCCGGGGTCGGTCACGGTCTGCGTGTACCGGCCGCGGTAGAACAGCAGCGGCCGGCCGGCGTTCGGGGCGCTGAGCTCGAGCACCCGGCCGATCACGATGTGGTGATCGCCCCCGTCGTGCACCGCCTCCACCGCGCAGTCGATCCAGCTGAGCGCGCCGTCCAGGATCGGGGAGCCGGTGCGCGAGGGCTTCCAGTCGACCGCACCGAACTTGTCGGGGTGGCGGGACCCGAAGACCGAGCTCACGTTCTGCTGTCCCTCGCCGAGCACGTTCACGGCGAACCTGCCGGTGCGGTCGATGGTGCGCCAGGCGCCGGAGGTCTTCATGGGGCAGAACAACACCAGCGGCGGGTCCAGCGACAGCGCGGAGAAGGACTGGCAGGCGAAGCCCACCTGGCCCTCCTCGTCGGCGGCGGTGATCACCGTGACGCCGGTGCAGAAGTGCCCCATGGCGGTGCGGTAGTCCAGCGGCTCGATCGCGGGTGCCTCGGCGGGGTGGGTCATCACTGCTCCTTGAAGCCGATCGAGAAGTCGTGGCCCCACAGGCTGACGGCGGTGGACTCGCGGGCGATCCAGTCGTCGTTCTCGACCTCGAGCCCCTCGCAACCGAATTCGATGTCGAAACCGCCGGGCGTCTTCATGTAGAAGGACAGCATCTTGTCGTTGATGTGCCGCCCGAGGGTGGCGGACATCTTGACCTTCTTGCGGTTCGCCCGATCGAGCGCGAGCCCCACGTCGTCCGAGTTCTCCACCTCCACCATCAGGTGCACGATCCCCGTCGGGTTGGGCAGGGGGAGGAAGGCGAGCGCGTGATGGCGCGGGTTGCAGCCGTAGAACCGCAGCCACGCCGGATCGCCGTCCGCGGGGCGGCCCACCATCTGCGGGGGCAGGCGCATCGAATCGCGGAGCCGGAAGCCGAGGACGCCCTGGTAGAACTCCTGCGCGGCCGCGTCGTCGGTGCAGGTGAGCACGACGTGCCCGAGTCCCTGTTCGCCCGTGACGAACCGGTGGCCGTAGGGGCTGACGAACCGGCGGCCCAGGTACTGCGCGCCGTGGAAGGCCTCCAGGGTGTTACCGGCCGGATCCTGGAACCGGATCATGCCCTCGACCCGGCGCTCGTCCTTCTCCTCCTTGGTGGCCTCCTCGAACGCGACGCCCGCCGCGGTGAGGGTGTCGCGGAGCTCCTGCAGCCCACCGGCATCGGTGACCTCCCAGCCGGAGGCGAGCAGCCGGTCCTTCTCGCCGGGCACGATCACCAGCCGCGCCGCGAAGTCGTCCATCCGCAGGTACAGGGAATCGGGATCGTTGCCCGTGCCCTCCATCATTCCGAGGACCTTCAGGCCGTACTCGCGCCAGGCCGCCATATCGGTGGCCTCGATGCGCATGTACCCGAGCGCCTTGATCGCCATGTGCCTACTTCTCCTTCTCAGCCGGCGAGGAAATCCGCTGTGATCCGGTTGAACTCGTCGAACTTCTCGAGCTGCGCCCAGTGCCCGCACTGCCCGAAGACGTGCAGCTGGGCGCGCGGGATCTGCTTGAGTGCCAGCAGCGCACCGTCGAGGGGGTTGACCCGGTCCTCGCGGCCCCAGATCATCAGGACGGGCCGGCGCAGCTTGTGGGCGTCGCGCCAGAGCATGCCCTTCTCGTAGTCCGCGGAGGCGAAGGACTTGCCCATGGCCTTGAACGCGGCGATGGCCCCGGGGTCGAGCGCGAGCTCGAACCGCTCCTCGATCAGCTCGTCGGTGATCAGCTTCTGGTCGAAGACCATGATCCGCAGGAAGTCCTCCAGCCGTTCCTTGCTGGGCGCGGCGTAGAACTTCTGCAGGGTGCGCAGCCCCTCGGTGGGGTCCGGGGCGAAGGTGTTCACCGACAGGCCGCCCGGGCCCATCAGCACGAGCCGGCCCGCCCGGTCGGGGAAGTCCAGCGCGAACCGCACCGCCGTCCCGCCGCCCAGCGAATTACCCACCAGGTGAACGCGATCGGTGATGCCGAGCGCATCGAGCAGGCCCGCGAGCGCGGTCGAACTGTGCACGAAGTACTGCGGATGCTCGGTGGGCTTGTCGGAGCGGCCGAAGCCCGGCTGGTCCACGGCGATCACGTGGAAACGCTGCGCCAGCACGGGGATGTTGCGCCCGAAGTTGCTCCAGGACGAGACGCCGGGGCCACTGCCGTGCAGCAGGACGACGGTGCCGTTCGCCCGGTTCTCCTGCCCCGCCTCGTGGTAGTGCAGGGTGAGGCCCGCCGCCGTGGTGGCGAACGCGCCCTCCTTGAGGACGTCGATCTCGGTGTCCGCCACCGCTAGACCATCCCGTCCATCACGGGCAGGCCGAACTCGCCGGTACCGAACATCTTGTAGGCCCGCTCCGGGTCGTTCGCGGCGTGCACCCGGCCGGCGTGCGCATCGCGCCAGAACCGCTGGATGGGCGTGCCCTCGGCCAGTGCGCGGCCGCCGGAGTTCTCGAACATGCGGTCCACGGCGAAGATGGCCCGCTCGGTGCCGCGCACCTGATCACGACGGACCTTGAGCCGCAGGCTGAACGGGATCTTCTCGCCGGCCTTGACCAGCGCGTACTCCTCGTTGATGTTGGAGATCAGCTGGAGCCACGCCGCGTCGATCTCGCTGCCCGCCTCCGCCACGCGCACCATGGCGAACGGATCCTCCTTGGCGGTCTCGCCCGCGTAGGCGGCGCGGACGCGGCCCCGCTGGTGCTCGACGTGAGCGTCGTAGGCGCCCTGCGCCATGCCGATGATCGGTGCCGTGATGGTGGAGGGGTGCACGGACCCGAACGGAAGCTTGTACAGCGGGCCGGAGTTGACCTCCTGGCCCGGCCCCTTGCACTTGCTGACGTCCTTGAAGCTCAGGGCCCGGTGCTCGGGCACGAACACGTCCTCGACCACGATGTCGTTGCTGCCGGTGCCGCGCAGGCCGACGGTGCGCCACACGTCGTTGACGCGATAGTCACTGATCGGCACGAGGTAGGTGAGGAAGTCGACGGGCTTGCCGCCGGAGAACGCCGGCCCGCCGAGCAGCGCCCACGTGCCGTGGTCGCAGCCCGAGGAGAAGCTCCACTTGCCGGAGAGCCGGTAGCCGCCCTCGACCACCTCGGAGCGGCCCATCGGCGCGTACGACGAGGAGATCAGCGTGTCCTGATCCTCGCCCCACACCTCCTGCTGGGCGCGGTCGTCGAACAGCGCCACGTTCCACGGGTGGATCCCGAGGATCGACGCGACCCAGCCGGTGGAGCCGCAGGCGCTCGCGAGCATCTTGACGGCGGTGTAGAACTCCACCGGATCGGCCTCGAAGCCGCCGTAGCGCTTGGGCTGCAGCAACCGGAAGAACCCCGCCTGCTGCAGCGCCTTGATGGACTCGGCCGGGATCCGGCGCGCGTCCTCCGTCTCCTGCGCCCGGTCCCGGAGGGTGGGCAGGAGCTCCGCCACCTCCGCCAGCACCGCGTCGACGCTGTGATCGCTCATCTTTCCTCGCCTTCTACAACCCTCCGGCGAACACCGAAGCCCGCCGCTGGAAACCAATACTAGAACACGTTCTCATTTTCTGACGAGAAACGGCACATCAAGGGTTCGGATCGACCTATCGTCCTGATGTAACCGGTTCCGAGTCCGAGGAGTGCCATGACCGACAGCCGCCGCCCCGTCCCCGCCGCGGAGATCTCCGACTGGGACCTCGAGGCCGATGTGGTGATCGCCGGATACGGCATCGCCGGCGTCTGCGCCGCGATCGAGGCCGCCCGCGCGGGGGCCTCGGTACTGGTGCTCGACCGCACCGGCGGCTGGGGCGGCGCCGCCGCCCTCTCCGGCGGCTGGATCTACCTGGGCGGCGGCACCGGGCTGCAGCGCGCGCTCGGGTTCGAGGACTCCGCGGAGAACATGGAGGCGTTCATGACCGCCGCGCTCGGCCCCGGGGTCGACGCCGAGAAGATCCACGCCTACGCGCACGGCAGTACCGCTCACTACGACTGGCTCGTCGAGTGCGGGGTGGTGTTCAAGGAGGAGTTCTGGGGCGAGCCGGGCTGGGAGGTACCGCACGACGAGGGTCTCGGCTACTCCGGCGGCGAGAACTCCGCCCCGTTCGCGGCGATCGCGTCACCCGCCCCGCGCGGACACGTCCCGCAGATGGCGAACAAGCGGACCGGGAAGCACGGGGCCGGGTACATGCTGATGAAGCCCCTGGTGGAGACGGCGGAGGCGCTCGGCGTGCGGGCCGAGTACGACGTCCGGGCGCAGGCCCTGGTGACGGGTGCCGCCGGGCGGGTGGAGGGCATCGTCGCCCGCCGGTTCGGCACGGACCTGCACATCCGGGCCCGACGGGGCGTCGTCCTCGCGACCGGCAGTTTCGCCTACAACGCGGAGATGATCGCGGCGTACGCGCCGCGCCTGATCGGCCGGCCCGCCGCCGCGATCGAGGAGCACGACGGCGCCGGGATCCTCATGGCGCAGGCGGTGGGCGCGGCGCTGGCGCACATGGACGCCACGGAGGTGGCGTTCTTCGGCGACCCGCAGATGATGGCCCGCGGGATCCTGGTCAACGGCCGCGGCCAGCGGTTCATCGCCGAGGACACCTACGGCGGCCGGATCGGCCAGGCGGTGCTGATCCAGCAGGAGAACGCCGCGTACCTGGTGATGGACATGGCCGCGCACGAGGAGGCGCTGGCCACCGAGACCTCGACGGCCGGCTTCCGGCAGCCGCCCACCTGGGCGGCGGAGACCGTCGCCGAACTCGAGTCCGATATGGGCCTGCCCGCCGGGGCGCTGACCGGCACCGTCGACACCTACAACCGGCACGCGGCGGACGGGGCAGACCCCCTGCTGCACAAGAAGTCCGAGTGGGTGCGGCCGCTGACGGGCCCCGTCGCGGCGTGGGACATGCGGGGCTTCACCGCGGGCTTCACCCTGGGCGGGTTGCGCACGGACGCCGACTCGCGGGTGCTGCACGTCGACGGTGCGCCGATCCCCGGCCTGTTCGCCGCCGGACGCTGCACGTCGGGGGTGTGCGCGGGCGGTTACGCGAGCGGGACCAGCCTGGGCGACGGCAGCTTCTTCGGCCGTCGCGCCGGCGTCGCCGCCGCAACCGGGTAGCTGTGTACTTTGCAGTGCCGCGGGACCCGGGCACCCGTGCCGACCGGGCGCTCCGGGGCCGCTCCCGCGCTGCGCGGCGGTTCACCGGCGTGAAGCCCGGACGCGGCATCGAATTCACTGTGCGACAACCACACCGAGTCGCACACCGGGCTTCCGGGCGGCCGCCTTCAACTGCGAGTATGGAGGGATGACTGCGACCGCGACCGCCGTGACCGCGCCCCACCGGAGGGGGCGCGCGCGATGACCCACCGGGCGAACGCCTCGGCCTCGGCGCGGATCGGCGGCTTCTCGCTCCGGGTGCTCGCGATCGCCGCCGCGACGGCCCTCTGCGTCGCGGCGGTCGCCGTCACCGTCAGCATGTGCGGCGGCCCCGGCGAGCCGCGTCCGGTGACCGCGCCGTCGGGCGCGATCCCGTCGAGCAGCGTCCCGTCGAGCAACGTCCCGGCGAGCAACGTCCCGGCGAGCAGTGTCCCGGCGAGCCGCGTCCCGGCGCGCGCCTCCGGCCCCTCCTCCGCTCCGGCCACGTCCCCCCGCACCAGCGCCGCCCCCGCATCCGAGACGACCACGACCACGACCACGACCACGACCACGACCACGACCACGGTCGCACCGCGCACCGCGCCCCGGGTCACGACGACGAAGCCGGCCGCACCCCGGTGCACGCCGAAGCCGAAGTGGGTGTTCCGTCCCAGCACCGGCACCTACGAGCGGATCACCATCCCCTGCTGACACCGGACCGAGGCGATACGGCGAAGTCCGATCACCGTCGAATCCTGGCAAGTGGAACCTGTTCTAGTCTATGCTGCAGTTGTGGCGCGTACCTGCTGCCCATCGGCGCAGGTAGAGCTAGAGAACTTGTTTCATCAGACGAGGAGAGTCGATGACGGCGGAGACCACCGACTACGACGTGATCGTGGTGGGGAGCGGCGCTGCGGGGATGACCGCGGCGCTCAAGGCGGCGGACAGCGGGCTCAGCGTGCTGGTCGTGGAGAAGGCGCCGCACTACGGCGGCTCCACCGCCCGCTCGGGCGGCGGCGTCTGGGTGCCCGGCAACGAGTCGCTCGTCAAGGCCGGGGTGAAGGACAGCCCGGACGAGGCCCGCACGTACCTGCACGCCATCATCGGCGACGTGGTGCCCGCCGAGCGGATCGACACCTACATCGACCGCGGCCCCGAGGTGATCTCGATGGTGCACCGGATGAGCCCGCTCGAACTCACCTGGGTCCCCGGCTATTCCGACTACTACCCGGAGGCGCCGGGAGGCCGGGCGCACGGGCGCTCCTGCGAGCCGAAACCGTTCGACGGCAATCGGCTCGGCGACGAGTTGAAGAACCTCGAGCCGGACTACACCAAGGCCCCGATGAACCTGGTGGTCACCCAGGCCGACTTCAAGTGGCTCAACCTGATCATGCGCCACCCCAAGGGCCCACTGCGGGCACTGCGCGTCGCCGGCCGGTACTACGCCGCGCGTGCCCGCGGCAAGCACCTCCTCGGCCGCGGCCAGGCCCTGGTCGCCGCGCTGCGCGTGGGGCTGCAGCGCGCGGACGTGCCGCTGTGGCTCAGCACCGGGCTCGTCGAGCTCACCGAGCGGGACGGTCGCGTCACCGGCGTCGTCGTCGAACGGGACGGCGAGCCGCTCACGCTCACCGCCCGGCGCGGCGTGATCCTCGCGGCCGGCGGCTTCGAGGCCAACGGCGCGATGCGGGCGCAGTACCAGCGCCAGCCCATCGGCACCGAGTGGACCAACGGCGTCCCCGCCAACACCGGCGACGCGATCCGCGCGGGAGCGGCCGTGGGCGGCGCACTGGAGTTCATGGACGACGCCTGGTGGGGCCCGTCCATCCAGCTGCCCAAGATGGCGTGGTTCGCCCTGTCCGAGCGCTCGCTGCCCGGCAGCGTCATGGTGAACACCGCGGGCGAACGCTTCGTCAACGAGTCCGCGCCCTACGTCGAGGCCGTGCACGCCATGTACGGCGGCGAGTACGGCCAGGGCGAGGGGCCGGGCGAGAACGTCCCGTGCTGGCTGGTCTTCGACCAGCGCTACCGCAACCGGTACATGTTCGCGGGACAGCCTCCGCGGCAGCCGCTGCCCAAGCGCTGGTTCGAATCCGGCAACATGGTCCGCGCGAACAGCCTCGCGGAACTGGCCGAGAAGATGGGCGTGCCCGCCCATGCCCTCACCGCCACCGTCGAGCGGTTCAACGGCTTCGCCCGCACCGGGCGGGACGAGGACTTCCACCGCGGCGAGAGCGCGTACGACCACTACTACGGCGATCCCCGCAACAAGCCGAATCCCAGTCTCGCGGAATTGGCGACCGGACCGTTCTACGCTGCCCGTATGGTCCCCGGCGATCTCGGCACGAAGGGCGGCCTGCGCACCGATACCGCGGGCCGGGTCCTGCGTGCCGACGGCACCGTGATCGACGGGCTCTACGCGTCCGGGAACACCAGCTCGCCCGTCATGGGCCACACGTACGCCGGGCCCGGCGCCACCATCGGCCCCGCGATGGTCTTCGCCTATCTCGCGGTCGAGGACATGGCCGGCAACGCAACGACACCCGCGGCGGCAGCCCCCGCCCGCGCGGAGGAGGAGATCTCATGAGCACCGATACCGAGGCGACGGCCCGCCTCATCGACAGCGGAACCGCGCCCACCCGCTACGCCCGCGGCTGGCACTGCCTGGGCCTGCTGAAGGACTTCGCGGACGGAAAACCGCACGCGATCCAGGCGTTCGGCACCAAGCTCGTGGTGTTCGCGGGCGAGGACGGCACGGTGAACGTGCTCGACGGCTACTGCCGGCACATGGGCGGCGACCTCACGCAGGGCACCGTCAAGGGCAACGAGATCGCCTGCCCGTTCCACGACTGGCGGTGGGGCGGTGACGGCAAGTGCAAGGCCATCCCGTACGCCAAGCGCGTGCCGCTGCGGGCCCGCACCCGCACCTGGAAGACCATGATCGAGAACGATCAGCTGTTCATCTGGCACGACGCGGAGAACTCCACTCCCGGTGCGGAACTCGCCATCCCCAAGATCGACGGTGACGTCGACGGGCCCGAGTGGTCCAACTGGGTGTGGAACGAGATCGTCATCGAGAACAGCAACTGCCGCGAGATCGTCGACAACGTGGTCGACATGCCGCACTTCTTCTACATCCACTACGGGCTGCCCACGTACTTCAAGAACGTCTTCGACGGGCACATCGCCTCGCAGTACCTGGATACCAAGGGCCGCAACGACGTCTCCGACATCGGGCTCTCCGGCGGGGACGACGTGCTGCTCAAGTCCGAGGCGCACTACTTCGGCCCGTCGTACATGATCAACTACCTGCACAACGACTACAAGGGCTTCCTGATCGAGAACATCCTGATCAACTGCCACTACCCGATCGACCAGAACTCGTTCAAGCTCATGTACGGCGTGAAGGTCAAGAAGCTGCCCGGCTTCGACGACGAGAAGTCGGACTACCTGGCCGGCAAGTTCGCCAAGAACGTGGGCCTGGGCTTCCTGCAGGACGTGGAGATCTGGAAGAACAAGACCCGCATCGACAACCCCCTGCTGTGCGAGGAGGACGGCCCCGTCTACCAGCTGCGCCGGTGGTACGAGCAGTTCTACGTGGACGCGGCGGACGTCACCGAGGACATGACGCAGCGGTTCGAGTTCGAAGTGGACACCTCGCACGCGGTCGAGGCGTGGGAGGCGGAGGTCGCCGACAACATCGCGCGCCAGAAGTCCGAGAAGGCATCGGATCAGGCGTCCTCCGACGAGACGGCGAAGGCCTGACCCGCATGTCCCCCACGGTGACGATGTTCGGTGAGCCGGTCACGGTGCCGTCCACGGTGTCCGACCGGGAGGGCTTCCTCACCGACGGCTACACCCCGCTGCGCTGCGGCACCTGCGACGTCGCGGTCCGAGTCCGCAAGACCAGCCGGGAGCAGACCTCGATCCAGTGGTGCGGCTCGGCACGCGAATGCTCTGTGTTCGCCGCCGACGGTGCCGGATCGGCGCTGCGGGCGACCTGCCCGCGGCTCATGGAATCGATCACGCGCGCCGCCAAACTCGGCGAGGTTCCCGTCCCCACGGACCTCGCACCGCCGTCCACCCACTAGGAGAGTCACCGAAGTGAGCATCCACCGACTACACGTCGCCAAGGTGGTCGCGGAGACGCATGACGCGCACTCCATCGAGTTCGAGGTGCCCGCCGAACTGGCCGAGAGGTTCACCTACAAGCCGGGCCAGTTCCTCACGCTGCGGGTGCCGAGCGAGCGGACCGGGTCCGTGGCCCGGTGCTACTCGCTGTGCAGCGCACCCCACGACGGCGGGCCGTTGCGGGTCGCGGTCAAGCGCACCGCCGACGGGTACGCATCGAACTGGCTGTGCGACAACGCCACCCCCGGCATGGAGGTGGACGTCCTCGTTCCCGCGGGCATCTTCACCCCGAAGTCGCTGGACACCGACATGCTGCTGTTCGCGGGCGGCAGCGGCGTCACCCCGATCCTCTCGATCCTGCGGTCGGTGCTCGAGGCCGGTTCCGGCTCCGTGGCGCTCGTCTACGCCAACCGGGATGCGCAATCGGTCATCTTCGCCTCTGCGCTCGCCGAGCTCACGCAGCGCTACCCCGAGCGCCTCGTCGTGGTGCACTGGCTGGAGTCCGTGCAGGGGCTGCCGAGCGCCGCGAATCTCGCCGCGCTCGCCGCGCCGTACACCTCCCGCGAGGTGTTCGTGTGCGGCCCGGGCCCGTTCATGGACGCGGTCTCCGAGGCGATGACCTCCCTCGGCAAGGGGCGCCGCGAGGTGCACATCGAGAAGTTCCGCTCGCTGCCGCGCAACCCGTTCGAGGTGGAGGCGGCGCAGGAGGAGGCGGAGGAGAGGGCGGCCCTCGCCGAGGCCGAGGACCTGCCCGAGCCCGCGGACGCCGCTGAACCGGCGACCGCCCCCGCCGACGACGGGGGCACCGTCACCGTGGAACTGGACGGCACCACCACGGAGCTGGCCTGGCCCGCCGAGAAGAAGTTGCTGGACGTGATGCTGGAGGCCGGCATCGACGCGCCCTACTCGTGCCGCGAGGGAGCCTGCAGCGCATGCGCGTGCCGCCTCGTGGAGGGGAAGGTCGAGCTCGCCCACAACGAGGTGCTCGACCAGGAGGACCTCGACGACGGACTCATCCTGGCCTGCCAATCGATGCGTCGCACCCCCGCGGTGCACATCACCTACGAGTAGGAGTTCCATGCCCATCGACCCGTCGGTCGCGATCGGTGCCGACCTCGGCGCCGCCGAATTCTCCTGGAGCACCTCGGATGTGCTGCTGTACCAGCTGGCGCTGGGGGCGGGCGCCGATCCGCTCTCGGGCCGGGAGCTGCGCTACGCCACCGAGAGCGACACCGTGGTGCTGCCCACCTTCGCGACGGTGGCGCAGAACTTCCACGCCACCGAGCCGCCGAGCGTGGTGTTCCCCGGCGTCGAGATCGACCTCGCGAAGGTGGTGCACGGCAGCCAGTCCGTGACGGCGCACCGCCCGCTGCCGGCCTCTGGCACCGCCACCGCCCGCACCCGGATCAGCGACGTGCACGACAAGGGCAAGGCCGCGGTGATCTGGCAGGAGACGGTCGCGGTGGACGAGGCCGGGGAACCGCTGTGGACCGCCCGCTCGTCGATCTTCGCCCGCGGCGAGGGCGGCTTCGGCGGGGAGCGCGGACCGTCGGAGAGGATCGAGTTGCCCGGACGCGATCCCGATGTGACCGTGGATGTTCCGACCCTGCCGCAGCAGGCGCTGCTGTACCGGCTGTGCGGCGACCGGAACCCGCTGCACTCGGATCCCGCGTTCGCGAGGGGCGCGGGTTTCGACGCCCCGATCCTGCACGGGCTGTGCACCTACGGCATCGTGGCCAAGGCGGTCACGGACGCCGTGCTCGACGGTGACGCCTCCGCCGTGGGTTCGTGGTCGGCGAAGTTCGCGGGGATCATGCTGCCGGGTGAGACGCTGCGCGTACGCATCTGGCACGACGGGGACCGGGAGCTGGTGACCGCCGAGAGCGTGGAACGCTCCGCCCCCGTGCTCGCGGACGCGGTGTTCACCGCCCGCTGAGCCGTGGATTCACAGATGCGTGCTCACGGGGCGACGGGGCGGGCGGTGGCCATGGCGCGGTCGACCTCCCAGAAGGCGCGCAGCGCCGCGATCTTGCCGGCATCGTCGACCTTGTAGGTGAACACGCCCTCGGCGTCGATGACGTGCCCGCCGATCACGGTGCGGATGAGGCCGGTGAACGCCACCTCGTTGCCGCACGCGAAGCCGTCACCGAACAGGAACTCGAGCGAGTCGGCCACGCCGATCGTCTTGTCGTAGAAGGCCGCGATCTCCTCGCGGCCGTGGTGCCCCCTGCCGTCGGGGTCGAAGCCGGAGGGGCCGACGGGGTCCTCGACCACCCCGTCGGCGGCGAACAGGTCGAGCCACTCCTGCTTGCGGTGGCCGCTGGCCGCGGCCTGCGAGGCGCGGCCGGCCAGGACGGCGGGGTGATCGTTCTTCACGGCGAACTCCTAGAACTTGCTGATGACGGAATCGGCGTAGCGGCGCAGGTTGTCGATCTTCGGCTGCAACGGCTCGGTATCGGGTCCCAGCTGATAGGGGAGCCGGAAGCCGACGATCACATCGGTCACGCCCTTGTCCTCGAGCCGCTTGATGCCGTCCACGGTGTAGGCGTCCAGCGAGATCACGTGGATCTCGAACTCCTTCTTGTCGTGCTCCGCCCGGAGCTCGTCGATGCGGGCCAGCATCGCGTCGAGCTCCTCGCCGTCGCCGCCGGCGTGCATCCAGCCGTCGCACAGGCGCACCGCGCGGCGCAGCGCGGCGTCGGCGTGCCCGCCCACCAGGATGGGCAGCGGCTCCGTGGGCACCGGCGCGATCTTGATCGAGGGGATGTCGAAGAACTCCCCGTGGTACTCGAAGTACTCGCCGGTGGTGAGCCCCTTGATGATCTCGATGCACTCGTCCATCCGCTTGCCGCGGCGCGCGAACGGCACCCCCATGATCTCGAAGTCCTCGGGCCACGGGCTGATCCCCACGCCCAGCGAGAAGCGGTTGCCGCTCAGGTACGCCAACGAGGCGGCCTGCTTGGCGACCAGCACCGGCGGCCGGATCGGCAGCTTCAGCACGAACGGCGTGAACCGCAGGCTGGTCGTGGACGCGGCGAGCGCCGACGAGAGCACGAAGGTCTCCACGAACTCCTTGCCGTCCAGGAACTCCCGGCCGCCGTCGGGCGTGTACGGGTACGTCGAATCGGAGACCTCCGGGTACGCGATGCTGTCGGCCACGCACATGCTGTGATAGCCGGCCTCCTCGGCCGCCTGCGCGAGCGGGACGTAGAACGCGGGGTCTGTCATCGCCTCGGCGTACGTGAATCGCATGGTCACCCTTTCGTCGAACAGCTTGCGGGCGTTCATCCCACTTGCTAAAAATAGAACACGTTTCACCGTTTGTACGCGGTATCGAGATCAGGAGTGCGCGTGGACTTCCGTCCGGACGAGAACCAGGTGGCCGTCGCCGGCCTCGCGGCCGACGTGCTGGCGCACGCCGCCGCGCGCGAGCCCGATGCGGAGGACGGCTGGCGCGCCACGTGGGCGGACCTCGCCCACGCCGACCTGCTCGGCCTGGCCGCCCCCGAGTCCCTGGGCGGCGCGGGCCTCGGCGCCGAGGAGGTCGCCGCCGTGCTCACCGAGGCAGGCCGTCTGGCCGTGACCGCGCCGCTGCTGTCCGGCCTCGCGCTGGGCGTGCTGCCGGTCGCGGCGCTCGGCACCGATGCGCAGCGCGAGCGCCTGCTGCCGCCGGCGATGTCCGGCGAGGAGCTGATCGTGGGCGCCCTGGGCGAGCCGGGCGCCGCCGTGCCCGCCGCACCCGCGACGCGCGCCGTGCGCACCGCGAGCGGCTGGGTGCTCACCGGGCGGAAGGTGGCCGTCGGCTACGCCCAGCACGCCACCCACCTCCTCGTCAGCGCCGGCACCGACGACGGCGCCGCGGTCTTCGTGGTCCCCGCGTCCGCGCCCGGGGTCACCGTCCGCCCCAGCCCCACCTCGACGGGCGCGCCCGAGGGCACCGTCGACCTCGCGGGGGTGGAGGTGCCCGCCGACGCCGTGCTGGGCTCCGAGACCGACGGGACCGTCGCGCAGGCGGTGCGCGAGTGCGGCCTCGCCGGTGCCGCCGCCCTCGCCGACGGTGCGCTCGCCGGGGCCCTGGCCCTGACGGTGGACCACCTGCGCAAGCGCGAGCAGTTCGGGCGCCCGCTGGGCGCGTTCCAGGCGGTGGCGCAGCAGATCGCCGACGTGTACATCGCCTCCCGCACGCTGCACCTGGCCGCCGTCTCCGCCGCCTGGCGGGTGGGTACCGGCTCCCCCGCCGACGAGGCCACCGCCCTCGCCGCGCACTGGCTGGCCACCGAGGCGCCCCCGGCGGTGCGGACCTGCCACCACCTGCACGGCGGCATCGGCGTGGACGCCACCTACCCGCTGCACCGGTTCTACTCCGCCATCAAGGACCTCACGCGGTTCGTCGGCGGCGTGCCGCAGACGGTGCGCGCGCTCACGACCGCGCACCGCGACGACGCCGTCCGCGCGGACGAGTCGGGCCGGTTCCTCGCTCTCACCAGCGCGCAGCGCGCCCTGCAGGCGGAACTGCGCGACTACTTCTCCACCCTGATGACGCCGGAGGAGCGCACCGCGATGCTGGTGCAGCGCCACGGCGACGTGTTCCGGGACGTGGTGCTGCGCATGGGCCGCGACGACCGGCTCGGCGTGGGCTGGCCGGTCGAGTTCGGCGGCAAGGGATTCGGGCCGATCGAGCAGTACCTGTTCGTCAACGAGGCCTCCCGCGCCGACGTTCAGCTGCCGTCCGTGACGCTGCAGACGGTGGGGCCCACGCTGCAGGCGTTCGGCACCGAGGAGCAGAAGGCGGAGTTCCTGCCGAAGATCCTCTCCGGGGAGGTGCACTTCGCGATCGGCTACACGGAGCCGGAGGCGGGCACCGACCTCGCCTCCCTGCGCACCACCGCCGTCCGCGACGGCGACCACTACGTGGTGAACGGGCAGAAGATCTTCACCACCGGCGGCCACGACGCCGACTACGTGTGGATGGCCGTGCGCACCGACCCGGATGCGCCCAAGCACAAGGGCATCTCGATCCTCATCCTGGACACGAAGGACCCCGGCTACAGCTGGACGCCGATCATCACCGCCGACGGCGCGCACCACGTGAACGCCACCTACTACAGCGACGTGCGGGTGCCGGTGGACATGCTGGTGGGCACCGAGAACGAGGGCTGGAAGCTGATCACCACCCAGCTGAACCACGAGCGGGTGATGCTGGGCCCGTCCGGCCGGATCGGCGCCCTGTACGACCGGGTGGACGCATGGGCCCACGACCAGGACCTGCTCGGCGACCCCGACGTCGCCGAGGCCCTCGCCCGGGTGCGGGCCGCGGAGCTGATCAACGAGCTGCTCAACTGGCAGGTGGCGGCGGCGGAGGCCGGGGGCCCCGTCGACGTGGCCGACGCCTCCGCGACCAAGGTGTTCGGCTCCGACCGGATCCAGGGGCTGACCGCACTGCTGGAGGAGGTGGTGGGCACCCACGGCGACCCGGCCGAACCCGCGACCGCGGAACTCCTGCGCTGGCTCGACGTCCAGGCCAAGCGGCACCTGGTGCTGACCTTCGGCGGCGGCGTCAACGAGATCCAGCGGGAACTGATCGCCCTCATGGGCCTGCAGCTGCCGCGGGTGCCGCGATGACCGGCGACCCGACGACCGGGGCCACGGACGAGACGACCGCCGCCGTCCTCGCCGCCGCGGAACGCATCCGCGCGCTGGGCGATTCCGCGCCGCGCGCCGGCCGCGACCCCGTGAACCAGCCGATGATCAACAACTGGACCGAGGCCATCGGCGATACCAATCCGCTGTACTCGGACCCCGGCTTCGCGGAACGCTCCGTGTTCGGCGGCACCGTGGCGCCGCCCGCCATGGCGCAGGTGTGGTCGATGCGCGGCCTGCACGGCGAGCGCGCCGACGATGATCCGCTCGGCCTCATGACCGCCGCGCTCGACGAACTGGGCTTCACCTCGGTGGTCGCCACGAACTCCGACCAGACCTATCACCGGCACCTGCGCGTCGGCGAGGAGGTCACGGCCTCCTCGCGGCTCGAGGACGTGGTGGGCCCCAAGCGGACCGGGCTCGGCGAGGGCTGGTTCTTCACCACCCGCACGCTCTGGCGGGTGGGCGACGAGGTGGTGGCGGAGATGGTGTTCCGCATCCTCAAGTTCCGGCCGCCGGCGAAGGACCAACCCGCGGAGGAGACGCCTGCGCCGCTCACCGCCGGTCCGAGCGGACGCATCGTGGACGCCTCCGCCTACGCGGGCGGCGTACTGCGGCCCGTGATCTCGCGCGACACCGAGTTCTACTGGGAGGGCGCGAAGCTCGGGGAGCTGCGGATCCAGCGCTGGGGCGATACGCTCCGGCACCCGCCCGGGCCCATGGACCCGGGCGGCGACCTGGCGCTGACCCCCGGCTACGTCGTCTCCCCCGGCACCGGCACCGTGTTCAGCTTCGTGGTGCACCACCACCCCGAGGTCCCCGGCAAGCGGCTGCCGTTCGTGGTCGCGCTGGTCGAACTCGACGAGGGCGTGCGGGTACTCGGTGAGCTCATCGACGCCGACCCCGCGACCGTCGAGATCGGCATGCCCGTCCGGAGTGTGTTCCTCCGCGTCGACGACGACCTGACCCTGCCCGCCTGGGAGGCACGATGACCTACCCCACCACCCTGCGCGCGGCGGAGGTCACCGTCGGAACCGCGCTGCCGCCCATGACGATCCACGCGAGCACGACGTTCGTGGCGACCACGGCCATCGCGACCCGCGACTTCCAGGACGTGCACCACGACCGCGATGCGGCGCTGACCCGCGGCAGCAAGGACATCTTCGTCAACATCCTCACCGACAACGGCCTGGTCCAGAAGTACGTGACCGACTGGGCGGGCCCGGAGGCCTTCGTGCGCACCATCTCCATCCGTCTCGGCGCCCCCTGCTACGCCGGCGACACGCTCCGGTTCTCGGGCACCGTCACCGCCGTCGACGGTGCCGTGGTCACCCTGGCCGTGACCGCGGAGGACAGCCTGGGCGATCACATCTCGGGTACCGCGACAGTGGTGCTGCCGGCATGAGCGGGCTGAGCGGCAGGGCCGCGATCGCCGGCATCGGGGCCACCGAGTTCTCCAAGGACTCCGGCCGCAGCGAGCTGCGGCT
The DNA here is from genome assembly GCA_040391845.1 of Tsukamurella paurometabola. Taxonomy (GTDB): domain Bacteria; phylum Actinomycetota; class Actinomycetes; order Mycobacteriales; family Mycobacteriaceae; genus Tsukamurella; species Tsukamurella paurometabola_B. The sequence continues at coordinate 26,798 of JBEBXD010000018.1, read as the reverse complement.
CGCCGTGGAGTGCGTGCGGGCGGCGCTCGACGACGCCGGCCTCACCCCGCAGGACGTGGACGGCCTGGTGACCTTCACCATGGACACCAACTCGGAGATCGCGGTGGCGCGGGAGCTCCGCATCCCGGAGCTGAAGTTCTTCAGCCGCATCAACTTCGGCGGAGGCGCCGCGGCCGCGACCGTGCAGCAGGCGGCGATGGCGGTGGCCACCGGCGTCGCCGACGTGGTGGTGGCCTACCGCGCCTTCAACGAACGATCCGGGCACCGGTTCGGGCAGGTCTCCAGCGCCGCGGCCCAGCAGGTGAACACGAACGGCATCGACAACGCCTTCCACTACCCCGCCGGGATCGCCACCCCCGCAGCCACCGTGGCGATGGCGGCCCGCCGCTACATGCACGACTACGGTGCCACCAGCGAGGACTTCGGCCGCGTCGCCGTGCTCGACCGGGCCCGGGCGGCCACCAACCCGAAGGCCTGGTTCTTCGGCAAGCCCATCACCCTGGCCGAGCACCAGGCGTCGAAGTACGTGGCCGAGCCGCTGCACCTGCTGGACTGCTGCCAGGAGTCGGACGGCGGTGTGGCCCTGGTGATCACGAGCACCGAGCGCGCCCGCGACCTGCAGCGGCCGCCCGCCGTGATCGCCGCCGCCGCGCAGGGCGCGGGACCGGACCAGTACGTGATGACCAGCTACTACCGGGACGGCCTCACCGGGCTGCCGGAGATGGGGGTCGTCGGCGGGCAGCTGTGGGCGCAGGCGTCGATGGCACCGTCGGACGTGGACCTGGCGGTGCTCTACGACCACTTCACCCCCTACGTGCTCATGCAGCTCGAGGAACTCGGATTCTGCGAGCGGGGCGGCGCACCGTCGTACCTCGCCGCCGGGACCTGCGAGCTGGACGGGGCCCTGCCCCTGAACCCGCACGGCGGCCAGCTCGGCGAGGCGTACATCCACGGCATGAACGGCATCGCCGAGGCGGTGCGGCAGCTGCGCGGCACCGCCGCCAATCAGGTCGCGGGCGCCGAGCGCGCCGTGGTGACCGCGGGGACCGGGGTTCCGACCAGCGGTTTGGTGCTGAGTAAGGTCTGAGGAATGAGCGAGTCGGATTCGGAGAAGGTGGACCTGCGCAGCGAGATCCCCCGCTTCAAGGAGGCCACACCGCCGCCCGCGTTCGGCGAGTACGTGGAGAACATGCGGCGCCTGCAGGACATCGCCGTGAGCATCGACGCGCCCGACGACGTGTACGAGCAGGCGCGGGCGCGGACCGCGGAACTCATCGATCTCCTCGCGCCGTACCGGGCCCGCGAGGGCAAGGGCCCCGCGAACCGCACCATGACGCTCCCCGGGCGCGGCAGCCTGCTGATGCCGCCCTTCACCGTGGAGAAGTTCGACGAGGAGTCGGTGCGGGCGCGCGGCGTGCTGCGCCGCTTCCACCTCGGCGGCGGCGGGGTCGCGCACGGCGGGGTGCTGCCGCTGATCTTCGACGACAACTTCGGCAACGTGGTGTTCGCGGCCAAGCGGCCGATCAGCCGCACCGCGTACCTGCACGTCAACTACCGCAAGGTGACTCCGCTCGACGTGCCCCTCGTGGTCGAAGGCGGGGTGGACCGGGTGGACGGCCGCAAGACGTTCGTGACCGCCCGGCTCACCGAGGAGGACGGCACCCTGCTGGCGGACGCCGAGGGCCTGATGGTGGCGCTGCTCCCCGGCCAGCCCTGAGGGCCGGCCGGGGCCGCGCGGCTACTTCCCGGACAGCGCGGCGTCCATGCCGCGCACGTCGCTGATCTTCCAGTCCTGCTTGGTGTCGATCGTGAGCGTGTAGGTGGCGGTGGAGGGGATGCCCTCGGGCCGCTGCGTGCTCTTGGTGACCATGTTGAGGAAGACGTTGACGGTGATCAGTCCGTCCTTGTTGGACGTGACGATGGTGCCCAGCGGCGTCGCGGTGGACTGCCACTGCAGCGGCACCACGACCTGCTCGAACTGCGTGGACGCCTCCCGGAGTTGGTTGGCGAGCTCGTCGGTGGTGCCGGCGGTGAGCGCCGTGCGCCACGCGCCCAGATTCTGGTAGTCGATGGTGGCCGCGCCGATCGCGTACTTCTTGGCGATGTCCTGGGCGCGCGCGTTCGTCTCCTGCGTCTCCGCCGCCACGGCGGCCTGATCGCGGGCGGCGTCGCGGTCGGAAGCGGCTGAGAGCCACAGGAATCCGAACGCGGTGGCGGCGACGGCGAGCACCACGACGAGCGCCGCCAGCGCCAGCATGAGCGGGGTCATCACGATCCCCTTCGGGGCGGGAGCAGCTGCCGTTGCGGGCGCGGGAGCGGACTTCGCCTCTGCCGCCTTCGGCTCGGGCTCCTTCTCGAGAACCGCCTTCGCCGCCGGGGACGTACCGCTCTGCGCGTCCTCGGCCTCGGCCTCGGGCTTCGTCTCCGCCATGGTGCTACCCCTCTCCCGCAGCGTCGTCGGAAAAGCCCAGGCAGGACGGGTCGACGCTCACGTTCTCGTGAGCAGAACTGTAACACGTTCCAGTTTGCGCGGGGCGGTTCGCGCATGATTGCGCGAACCGGACGTCAGCGACCGGCGGCCGACCGTGCGAACGCTACCCGGCGCGCCTGCGCTGCGCGGCCGGATCGTCGAACACCACCGTGGACTGGGCGGCGACGATGCGCCACGCATCGTCGTCCTTGGACAGCACGTAGAGCGGCGCGGCGTCGGGAACCGCAGGGTGCGGCGCACCGTCGGGCCCGAGCGGCCGCACCCGGACGCTGACGGCGGCCACGTCGGGGCGAATGAACAGGACGCGCTCGACCACGTAGTCGGCGGGCCGGGCGGCCGAGCCCTGCACGGTGCGGGCCAGGAAGGCGTCGATCGCGTCGCGGCCGTGCAGGCGCCGGCCGTGCGCAGTGGTCCATACGGCGTCGTCGCGGAACAGGGACCGCACCCGGGGCACGCTGCCCGCGCGCTGCGCCTCGAGGACCTCGGTCACGAAGTCGATGATCGCGGCGGCGTCCGCGGGGGCGCCGTCGCCGAGGATGTCCGGAAGGTCACGGGGACGCTCCCGCGAGGGGTCGTGAGCCATGCCTCCAGGCTCACGTATCAACCCCGGTTGAGGTCAAGCGTTCGGTTCACCGCGATTCGAGCCCTCGCCATTCCGAGCGGCGGTAGTACACCTCGTTGACCAGGCGCATCACCAGCAGGACGGCGATCACGATCAGCAGGAAGGTCATGGCCGGGAACGCTATTCGCGATCCCCGCGGGCGGGAAGGCGCGTTGACGCCGTCCTGATGCGTCCTTGACGCAGCGCCGCGAAAACTGATATCACTTAGATAAGTGATATCAGAATAAGGAGGGGTGATGACAGGCATCGTTCAACCCGAGGACACCCAGGTCGCGATCACGGAGCGGGCGGCGTGGCACGCCGGGGCGGGCGCCGCGGTGGCCGCGTTCGTGGGCTTCGTCGTCCTCGTCGCCGGCGCCGTCGGGATCGTGGTCCTGTCCATCGCGGTGCAGACACCGGCCCTCGTCGTGATCAGCGTGCTGCTCGGCATCGCGGCGCTACTGCTGGCCAGCATGGTCGTCGTGGTCGCGCCCGGCCACACCCTCGTGGTGCAGTTGTTCGGCCGGTACGTGGGCACCGTGCGCAGCCAGGGGCTCGGGCTGGTCCTGCCGCTCACCACCCGGCAGCGGGTCTCGGTGCGCGTGCACAACTTCGAGACCGCCGAGCTCAAGGTCAACGACTCGACGGGCAACCCGGTGAACATCGCGTCGATCATCGTGTGGCAGGTCGCGGACACCGCGCGGGCCACGTTCGCGGTGGAGGACTACGAGGAGTTCATCGTCTCCCAGGCCGAATCCGCGCTGCGCCACGTCACCACCAGCCATCCCTACGACGCGGACGATGCCGTCGCCGGCGCCACCTCGCTGCGCGGATCCACCGACCAGGTGGCCGCCGAACTTGCCGACCAGGTCGCGGCGCGCGTGGAGCTGGCCGGCCTGGAGATCCTGGAGGCGCGGATCTCCGCGCTCGCCTACGCGCCCGAGATCGCGCAGGCGATGCTGCAGCGGCAGCAGGCCTCGGCCCTGCTCGCGGCGCGGGAGAAGATCGTCGAGGGCGCCGTCGGGCTGGTGGAGAACGCCCTCACCCGGCTGGAGGACAACGGCATCGTCGAACTGGACGACGAGCGGCGCGCGGCGATGGTCTCCAACCTGCTGGTGGTGCTGTGCTCCGACAGCCGCACCACACCCGTCGTGAACACGGGGAGCCTGTACAGCTAGTGGCCCCCACCGACTCCCCCGAGCGCCCGGCCGGCGGGGACCGGCCGGAACCGGACCGGGCGGGGCGGGGCCGCAAGGCGGTCCCGCTCCGCATCGATCCCGAGGTGTACCGGGCGCTGGCCAAGTGGGCCGCCGACGATCTGCGCAGCGTCAACGCGCAGATCGAGGTGCTGCTGCGGCGCGCGCTCGACGATGCCGGGCGGATGCCCGCGAAGGCGCGCCCCATGCGCGGACCCGGGCGCCCGCCGGCGGATCCCGACCCGCGCGAGTAACAGCCGGCGCGGGTCGCCCACGGGAATCCCGCGGGCACCGTCGCGCGATAGATTCCAGGGTATGACGATGCCCACGCTCGCGCCGGAGACGCTCACCGCACCGCTGCGCGCGCAGCTCGAGACCTTCGTGGACGAGCACCGCGAGCGGCTCGCCGCCACCCTCGACGGGCTCACCGAGGACGAGGCCCGGGCCTCCCTCGTGCCGTCCCGCACCACCCTGCTCGGGCTGGTCAAGCATGCGACGACGGTCGAGCGGGTCTGGTTCGACGGTGCCGTCACCGGACGAACGCGGGCGGAGCTGGGGATTGCCGAAACCGTGGACGGCACGTTCGTCCTCGAGGACGGCGACACCATCGAGTCCGTCCTCGCCGGGTACCGCGCGGCGTGCGAGGCATCGCGCCGGACGGCGGCCGGGATGTCGCTCGACGACGAGCTGCCGTTCCACCGGTTCGGTCCGCTGTCCCTGCGCTGGGCGTACCTGCACATGCTCCGCGAACTCGCGCAGCACCTGGGGCACGCGGACATCCTCCGGGAGCAGGTGCTGGCCGAACGCCCCAGCTGAGCGGTGCATTTGGTGGTCGTGGAGGCGGTCAGTACACTTGGTCCTCGGTCCTGCACCCGTGCGGGGCCACGCCGCCTTAGCTCAGTCGGTAGAGCGCTTCACTCGTAATGAAAAGGTCGGGGGTTCGATTCCCCCAGGCGGCTCAAAGATCGAGGTCAGAACCCATTTCCCACCCGTAAGGGTAGGGCTCTGCGCGGACGATCCGCCATTTGGTCGCCACAAAGTCCCGAGCCGCCATCGCCCCGATGCTCTCCCGCTCCTCCGCGACCCCGACCACGCCGCCGTCCCGCAGCGCCGCCCAGAACGCGCGCCGCGCGGCCAGCTCCCGCTCCGCCCACTCGGACAGGGCGGGGGCGTGACCGTCGGGGTCGGTCATGCCCGTCATCCTGCCCCCAGCGCACGGGACATGACTCCGCCCCCTCCGCGACGGCCCCGCCCATGTCGGTGCCCGAGGGCACGCTCAGATACATGGATCAGCGCGCGCTCATAGCCCTAGCCCAGCGGCATGGCTGGCGGCTGGATACGTGCCGCCGACACCTGCGCCTGATCCCACCGCCGTGCCGCCCCGACCTACCCGTCCTCGTGCTCGCGCGCACGCCGAGCGACTGGCGCGGCACACGCAACCTGGCGAGCAGGCTCCGCCGCGCGGGCATGCCCGTACCGCACCGAGGCGGGCGATGCCCATGACCACAGCCGTCCCCTTGCACCGCGCTCGCGCGGCCCTGTCCGCGCTCATCGCCGCGTGCGAGCGCGAGCCGATCACGCTGACCCGCAACGGCACGCCCGTGGCCGTGCTCGCGCACCCGTCCGTGGTCGAGGTCGAGGACGAGACCATGCTCACCCCGTCGGCACGGCGGGTGATCCGAGCCGACCTGCTGCACGCCCTGGCTGTCATCGAGAGCATCGGTCACTGCGACGTGTAATCTCTCCCACAGCGATGGGCGATGTCGGGTTCGTCACCCTCGCGGGGATTAGGACTTGCCAGACCGAATCCCCACGGCCGCGGACGCGGGCGGGTCTGCCAGAAGTTTAGTTCTGGCAGGGCGACGAAACCCGACACTCTGCGCGCAACCACGGGCTCAATCGACGCGGCGCGGGTTGGTCGCGAAGACCGCCACCGCGAGCGCAGCTCCCGCGCACGGGATGAACGTCTTCGGGAAGCTGAGCCCGACGACCCACCCGAGCGCAGCGCACACAGCGAACGTGATCACGGCAGCCGTGAGACGCGACCGCAACAGATTCTTGATCTTGGCGCTCGTCATGAGATTCCGTCCACTACTTCGCCGCCACTCTGGCATCGAAGTCGGGCGGTAACGAGTCGCCCGAGCGGAGCCCAAGGTCGTTCATCACCGCCAGTGACTTCGCGCAGTAGATCAACCAGTCGGGCGTGGAGTAGCTCTCCTCGCTGAACGTCTCGCGTTCCTCCGAGCCTGTGATGAACTGCTGAGGGTACACAGGCACGCATGTGTTCGGCGGCAGCGATTCCAATCCGTGTTCGTCCAGCCATGTACGGAGTCGGTCGGCTTCCATGCCAGCCAGGATGCCTCGCGACATGATCGCCTCCCTGAACAGTTTCTGCTCGATGAAGGTGTCGCAGAGCATCGTCGACGGATCGAACATGAACACCGTGGCGTCGTCGTCATCGACCGCGAAGTGTGCCTCGACCCAGAACTGAACACCGCTCCAATCCGCCGCGATCACGCGGACTTTCTTGGCTGTGATCGCTGAGACAATCGCCGAGTTGATCTTCGAGGTCTCCGCGTCGTAGACCTGGAACGCCCCGTAGCCGAGCGCGACGAACGCATCGTCAGGCTCGTCGCCGTGGTCACGCGCACCCCCGCGCTTCCTACCGAACCCGAACATCAAGAACCTCCCTCGTCATCGAGACTTGCTTCACGGATATCGCAGTAGTTCAACGTGAACTGCGAGAACACATCCCACGCCCGATCCGACACCCCGAGTAACAGATCCGAGGTCACGTGCAGGTCATCGCTGGCGGTGCCGTGGATGTCGATCCACTTGAATGCCAGCACATCCGACCCATCCAACTCGTCGTGAGCCTGCTCGTTCACCGTCACGCGGCAGTTCGAGTTCACGGTAAAGCCCGTCAACCTCGCGGTCTGCATCGACGCGAGAAGACGCGGCGACACCAGATAAACGGGGAAGCACTCGATCACATCGTCGCCCAGCCATCCCGCGACCTCGTACTCCAACTCGGACACAATCGGCGGGTGCACCGATGTGTCCAGCACCGACCCCTCACCATGACCGCCCGCAACCTCAGGCTCAAGAACGAACGGCATGGAAGCCACCCCCTCCGACACCGTTGGTCGGAAGCGGGGCGACAAGTCTGCTCAGCTCTGCCGCCGAGACACGAATGCTCGCGACAGTGACATCCGTCTTCACCCATCGTAGAAACACCCGTGCGACAGCAGGAACCAGCCCACGTCGTTCAGCTATCGGTCGCCCACCAACCAGCACGCCCGTCGCATCAGCTGGGGCGAGCCGTACTCCCGATGCCGTGTACACACGCCGAGCGCCAACCGTCTTCACCACCACAGTGGTGCCGTCATTCGAAATCGACGGAAACCACACTCGCCCCACAATCGCACTCACGGCGGTACCCAAGATCGCCAACGCCAGCACTGAAAACGACAGCGCCACAAGCAGCGTCCAACCGCCATCACCTGCGTCGGTCCCTGCTATCACCGCATACACCGATAGAACAGCAGTGACGACGATGAACACCGCTGCTATCGCCAACGGCGCGAGCACCCACAACGACGCGCGCACATGCCGCCGCCCCCGCTTGTCGGCCCGCACCTTCGCCGACCCGAAGCTCAGGAATGCGCTGCCCACTCCCGTGAACAGTATCGTTCCGCCAATCGCGCCACACATCAGAACGCTCACCGCATCCTCGGTAAGCGCCTGAATCGCGACCCCACCATCTTCGCGAGCCATCGCTACAGCGAGCGCCAGCGCGGCGATACCCACGAATACGAAGACCAGCGAACTAAGCCGCGAAGACCAGATCACAGCCGAACTCCCGCCGTCACCCGTGAACGCCAGTCACCGAACACTGCCAGCGACACCGTACCGAGCCCGAACACCGCCAGTACCAGTCCACTTGCCCAGCGTCCGTGAACCAGCTCGCCCACCGCCGCTCCCAGCACGACCATCGGCACGCCGATGAACAACGCCGCCCAACCGAGCGACCTCCTGGGGCGGTCCGACTGATCCCAGCAGGCCATGCAGAATGCCAGCGCGAGCCCACCGACCAGAGGTACACCACGAACGAGCGCATACACGCCGATCACGCCCGCCACCACGGCGGACACCTCCCACGACCTACGCTGGCGCGGATCATTCATACCTGATCATAAACACGGTTGGCGCTACTCGTACGCTCGCGTCGTCGCACAGAAGTACACAGCCTCGCTACCGCCGTTCTCACAGCTCTGCACCTGGTTCAACCGATCGACATCCGCTTTCGCCTCATCCAAGGTTGGGTACACAGAGGTCACCGCCACGAAACGCTGTGGCTCCGTATGTAGCTCGGACAGCGGCCTGCTCTCGTCACCGTCCCACAGGTCGATGCGAAGCACTGCATAGACGGGATGTCGTGAACGCTTCTTCTTCGACTGCTCGCTCATCGCCAACTCCACGGCTGCCAGCGGCGATCAGGACGTGCATCGAGGAGCGCGGCAGTCGCACGCAGCTCATCCGTGATCGCGACGGAGTTTGCGCTGGCGTGGAACACGTCACGGGCGGGGTGGTCGATTCTGTAGCCGAGGCTGCCCGTCTTGCCTGGCACGTTCCAGTTCGTACTCAGCTCGATTTCCTCGTTGAACCCGCCCGCCGCCACCGCGAACACCAAGTCTTCGATGTCCTCCGCGCAGCTCTCCCACGTCTCGTCGCACGCATCGCACGAGCAGTCGGGATACACCACGTACCGAGAGAGCCCCGCATTCAACTCGACCGACGGGTAGTCCGTAAGGCGGAGCAGCAGCGACGCCGCGTTCTCCACGGCGGGAGTGAGACGGACGGCTCTGAGCGTCGAGCAGTTCCTGTTCGTGTCGTCCATCTCCACGGGCGTGGCGGTGACCTCGTAGGTGCTCACCAGGTGGTCGATGAGCGCGTCCGCGACCTGGTGCAGAGGCTCGAACCTGCCCAGGTTGCTGGTACGCGAGTAGCTGTCATCAGGCGGTGAATCGAAGCCCCAACGGTCCCCGTACTCGATCACCGCGCCCGACTCATCGCGGTACACCCGCTCAGGCACCGACGGTCTCACGTACTCGTTCACGCTGGTAACTCTATGGCGCGGCGGACGGTGGTCGCGATGGGATTTCCCCGCTCCCACACCGATCACCCGTGATCGTGCACCAGCGTAAAGTAACAGCGTTACACTTACCTCGTGTGCGCCGATCGCGCGAGGGAAGCGGGGCGATCTCAGGTGAACGATCAACGGATGGTCGATACCGACGGGCGCAGGCCGACGGCCTGGGACCACGTCGGAGGGGCCACGGGGCTCGTCCACTCCGCCGTGCCCTCGCTGGTGTTCGTCGGCGCCCGCACACTCACCGGAATCGGCCCCGCCATCGGACTCGCGATCGCGGTGGCCACCGTCGTGCTCGTCGCCCGACGCCTGCGGGGGCAGACGGTGCGGCCCGCCGTGGGAGGGCTGGTGGGCGTGCTCATCTCGTCCGCGTTCGCGTACCGGACCGGACAGACGCGGGACTTCTTCCTGCCGGACATCTGGGGCTACGCCGCCGCGGCGGTGGTCGCAGCAGTGTCGATCCCGCTGCGCCGGCCCCTCGCCGGCGTCCTGTGGAGCCTGCTGAACGGAACGCCGATGCGGTGGAGGCGGAACCGGCCGGCCCTGATCGGCTACTCGGTCGCCACGGCCGTGGCGGCGTGCGCCTTCGCCGCCCGCGCCGCGACCCAGGTGTGGTTCTACCAGCACGACCAACCCGGCACGATGGTCCTCATGCGCATCCTGCTGAACTATCCGCTCTGGGCGATCACCGCCCTGGCGTGGGCCTGGTCGATCCGGCGCGCCCGGGGAACGGCATGAGCCCGCGCGCGCTCGACCCCGCGATCCGGGGCGCGGTCACGGAGGCGGCGATCCGGATCCTCGGCACCGAGGGACGGGCGGCGCTGACCGCCCGGCGGCTGGCCCGCGACGCGGGCACCTCGACGACCGCGGTGTACACCTACTTCGGAAGCATGGACGACGTGCACCGCCACGTACGCGGGCACGCGATCCGGGCGCTGCTGGTCGCGCTCGACGCCGCCGCACCGACCGATGACCCGGTGGCCGACCTCGCCCGCGCGGCCGCGATCCACGTGGAACACGGCCACCGACAACCGGAGACGTACCGCATCATGTTCGTCGACCAGCCGCCGGACGACACCGGCGACCCCGGGGCCGCCGTGTTCGACCGGCTGGCGGGGCTCATCGACCGCTGCATCGCGGACGGACGCTTCCACCCCGACGAGGCGTACCGGCCGGCGATGTGGGCGGGCGAGGTGTGGACCGCCGGCCACGGCGCCGTCCTCTCCGCACTCACCGGACTCCTGCAGCCCGAGCACGCGCGGGCACTGCACGAGGACATGCTGTACCGGCTCTGCGTGGGATTCGGCGACGACCGCCGGCAGGCGCGCGAATCCGTCGATTCGGCTGCGGCGCACCGCTAGTCCGCCGCCGGGTCCTTCCGCACCGCCATGGCGGCCGCGATCGTCTCGAAGTCGGACTGCTCGAGGCTGACGGTGTTGATCCAGAAGCGGTGCGGCTCAGCCACGATCGTGGAGGGTGATGTGGTAGCCGTCGGGATCGGCAACGGTGAAGGTGCGCCCGAACGGGCCGTCCATCGGCGCCGCGACGATGGTGCGCCCGTCGGCGGCGAGCCTGTCGTGGATCGCTTGCACATCGGTGGCGTGCAGCCAGATCGCGACGCCCATCCCGGGGCGGGAGGCGGAATCGAGATCGGTTCCGGGAACGAGCTCGCGCAGCGCGAACGCGATCGGGGCCGTCTCGAACACGACGGCTCCGGGCGGCCCCGACGGCGACCGGACGAGGCCGAGGTACTGCTCGTAGAACGCCCGGGACGCTTCGAGGTCGCGGGACTGTATGGAGATGAAATCGGGACCCGGTGACGGGCATCGTCCTACTCCTTCAGTTCGTGTCAGTTTTCTGACATCCCCAAGGTATGTCAGTATACTGACATGAGTCAAGACCGCGCGGGAGTCGACCTGGACACCTCGGTGGGCTACCTCCTCAAAGAGGCGGCGAGTTCCCTCCGGGCGGCGATGGAGGACGTGCTCCGGCCGCTGGGGATGACGGTGACGCACTACGCCTGCCTCGAGCTCCTCGCGCAGCGGCCCGGCCTCTCGAACTCCGAGCTCGCGCGGGGAGCGTTCGTGACCAGGCAGTCGATGAACGTGCTGCTCCAGGCCCTCGAACGCGACGGGTACGTGACGAGGCCCGAGCGCGCCACCGTCGGGAAGACCCTTCCCGCCCGGCTCACCCCGCGCGGCCGGCGGAGCCTGGAGAAGGCGTCGGCGGCCGTCCGCGCCGTCGAGGAGAGGATGCTCTCCGGCCTGACCGCGGCGGACCGATCGGACGCCCTCCGCATCCTCTCGTCCATCACCGACTCCCTGGGCCCCGGCGACCCGGCGTAGCCGGATCGCCCGCGCCTCAGGCGATCACGCGCGGGATCAGCCGGACGAAGACGACCATCACGACCAACTCGACCAGCGTCTGCGTGACCACCACCAGCGGGGCGAGCGCGTACGCGGCGGGGAGCGCGAGGACCAGCGGCAGGATCACCAGCGAGTTCCGCGTGACACCGCTGAACACCACGCTGCGCCGGCCGGGCGCATCCAGGCCCGCCCATCGCCCCGCGGCGGCCCCGACCGGCGTCATCACCACCACGAACAGCACGAACACCGGGATCACCAACAGCAGCGACGCGAGCCGGTCCCGCACGCCCGCGATCTGGGAGGCGACCACCACCGCCAGCGTGAGCACCATGATCGGCACCATCGCGGCCGACACCGCGGACTGCAGCGCCGCGCCCCACCGCCACCGGGCCGCGGCCCGCTGCGTGGCCCCGGCCAGCAGCAGCGGCACCACGATCACGAACAGGAAGGCCGCCACGAACGGCCCGTACTCGATGGTGCGAACCACCTCACCGCCCACGAACAGCCACAGCTGCAGCGGAAGCAGCACCATCTGCGCCAGCATCAGCACGGGCGCCGCAGCCAGCAGCCGGTCCTGCGCTCCGCCCGCCAGGCCGCTGAACACGATCACGTAGTCGATGCAGGGCGTGAGCAGGACGAACAGCACGCCCACGAGCAGCACCCGATCGTGCGCGACGATCCGCGACAGGACCGCCACCACGACCGGCACCGCCACGAAGTTCACCACCAGCACCGTGCCCAGGAAGCGCGCGTCCCGTAGCGCGGCGCCGATCCGCCCGAACGGGATCCCGAGGAACGTGGCGTACAACAGCAGCCCGAGCACGGGTTCGATCACCGCCTCGGCGGGCCGCGCCACCGCCGGGACGGCCAGACCGAGCGCGGCGCCCGCGGCCAGTCCGGTCACGTACAGCGGGACCTGACGCCTCTCCGCCCAGTCCTCCCACGACCGGGACAGCACACTCATGCCTCGCCCCGGCGGGACAGCGCCGCGACGCAGTGGTCGCCGGAGACGAACGCGTCGAGCCCGGCGAGGGTGACGCGCGGGCCGTGCGCGGAGAGCACGCCCTGCATGATGCCGCGATGCACCGAGCAGGTGACGCCGGGGCTCTTGCGCGCGAGTTCCAGGAACGGGCAACGGTTCAGGCGGATACTCGCGCGATCGTCCGCGGCCTCCGGGGCGAAGCCGAAGTCGTCGAGAACCGCCACCAGATCGTCGACCGGGTCGGCGGCGGCGCGGGCGCGCTCGGCGCCCCACTGCCGGCCGGCGGCGAGCGCCTGCTCCCGCGTGTCCGGGGCCGCCGACAGTGCGCGGACGAGGACCTCCGCGAGCACCTCGTAGGTGCGCGGGCCGGACGGGTCCATCGCCGCGCGGGCGTAGTAGAGCGCGCTGGGGCGCCCGGGCCCGTCGGGCGCCGCGGTGCGCATCTCGACGAGCCCGTCGTCCCGGAGGCCGCGCAGGTGGAAGCGCACCGTCGTCGACGGTGCGCCCGTCGCCTCCGCCACGTCCGCCACCGTGGCACCGTCGGGACTGGCCCGCAGGTGCTCGAGGATCTCGTCGCGCACCGGGATCACCCGCCCGGGTTCTGCGGCGCGAGCGCGGCGACCACCGGGGCGTCGGCCGGCACGGGACCGAGTTTGGCGGCGCCGCCGGGGGATCCGACGGGGCCGTCGCGGCCCGGGAGCGTCTCGGTGAAGAAGTCGGCGTTGTCGCTCACGTACTGCGCCCACTCGTCCGGTACGTCGTCCTCGTAGAAGATGGCCTCGACGGGGCAGGCCGGTTCGCACGCACCACAATCGACGCATTCGTCCGGCTGGATGTACAGGCTGCGGCCGCCCTCGTAGATGCAGTCCACGGGGCACTCCTCGACGCAGGCCCGGTCCATCACGTCCACGCAGGGCTCGGCGATCACATAGGTCATGGTGTCACTTCCGCGGCCCGAGCGGCTCGATGGTGAGGGTGGGCTCGCGGTGGCCGTGCACCGTGAGGTAGGCGAGCCCCGCGTCGCCGGCGGTGATCGAGCGACGGGAGCGGCGCGGCAGCCAGAGGAGGTCCCCCGCGGCGACCGGCACGTCGCCGGTCTCGGTGCCGACCGTCCCGGCGCCGGCGAGCACGTGGATCAGCACGTCGACCTCGGCGCCGCGGTGTTCGCCGATCGAGCCGCCGGGCGCGAGGCGGATGAGGTTCGAGTCCAGGTCGCGGTCCGCCACGTCGAGCTTCCACGCGACGTCCGCCCCGGCGACGACGCCCCGCGCGAGCTCCGTCGTGTTGCCGAGCACCCGCGGGGCGGGCCGCAGTTCGGAGTCCTCGCGCGTCACGTCGGGCACGGCCGGCGCTCCTTCCGGTTATTACAGAATCTTCTTGTAATAACCTACCCCGCTTCCCGCGCGCCGTCGAGGCGCCTCCCCGGGGGCCCGATGGGAGAGAATCGACGGATGGAACAGAGCTGGCCCGAACCCTCGGACCGGGTGAAGGAACTGATCCGCCGCGCCGCGGAGGTCGCGAGCAATCCGCCGCCTGAGTGGATCACCGCACTGCAGGACGCGACGCTGACCGGCATCATCCTCTCCCCCATCGCCGCCGACCCCACGCTGGCGGAGCTGGTGCGGCAGTCCGACACGGCCGTGATGCAGCACTGGGCCGCGCACAACCTGGCCCACCCGGGGCGCCGCGTGCCGCCGAACATCGACTCCGCGGACGCCCTCGCCGTCGCCCGGGACCTGGTGCGACGGGGCCTCGACCTGCACGGCATCGACACCTATCGCAAGGGCATCAACGCCGCGTGGCCGCTCTGGATGGGCCTGTGCTTCGACCTGACCGACGATCCCGGCGACCTGCACGAGCTGCTGTCGGTCTCCTGGGCGTCGATGTCGACCTACGTCGACGACACCATCGACGCGATCACGCTCCGCATGGCCGGCGAACGCGAGCAGCTGACCACCGGGACCAACGCGGACCGTCTGGCAGCGGTCTCCCTGATCCTCGAGGGCGCCCCCATCACCCGCTCCCGCGCCGAACAGCAGCTCGGCTACCGGCTCACCGGGCCGCACACCGCCGCCGTCGTCTGGACCACCGGCACCGCCGGCGGCCTCGACGCGGCGGCGCAGGCGCAGGCCCGCCTCGCCGGAACCCCGCGGCCGCTCACCGTGGTCGCGAGCGCCTCCGCCCTGTGGCTGTGGCTGCCCGGCACCGTCGTTCCCGACTCCGGTGACCTGGCCCGCGAACTGGCCGACCACCCCGACGTGCGGGTGGCCCTGGGCCGCCCCGGGGAGGACCTGGACGGGTTCCGGAGCAGCCACCTGGACGCCGGGACCGCGCAGCGCCTGATGACCCGCCTGCGCACCCGGCGCAGGGTGGCCCGGTACGACGACATCGCCCTGATCTCCCTGGTGACCAGCGATACCGGCAAGGCCGACGAGTTCGTCCGCGACACCCTGGGCGACCTGCTCACCGCGGACCAGGAGACCCGGGAGACCGTCGCGGCGTACGTCGAGGAGCAGTTCAACACGTCCCGCACCGCGGAACGCCTGTACACGCACCGCAACACCGTGATCCGGCGCCTGGCCCGGGCCGACGAGCTGCTGCCCCGCCCGCTGACAGAGAACCCCACGGGAGTGGCGGTGGCCCTGGACGTGCTGCGCTGGCTCGGCGACGCGTGACGATCTGCACCACGGCCGCCCGCAACCGGGTGCATTCTGCGCTGGCCGCACCCCACCGCGGAGCGAGAGAGTAAGTCATCGGTTCTATCACTGAGCCAACGGACCAGGAGAAACAACCATGACGAGCACCACGCCCGAGCACCTCGACATCATCGTGATCGGGGCCGGCATCTCCGGCATCGGCGCAGGCCACTACATCACCACCGACCTGCCGACGAAGTCCTTCGCCATCCTCGAGGGCCGCGAGACCTTCGGCGGCACCTGGGACCTGTTCAAGTACCCCGGTATCCGCTCCGACTCCGACCTGCACACCTTCGGCTACGAGTTCAAGCCGTGGGAGGCCAAGGACTCCATCGCCGACGCGCACAAGATCATCGACTACTTGCGCGAGACCATCGAGGAGAACGGCCTCACCGACAAGATCCGCTACGGGCACCGGGTGCTCTCGGCCGACTGGTCCACCGAGGACGGCCGCTGGACGCTGACCGTCGAGCGGGGCGGCGAGACCGTCACCATGACCGCGAACTGGATCCTCGCGGGCACCGGCTACTACGACTACGACGAGGGCTTCACCCCCGAGTTCGCCGGGCGCGAGAGGTTCGCCGGACAGATCGTGCACCCGCAGTTCTGGCCCGAGGACCTCGACTACTCCGGCAAGAAGGTCGTGGTGATCGGCTCCGGCGCCACCGCCGTGACCCTGGTGCCCTCGCTGCTCCAGGGGGAGAAGCAGGCCGCGCAGGTGACCATGCTGCAGCGCACGCCCACCTACATCATGCCGGTCCCCAAGCAGGACCCCCTGACCAACCTGTTCCACCGCGCGTTCGGCCACCGGATCGGCCACGACCTGAGCCGCAAGCGGTTCATCTGGCAGCAGCGCGGCGTGTACGTGTTCGCCCAGCGGTTCCCGGATCTCGCCCGCACGATCATCCGCCGCGAGAACGCCAAGCGCCTGCCCAAGGACTACCCGGTGGACGTGCACTTCAACCCGCCGTACAACCCCTGGGACCAGCGCCTGTGCGCCGTGCCCGACGGCGACCTGTTCAAGGCCATCCGCTCCGGCCGGGCCGCTGTCGCGACCGATAGGATCGCCACCTTCGACGAGACCGGCATCGAACTGGCGAGCGGCGAGCACCTGGATGCCGACATCATCGTGACCGCGACCGGCCTCAAGCTGAAGCTGCTCGGCGGCGTGGAGCTCGCGGTGGACGGCCGCGCGGTGGACCTGCCCAACGCCGTGATCCACCGCGGCGCGATGCTCTCGGGAGTGCCGAACGCGGCGCTCGCCATCGGCTACACGAACTCGTCGTGGACGCTCAAGGTGGGCATGCTGTGGAAGTACATCACCACGCTGATCGCGACCATGGACGCCCAGGGCCAGG
Organism: Tsukamurella paurometabola; assembly: GCA_040391845.1. Taxonomy (GTDB): domain Bacteria; phylum Actinomycetota; class Actinomycetes; order Mycobacteriales; family Mycobacteriaceae; genus Tsukamurella; species Tsukamurella paurometabola_B. Next base: position 9,956 of record JBEBXD010000018.1, on the reverse strand, counting down.
ACACCGCCGTCGCGGTCGCCGACCCGGACATGCCCACCCGCCCCGCCCTCGACTTCGAGGCCGGCTACGTCCAGCGCGCGCTGAACGAACTGCCCCGCCAGGGCGAGCACGACGACTGGCGGATGTCGATGAGCTACTTCGAGGATGCCAAGCGTCTGCGCAGCGAGCTCTCCTTCGGCGAGGAATCGGGCCTGCGCCTGAGCTCGAGCCGCCACGCCAAGGTCACCGTCTGACCTGCACCGATCGCCACTGCCGCCCGTCTACCGCTACCGTTGACTCGGTGCGGCCGACGGGCGGCCGGGCGTGAGGGAGCGATGAACCAGCAGCAGATCGCGGGCTACCGAGTGGTCCGCAGGCTCGGCGGTGGCGGGATGGGCGAGGTGTTCCTCGTCGCGCACCCGCGCCTGCCCCGCCAGGACGCGCTGAAGCTGCTGCACACCTCCGTCAGCAGCAACCCGCAGTACAAGGCGCGGTTCGAGCGCGAGGCCTACCTGCTGGCGCAGCTCAACCACCGCAACATCATCCACCTGTACGACCGCGGCGAGTTCGACGGCCGGCTGTGGATCACCATGGAGTACGTCGCGGGCCCGGACACCGCGCGCATGGTGGCCGAGCGGGGCCCGATGCCGCTGTCCCTCGCCATCGACATCGCCGACGGTGCCGGGGCCGCCCTGGACTACGCCTACCGGCACGCCCACATCACGCACCGCGACGTCAAGCCCGCCAACATCCTCGTGGCGTTCGACGCCGACGGTGCGCCGCAGGTCAAGCTCGCCGACTTCGGCATCGCCAAGGCCGCGGGCGAGGCCGTCGGCGTCACCTCCACCGGGGTCACCGTCGGAACCATGTCGTACATGTCGCCCGAGGCCTTCGACAACAAGATCCTCGACAACCGCGCCGACCTGTACTCGTTGGGCTGCACCGTGTTCGAGCTGCTCACCGGCGAACCGCCCTTCCCGGGCGACTCCCCCGCGGCGGTGATCGCCGCCCACCTGAACCAGCCCGCGCCGAAGATCACCGCGCGCAACCCCTCGCTCCCAGACCACCTCGACGCCGTCTTCCGCAAGGCCCTCGCCAAGCGCCCCGAGGACCGGTACGCCACGTGCGCCGAGTTCGTCGAGGGGCTGCGCGGCCGGGCACCGTCGACCGCGCCGGCCGGCACCGCGGAACTCGCGTCACCCCCGGCGACGGGCGAGTACCCCGGCCCGCACACCGCCGCCCAGCCCGCCCCGACCCGCGCGGAGCGGCTCCCCGCCTCCGCGCGGCACGACGCGTCGCAGGAGCAGTACCCGCCGGCCGAGTACGGCGGGAGCGGGCGGCGCCACAGCCGGAGCCTGCCCATCGCCCTGGGCGCCCTCATCGTGGTCATCGCGCTGGTGGCCGGCGGCGTCCTCCTGTTCAAGAACACCGGCGGCGGGGGAACGTCGAGCGGATCCCCCCTCACCGCCACATCGGTGCAGCTCGTGAACTTCCAGGGCACGGGCGATTCGTCGCCCAACCTCGCGAACGTGCTGACGGGCGCGTCGCCGCCGTGGCGCACCGACCAGTACTTCAGCGGCCCCCGGTTCGGCGGGCTCAAGTCCGGGGTCGGATTCCTCCTCACCCTCGACCGCGAGGCGTCGGTCACCTCCGGCACCATCACCTCGCCGAGCGCGGGATCGACGGTGCAGGTGCGCACCTCGCCGTCGGCGTCCGTGGGCTCGCTGGACTCGACGACCACGGTGTGGGACGGGACCCTGACCGACGGTGACACCGCCTTCTCCGCGAGCGACGCCGCGAAGACCCGCTACGTGCTGGTCTGGATCACGGGGCTCACGCAGGCCTCCGGCGGCACGTGGCAGACCACCATCGAGCAGGTGCAGCTGCGGGGGAACTGATCTCGATTCCCGGAATCGATTGCCCGGAAGTACACCGATCGGTATAGTCGGTCTCGAATCCCGAGCGGCAGAACGAGGTCGACATGACGACATCCACGAAGCGAACCGCCACACTCGCGGCGCCGATCACCCTCCCGTGCGGCGCGGTGCTCCCGAACCGGATCATGAAACCCGCACTGAGCGAGGGCCTCGCCGCCCCCGGCGGCGCCCCGGGAGGCGATCTGGACCGGCTCTACTCCCGGTGGGCCGACGGCGAATACGGGCTCATCGTCACGGGGAACGTGATGGTCGACGGCCGCCATCTCGGCGAGCCCGGGAACGTGGTCCTGGAGGACGACCACCACCAGGACGACTTCCGCCGCTGGGCGAAGAACGCGCAGAACGGCGGCTCCCCCGTCTGGATGCAGCTCAACCATCCGGGGCGGCAGGCGAATCCGATCGCCGGAACCGAAGCTGCTGTGGCACCGTCGGCGATCGGCCTGGGCATCCCCGGCATCCCCGCCCCGCGCGCCCTGACCGAGACGGAGATCTACGACGTGATCGCCCGTTTCTCCCTCGCGGCCTCGCTCGCCGACGAGGCGGGCTTCGACGGGGTGCAGATCCACGCCGCCCACGGATACCTCGTCTCGCAGTTCCTCTCCCCCCTGTCCAACCGGCGCACCGACCGCTGGGGCGGCACCATCGAGAACCGGGCGCGATTCCTGCTGGAGATCGTGCACGCCGTGCGCGCCACGGTGCGCCCCGGATTCGCGGTCGGCGTCAAGATCAACTCGGCCGATTTCCAGCGCGGCGGATTCACGCACGACGAATCCCGTTCCGTGATCGAGTCTCTCGGATCAACGGGCATCGACCTGCTGGAGATCAGCGGCGGCACCTACGAATCGCCGGCCATGATGGGCCGCCCGGCCGCATCGGCCGGGACGCGCGAGCGCGAGGCCTACTTCCTCGACTACACGGCGACCGTGCGCGATGTGGCACGGGGGATCCCGCTCGCCGTGACCGGCGGGTTCCGCACCCGCGCGGGCATGGACGAGGCGCTGGCATCCGGCGCGTGCGACGTGGTGGGCGTGGGCCGCCCGACCGCGATCAGCCCGCGGGTGGCCTCGGACGTGCTGAGCGGCGCGACCGAATCCCTGGCCCGCCGCGCGATCACCCTGCCGGTTCCCCGGCGCCTCGCCCGCACCGGCACGGTGAAGGCGCTCGAGGGCGCGCTCGACCTGCAGTGGCACACCGACCAGTTGCACGCCATGGGCTCCGGCCGCACGCCCGACCCGGACCGGGCGACGTGGCGCACCGCGCTGTCGACGGTGCAGCGCAACGGGATCGGGGCGCTCAAGCCGGCCCGGCGGGCCGTCGCGCCATCCACCCCCACCCGATCCCGCAAGTTCGCGATCGAACGCCGGATCGGGCGCACCGTGGCCAATCCCGCTGTGGCGGCACTGAATCGACTCGGCATCTCCACCTCCTACGCCACCGACCTGCGGACGACGGGCAGGAGGACGGGCAAGGAACGCACTGTTCCCGTCGCGGCCTCGTTCGACGACACCGGCGCGTGGATCGTGAGCCAGCACGGGCGCAAGTCCGGCTGGGCCCACAACATCGCGGGGGATCCGCACGTGCGGATCCGGGACGGACGGCGCTGGCGCTCCGGCACCGCCGAGTTCGTCCCGGACGACGACGTGACCGCGCGGGTCGCCTCGTTCGCCTCGAACCGGTTCCTCGCGCCGCTCGTGGCCAGCGGGTTCCGGGCGCTGCAGACCGATCCGATCTCGGTGCGCATCACCTTCACGGACCTGTAGCCCCCTGGGGGCGGGAGGTCAGAAGCGGTGCTCGCGCAGCGCCGTGGACACCCCCGCCGCCATCGCGTCCAGCGCGACGACGGGCTTGACGTTGAGGTCGATCGCCTCCCGGCACGCGAGCACCGATTCCACGCACCGAAGCAGGCCCTCCGGGCGGGCGAACCCGGCGAGCCGGCGGGTCTGCTCCGCCTCGTCCGGGTGCATCAGCGTGACCGACGCGCCGGTGCCCTGCACCAGGGCGTCGCGGAACAGCGCCGCGAGGTCGATGAGGGCGCGGTCGAGCGAGTCGCGGACCGCGCGGGTGCCTCGCGCCTTCTGCCTCTTCTCCAGGTCCTTGAGCTGGCCGGCGGACCCCCGCATCACCCCCGCGGTGCCGCGGCCCACGCCGCCGGCGCCGAGCGCGGTCCTGAGGTCCTCGGTCTCCCGCTCGTTGAGGTCGGCGTTCAGTTCCTTGGCGGTGGCCTCCGCATCGCGCAGCAACTGCTCCACGACGCCGTACACGCCCTCCGAGGTGGCCGCGCGGGCCAGGCCCAGCGCCTGCTTGCGCTGCTTCTGCGCCTCCGGGTCGGTGGCGAGGCGCCGCGCGCGCCCGACGTGCCCGCCGGACACGCCCGCCGCCCAGGCCGCCCGCTCGGGGTCGATGCCGTCGCGCTCGAGCACGGCCGCGATCGCCGGCACCGAGGGCGTGATCAGCGGCACGTGCCGGCACCGGGACTTCAGCGTGACGGAGATGTCCTCCGGGTCCACGGTGGGCGCGCACAGCAGCACGATGGTCTGCGCGGGCGGCTCCTCGACCATCTTCAGCAGCGCGTTGCCCGCCTGCTCGGTGAGCCGGTCCGCGTCCTCGATGAGCACCACCTGCCAGCTGCCGACGGACGGCCGGCGCGACGCGTCCGCGACCACCTCGCGCATCTGCTTCACCGCGATCGAGAGCCCGTCCGGGGCGATCCCCCGCACGTCCGCGTGCGTGCCCGCCAGCACCGTCGTACAGGCGCGGCAGTGACCGCACCCGGGTTCCCCCGGATCGTCGCACTGCAGGGCCGCGGCGAGCGCCCGGGCCGCCACCGAGCGGCCCGATCCGGGCGGGCCGGTGAACAGCCAGGCGTGCGTCATCGCCGATCCCGCGAGGTCGGCGACGGTGCCCCCGTTCGCGACCACCTCCCGTGCGGCGGCGGCCGCGGCCCGCAACTCCGCCACCACCGCTTCCTGCCCCACCAGGCGATCGAACACTGAGCTCACCCCCACACCCTAGCCCTCCCGTCCGACCGCGAGCGCAGGCTAAGTTGGAGCGGTGCCAGCACCGAAGAGCAGACTCAGCCGCGCCCTGCGGCTGGCGCGGTGGCTCGCCAAGACGCCCTGGCCGATCTTCGCGCTGGACATCCTCCGGTCGAACATCCTGGGCGCGGTGTTCGTGTTCGGTTTCCTCCGGTTCGCGCTGCCCGTGCAGCAGTCGGTGCAGCTGCAGGAGATCAGCGGCGTCAACCTGCTGGTGTTCATCACCTACCTGCTGGCAGCGAGCGTGCTCGGCATGCTGATCGGCCTGCGGCTGGTGCTGCCCGTCCTGCGCTGGCACCGCCGCAGCGCCCCGTACGATCCCGCGATCTCCCGGATGGCGCTCGCCCTCCCGCTGCGGATGTCGCTGTTGCAGGCCGTCTTCTGGCTGGTCGGCGGCGCGATCTTCGTGGTCATCAACTTCAACTCGCCGGGCGGCATCCGGGTGGTGGTGGCGCTGACGGTGTTCCTGGGCGCGATCACCACGTGCGCGCTCAGCTACATGCAGACGGAGCGGGTGCTGCGGCCCGTCACCGTCGCGGCGCTGGCGCAGGAGCCGCAGGGCTCCGCGGGCCTCTCGGTGACCACCCGCATCCTGCTCAGCTGGGTGCTGGGCACCGCCACGCCGATCGTGGGCATCATCATGGTGGTCCTCACCCAGGAGATGGGGGTCATCGACCCGAACGCCACCACGCTGGTCAACCCGGTGCTGCTGCTGTCGGTGGTCGCCCTCGCCGCGGGCCTGCTCGGCACCGTCCGGGCCGCGAAGTCCATCGGCGATCCGATCCGCGACCTGTTCCGCGCGCAGCGCAAGGTGCGCGACGGGGACTTCACCGCCTCGGTCAAGATCTACGACTCCAGCGAGCTGGGCCTGCTGCAGGCGGGATTCAACGACATGGTGCACGACCTGGCCGAGCGGCAGCGGATGCGCGACATGTTCGGCCGCTACGTGGGGCAGGACGTGGCGCGCCAGGCCCTCGAGCACGGCACCCACCTGGGCGGCGAGATCAACGAGGTCAGCGTGCTGTTCGTGGACCTGGTGGGGTCGACGAAGCTCGCCGTGACCGAGACCCCCGCGGCGGTCGTGGACCTGCTCAACGACTTCTTCAAGGTGGTCGTCGACCTGGTGGACCTGCACGGCGGCTTCGTCAACAAGTTCCAGGGCGACGCGGCGCTGGCGATCTTCGGGGCGCCGCTCCCCCACCCGGACGCCGCGGGGGCGGCGCTGGCCGCCGCCCGGGAGATGCGGGTGCAGCTCGGTGACGTGCTCGGCGGTACCGGCTTCGGCATCGGCGTCTCCGCCGGCCAGGTGGTCGCGGGCCACATCGGCGCGAAGGCCCGGTTCGAGTACACGGTGATCGGCGACCCGGTGAACGAGGCGGCCCGGATCACGGAGATCGCGAAGTCGGAGCCGTCGTCGCTGCTGGCCGCGGGCCGGGCCGTGGAGGCTGCGACACCCGCCGAGCAGGCCCTGTGGGTGCTCGGCGAGGCGATCGAGCTCCGCGGCCGCGGCCGGCTCACCCGGCTCGCGCGGCCCGTCGACGACTGAGCTAGTCCGCGTTCGACGGCGCCGCCGCGTCCGCTGCCGGCGCGCCGGCCTTCTTCGCCGCCGTCTTCTTCGCGGCCGCCTTCTTCGCCGCCGTCTTCTTGGCGGCGGCCTTCTTCGCGGGCGCCTTCTTGGCGGCGGTCTTCTTCGCCGCCTTCTTGGTGGCCTTCTTCTTCACCGGCCCGCGGGCGCGGCGGTCCGCGAGCAGCTCGGAGGCGCGCTCGTCGGTGATGCTCGCGACCTCGTCGCCCTTACGGAGCGAGGCGTTCGTCTCGCCGTCGGTGACGTACGGGCCGAACCGGCCGTCCTTGATCACCATCGGGTTCCCGGAGACGGGGTCGTTGCCCAGCTCGCGGAGCGGCGGCGCTGCGGCGGCGCCGCGGCCCCGCCGCTTGGGCTCCGCGTACAGCTTGAGCGCCTCCTCCAGCGTCACCGTGAACATCTGCTCCTCGGTGGCCAGCGAGCGGGAATCGGTGCCCTTCTTCAGGTACGGGCCGTAGCGGCCGTTCTGGGCGGTGATCTCCTCGCCGGATTCGGGGTCCGTTCCCACCACGCGGGGCAGCGACAGCAGCCGCAGCGCGTCCTCGAGGGTCACGGTCTCGATGTCCATGGTCTTGAGCAAGGAGCCGGTGCGCGGCTTGGGCCCGTCCGCCTTCTTCTTGCGGGTCTTGGGCTTGGCGGCGGCGTCCAGGTCCTCGGCCTCGGGGTCCTTCTCCGGCTCGGGCAGGATCTCGGTCACGTACGGGCCGAAGCGTCCCTCCTTTGCCACGATCTCGTGGCCGGTGGCGGGGTCGACGCCCAGCGGGCGCCCGTCCTGCGGGGTCGAGAACAGCTTCTCCGCGACCTCCTCGGTGAGCTCGTCCGGTGTCATCGAGGCCAGGATGTTGGCCCGCTGGACCTGCGGTTCCCCGGTCCCGTCGGCGGGGGCGACGGTGCGCTCGAGGTACGGGCCGTAGCGGCCCACGCGCACGTAGACGACGTTGCCGTCAGGGTCCGTGTAGAGGGGGATGGAGTTCACCGCGCGGGCGTCGATCGCGTCGAGGTTCGCGGCCACGAGGTTCTTCAGCCCGGGGCTGTCGGGGCCCGGTCCGTCGGCGCCGACTGGGGCCGGGGAGTCGCCGCCGTCGCCGAAGTAGAACCGGGTCAGCCAGTCGACGCGGCCCTCGCGGCCGCCGGCGATCTCGTCGAGATCGTCCTCCATGGAGGCGGTGAAGTTGTAGTCGACGAGCCCGCCGAAGTGGCCTTCGAGCAGGCCGATCACGGCGAACGCGACCCACTGCGGAACGAGGGCGTTGCCCTTCTTCACCACGTAGCCGCGGTCCTGGATGGTCTTGATGATCGAGGCGTAGGTCGAGGGCCGGCCGATGCCCAGCTCCTCGAGGGTCTTGACCAGCGACGCCTCGGTGTAGCGCGCGGGCGGGCTGGTCACGTGGTCCGCGGCGGTCAGCTCGGCGGCGGTGACGGCCTGGCCCTTGACCAGCTGCGGCAGCCGGGATTCGGCGTCGTCCGCCTCGCCACCGGCCTGGTCGTCCACGGTCTCGACGTACGCCGAGAGGAAGCCGGGGAAGGTGATGGTGCGGCCCGACGCGGCGAATTCGACGCTCTCGCCCGACGACGCGGCGCCGCCGATGCGCAGGCTCAGGGTGGTGCCCTTGACGTCGGCCATCTGGGAGGCGACGGTGCGCTGCCAGATCAGTTCGTAGAGCCGGAACTCGTCCGAGTTGAGGACCGAGGCCAGCGCGCCCGGCGTCTGGAAGCTCTCGCCGGCGGGGCGGATCGCCTCGTGCGCCTCCTGCGCGTTCTTCACCTTGCGCGTGTACTGCCGGGGGGTGGGGTGCACGAACTCCGGCCCGTACAGCTGCCGCGCCTGGTCGCGGGCCGCGGCGATCGCGGTCTCGGACAGCGTGGTCGAGTCGGTACGCATGTAGGTGATGTAGCCGCCCTCGTAGAGGCGCTGCGCGATCTGCATGGTGCGGTCGGTGGTGAACCGCAGCTTGCGGCCCGCCTCCTGCTGCAGCGTCGACGTCATGAACGGCGCGTAGGGCTTGCGCGTGTACGGCTTCTCGTCGACGGACGTCACCGTCAGGTTCGCGCCCTGCAACCCGGCGACGAGGGCGTTGGCCCGCGCACCGTCGAGCACGGTGATGCCCGTGGGCTTGCGGAGCTCGCCCTGGGCGTCGAAATCGCGGCCGGTGGCGACGCGGTCGCCGTCGATCGTGACCAGGCGCGCGCCGAAGGTGCGCGGGGACGCCTCGGCGCCGGCGTCGAGCTGGGCGGCGATGTCCCAGTACCCGGCGGTGCGGAACGCGATCCGCTCGCGCTCGCGGTCCACGATGATGCGGGTCGCGACGGACTGCACGCGCCCGGCCGAGAGGCCCTGGTTGACCTTGCGCCAGAGCACGGGGCTGACCTCGTAGCCGTAGAGCCGGTCGAGGATGCGCCGGGTCTCCTGCGCGTCGACGAGGTTCATGTCGAGTTCGCGGGGCTCCTGCGCGGCCGCCTGGATGGCCTGCTGGGTGATCTCGTGGAAGACCATCCGCTTGACCGGGACCTTCGGCTTGAGCACCTCCTTGAGGTGCCACGCGATGGCCTCGCCCTCGCGGTCGCCGTCCGTCGCGAGGTACAGCTCGTCGGCGTCCTTGAGCAGCGACTTGAGCTCGGAGACGGTGGAGCGCTTGCTCGCGGAGGTGACGTAGTGGGCCTCGAACTCGTGGTCGACGTCCACGCCGAGGCGCGCCCAGGGCTTGCCCTGATCCTTCTCCGGGAGCGGGTTGTCGCGGCTGGGCAGGTCCCGGATGTGGCCCATCGACGCGCGGACCGTGTAGTTCGGCCCCAGGTAGTCGCCGATCTTCTTGCCCTTGGCGGGGGACTCCACGATCACCAGACGCTGCAACGCCCCATCGCCCGAGCCCCCACTCCGACCTCCGCGTGCCGCCATGGACCCTCCCTGCTCTGCTCCGGTGGCGTCTTCGTCACCACCTCGACCCCGTGCGTCACTTCCGACGTAGGCGGTCACTTCGGTGCCCATTCTGCCGCACCTCGGGCCCCACCTTATATACAGGGTCCGCTGCACGCTCCCGGATATCGTCCGCTCAGTCGACGGGGCCGGATGCGGAGACCCTCGCCGGGGGCTACGGCTGCGGCCAGTGCGCCGCCGCGTCGGTGTGCGGGGGCGGGTCGCCGATGCTCTCCCGCAGGCGCAGGAGCCGACGGTGCCCGGACACCCGCAGGGCCGGCCGGGACCCGCGCGTGCCGACGAGCGTGGGGGCGACGCCGGCGCGCATCAGCGCGGTCGCGAGCACGGGCGCGCTCTCGGGTGCATGCGGGTCGAGCGCGAGGAGGTAGTGCACGCCGTCGATGTCCCCGCCGGCCAGCGCCCAGGCCCGCAGGGCGCGCGGGCCTGGGACCCAGGCCGACGGCGCGGTCTTCACCGCGCCGCGCGTCCAGGCCACCGCCATCGGC